>NZ_JAUSYO010000001.1:3171743-3488918 GCF_030816935.1 Arthrobacter sp. B3I9
CGACGTCGGCCTGGCCCATGACCTTGCCCATGTCCTTCCACGAGATGCGCCCGATGATGTCCTTGAACCACTGCGGGAACGGCAGGAACGGGTTCAGGTTCTCCGGCATGAAGTGGTTGGTGGCAACGATCCGGATGCCGCGTTTCACGGCCTCGTAAAGTACATGCTCGCCGATCATGTAGTGGCTCTGGATGTGCACGACGTCGGGCTGGACGCGGTCGAACAGCAGGCTGATTTCCTTCTTGATCTCCCAGGGAAAGGTGACCCGGAAGTACTCGTGGGTCGGCACCGAATGGGACCGCAGCCGGTGGACGGTTGCCTCGTCCCGGAACTCGGTGAAGCTCTTGCCCTTGTCAGCTCGGCAGGCAAGGACATGCACCTCGTGCCCGCGGGCCGTCATCCCCCTGGCCAGGCGGTAACCGAACTGGGAGGCCCCGTTGACGTGCGGCGGGTAGGTGTCCGCGGCGATCAGGATGGTCAGCGGGCGCTGGGTGTCAGGCATGGTCACGTGGGGAGCTCCTGGTGGTCACGGTGCGGGCAGCTGGGGCTGTGGTGGCCGGTTGGCCGTCGGCGCTGGCGGTGGCCGGCTGCTGAAGTCTGGTGCGGATGCCCTAGGACGACCGGCCGGCGGCCTTCCGCGCGTCCTTCTTGCGCTTGGTCACCTCGGGGTGGTGTCTGGACAGGGCTATCACTCCCACGATAGCAAGGGAAGCGGCCGTTCCCATTGCAATTGCCATGACGGCGTGGACATCCGGCCGGAGTTCACCCAGGATCGCGATGCCGATCGCGATGCCCACGATCGGGTCGATAACGGTGAGTCCTGCGATCACCAGATCCGGCGGACCACCGGAGTAGGCGCTCTGCACAAACCACGAACCGAGTCCTCCGGCGGCCGCAATCGCGACCACGGAGTACCACTGCACATTCAGCAGACCCAGGCCGTTCGGATCGAGCAGGTGCTTGCCGATGATCCGGGTCAGCACGGCCACAAAGCCGAATAGCACACCCGCGCCGAGGATGTAGATGAAGGCGCTCATCCGGTGCTTGAACATCAGCGCCAGTGAACCGAACAGTCCCACGGCCAGGGCCAACAGCAACACGATGGTCAGCTCGTCTGAGCCGCTGACGTGGTGGTTCTCCTGCGTTACATTGACGGCGAGGACAACGAACAGCGCTGAACCCGTGACGCACGCCGAAATGGCGACCACTGTGGCCCGGTTGATGCTGAGCCCCTGGTCCTTGGCGTTCACGATCGTGGTGATGACGAGGGCTATCGCCCCGATCGGCTGGACTACGGTGAGCGGTGCAGAGACCAGTGCAATCGCATTCATCACCATGCCGGTGGCCAGCAGCAGCAGGCCAAACATCCAGCGGGGGCTGCGGATCAGGCGGAGCATGCCGTGGCTGCTGAGCGCCAGCCCGCCGGTGTCGGCCTTGACCGCGCTGCCCTGGCGCTGCGCACCGAAGGCAAGGAAACAGGCGCCGAGGACCGCCAGCAATACCGCAATCCATACCATCAGCGCTGACCGCCGTCGTCTGAGGTCCCCGCGCTGCCGGCCCGAAGACGCTTGCCCTTGCGGATGATGGCCCGCAGATAGTTGTAGCCGGCTATCCAGTGCCCCAGGAGGCCGAGTCCCAGGAAGATCCAGGCGACGACGGCGAAGCTCCCGCTCGCGGGGATGGCCAGTTTGGAGAGCACGAGCAGGGGCGTGCCAGCCAGCAGCAGGCCGGTGCGGATCTTCCCGACCCGGCTGACCGGCAGGTCCGGGTGGCCCCGGAAGTAGTGGAGCGAGACCGCGAGCAATATGGTGTCCGGAACGAGAAGGGCGGTCAGATACCACCACGCGACAACTCCGGCGACAACCAGGGTCACGGCAACGGCGATGAGCGCCAGGCGGTCGGCGATGGGGTCCAGGATCCGGCCCAGATGGGACATTTGGTTGAACCGCCGTGCGATGTAGCCGTCCACCCAGTCGGTGCTGGCCATGACCGCCAGGACCAGGGCGGCGTATCCGTATTCCCGCGGGCCGAGCACGAGCCAGATGAAGAGCGGGACGCCGAGGAACCGGACCACGGTCAGCACGTTGGGGATGGTGAAGACGGCGTCGTGGTGGATCTGGGCCTGCCCGGGCCGGGCACCAGCACCGATGAATCTCATCCATTCCCCCCTCTCCGTGGCCGGCAACGTCAGGGCGTCGCAGTTCAGCGGGCTGCCTAGCCCTTGAGCAGTCTGCGCAAGAGGAATACAAGTGCAGCGGTTGACGCGGCGAGGGCAGCGAGCGGCTTCCACCGCTGCCCCAGCTGCTCCGCCGTGCCCTGGGCGTTCAGCCAGGCGGGAGTCCGGGACGAGCCCGTGGCGGAGGACCTGAGGCTCGCCACCTTGGAGCTGAGCTGCGCCTTGCCGTCCCGGAACCGGGCCTGGACCATCGCAAGCAGAACCTGTGCCTGCGTCTTGACGTCCAGCTCATCGGTAAGTTCGTCGCGGACTCCGGTGAGGTGCGTGCGGCGCTGTTGCAGCCGGAGCCGCAGTTCCGTCTCGGTGGGCGGCGGGCCGAATTCCGGCTCGGCGGCCTTTTTGGCTTCCTTCTCCGCCTTCGCTTTGGCGTCGGCCTCAGCCTTCGCCGCCTTTGCGGCCTTGTACTGGCGGGAGTCGGGGTCCAGAAGCTTCGGATCGAAGGCGGAGCCCTCCTTGGCGATGCCGAGGTCGTACTTCAGGCCGCGGACGGTCTCTTCCGGCATCAGCGGCATTGCGTTCTTCAATTTCCGGTACCCCACCAGTCCAACGATCAGGGCAATCAGCAGGAACACGCCGCAGACCAGCAGGGCCGCGAGCCAGGCGGGCATGATCGTGGCCAGGCCCATGATGGCGGCCACGATCAGGCCGATCACCAGGAACACCACGAAGACCAGTGCGACGGCGAGGAACGCGGCAGCGACTCCCAGCTGGATGCCCTTGCGCTTAAGTTCGATCTTCGCGAAGGCAATCTCGTCGTTAAGCTGCCGGGGCACCAGCTTGTAGATCCATTTCAGGGTCCGGGGAAGCGCGGCAATACGCAACCCGCCGCTTGTGCCGCCGCTTGTCCCGCCGCTGTGACGTCCGCTCATCGGTTCCGCCTAACTGGTTACACCTGTCATTCCGCTTGCGCGGGCTTACCGGTCTGCGCCGCTTGACGCACACTCCGGTGACAAAAGTACCATTCGGGCGCGTAGCCGGGCCTTGCGGGCGCGGTGTGGCGTGCCCGCGCTGCCGCAGCGGGCCGGTGAGGCGGGCCTAGGATTGAGCACTGTGACTACACCCTCCACTCCCGGCGATTCGCTGAGCCGCCGTCGCAAGCTCCTCTACATCCTCATGCTTGGCGCGCTGACGGCCTTGGGGCCGTTCACGGTGGACCTGTACCTGCCGGCGTTCCCGGCATTGGAGGCAGACCTCGGCGTTTCCGAAGCGGCCGTGCAGCTGACCCTGACCGGCACAACCGTGGGCTTCGCCCTGGGCCAGCTCGTGGTGGGGCCGCTGAGCGACAAGTTTGGCCGGCGGACTCCGTTGATTATGGCCACGGCGCTGCACATCACCGCCTCGCTGGGAGCCGCCTTGTCCTCAGATATCGCCACTCTGGGAATCTTCCGTGTCCTGATGGGTATCGGCGCTGCCGGCGGCGGAGTGGTGGCCATGGCGATGGTCCGTGACCTCTTTACCGGCTATGCCATGGTCCGGATGTTTTCCAGGATGGCGCTCGTTAACGGGCTCGCACCGATCCTGGCCCCCGTGATCGGTTCGCAGCTGCTGCTGCTGACGCCGTGGCCGGGCATTTTCGTTTTCCTGGCAAGCTACGGGACGTGTGTGATCATCGCGGCGGTCTTCGTGGTCCGGGAAACCTTACCGAAAGAGCTGCGCGGCAAGACCGGGATGACGGCCCGGCAGCGCTACGGCGTCCTGTTCAAGGACCGGGTCTTCGTGGGCCTGCTGATGCTGGGCGGCATGAATTTCGCGGGCCTGTTCACGTACCTTTCCGCCTCGCCGTTCCTCTTCCAAAACGTCTACGGCTTCAGTCCGCAGCAGTACGGGCTGCTCTTCGGCATCAACTCGCTGGGCATCGTCGCGGGCGTCCAGACCAGCTCGCGGCTGATCCGCATCGTCCCGCCGCAGTGGATCCTGGCGTGCTCCACGGCCTGGATGTTCCTCATGGCCCTGCTGATCGTTATTTTCGACCAGCTTGGCTTCGGCCTGTGGGGGGTCATGGTGCCGCTCTGGTTCTACATTCTCGGTGCCGGCTTCACCTTTCCCTGCGTCCAGGTCCTGGCGCTGGCCAAGCACGGCGCGCAGGCAGGAACCGCGGCTTCCTTGCTCGGAGCGGCGACCTTCATGATGGCCGGCCTGATCTCCCCTGTGGTCGGCTGGCTGGGCCTTGGCTCCGCAACCCCGATGGGCGCAGTACAGGCCGCCTGCATCTTGCTGGCCGCGGCCGCCCTCTGGCTCGTAGTCCGTCCGCGGACCGTCCCCTCGATCCACTAGGTCCGGCGGGACCCTCCTGCCCCGCGGGAGGACATGCCCATTCTTCGGGCGCCGGACTGAGCATGTCCAACCCGCAAGGGGCACAAGCACGACCCCGGGAGGACATGCCCAATCTTCACGGCCAGGAATGGACATATGAGGTCTATGTCCACCCGCCAGCCCCAGCAGGGAGCATGTCCAACGGGCAGCCCCAGCGCTGAGCATGTCCCACCTGCGCGGGCGCAGGCACTACCCCGGATTGAGCTCCCTGGGAGGACATGCTCATTTTTCCCGGCCAGGAATGGACATATGAGGTCTATGTCCACCCGCCAACCCCAGCGCGGAGCATGTCCAGCACCAGCGCGGAGCATGTCCAATCCTGCGTGCGGCGCGTGTGGAAACCCCGTTGCCGCGGCCCTGTTCGGGGTCGGTTCCGGGCGATAAGGTTGGTACGTGCCCCACCGGCAGGACCCTCAGCCCCTTCCGACCATGTGGCAGCGGTGTGACACCGGTATCCTGCCCCTGTGGTGGGATCGGCTGTGCAACCAAATGGGGCGCCAGTCGGCGGCTCTCTTCGCGGGAGGGCTGTTCACGGAGGACCGGCGGCGTCCAATCGCCCAGTGGTACAACCCCGCCCAGGAATCAGCGCTTCTGGTTGCCCCGGAGAGTTCGCCGGAATGGCCGGTACAGCGCTTCGGCATCTTCTACGCCCCGCCCGGCGGCGGCTTCACCCAGGTCCATTCAGCTCCGCACGAGTGGCATCCGCGCGAACCGCGGAAGTCCCCCACCGAGCTTGAGGCGTTCCAGGCCGCCGTCGCGGAAGCTGAACAGTTCCTCCAGGTGGAGATGTTCTTCGTCTGAGCCCCGGCCCTCACCCGCACCTCGGGGGACAAAATGCGGGGCACAACGTGCAGGGCACAAAAAAGGTCCCGCAGCCGGTTGTCTACCGGCTGCGGGACCTGCGCGCTCCTCCTGCTGGACTTGAACCAGCAACCCTTCGATTAACAGTCGAATGCTCTGCCAATTGAGCTAAGGAGGAATGAAGCAGGTACGACATTAGCAAAGGTTTTGCCGCTATGGAAATCGGCGGCCCGCCCTGCTCGGCCAAACCCCGCAATACCCCACGGGGGTATTAAAAAGTCCCCGCCCCGGGGAACCGGGACGGGGACTGCGCGCTCCTCCTGCTGGACTTGAACCAGCAACCCTTCGATTAACAGTCGAATGCTCTGCCAATTGAGCTAAGGAGGAATGAAGCGGGTACTAGCCTAGCAAACCCTGCGCCCGGAAGCGAAATTGACGCCCTAGCCGTCGGAGCGCAACGACCTGCGCTCCACTTCAAGCGCCATAAGCTCGCGGTTCAGCCGCTGGAAGGCCTCCGGATCCGCGGCCGCGTCCAGGCGCTGCAGCTGGCCCATCTTGTCGGCCTTGACCCGGGTGATCTGGAGCTCGAACAGGCGCGCCAGGATGTCCCTGCAGTAGCGCTGTACGGCTTCCGCTGTGCTGGCCGGCAACGGCACGACTGCAAGCTCGGACACGAGCGGCCGGAGCGGCTCTGGGACTTCCTGCAGCAACTGCTCCACCCACCGCACGGGGTCCCCCGCGGAGGCCAGTCCGGTGGCGCGGATCGCCTGATGGACGGCCAGGTACGCGGGAGTGGAGAAACGGGCTTCAGAGAACCGCTGCCACGTCTCGCCTTCCAGCATCCCGGGCTCCTGCAGGGCGACCTCGAGCGCCTGGCGCTCCATCGTGGCCACGGGGTCGCGCGGGTCCGGCCGGTTGTAGGACGGAAGAACGGCCGACGGCGGCAGCGGCGCGACACCGGGCGCGGCTCCCGCTCCCGCTCCTGCTCCATAACCGGCGCCCTGTGCCCGGGCCTGCACCGGCGCTGCACCGGAGGGCCCAGGGCCCTGCGCGGCACGTTTGGTTGCCGCCCCGACCGCCCGGCTGACTTCCTCCACCGGCATGCCCAGCCAGCCGGCCAGTTCGCGGGCGTAAGCAGGGCGGATGCCGGCGTCGCGGATCTGGGCCACCACGGGCGCGGACTCGCGCAGGGCGGCGATCCGCCCCTCGACAGTGTCCAGGTTGTGGCGTTTCAGGGCGGCGCGGATGGCAAACTCAAACAGGGGGCGCCGGGTACCGATGAGGTCCCGGACGGCGGAATCGCCCTTGGCTTGGCGCAGCTCGCACGGGTCCGCTCCCCCGGGTTCCACCGCTACGTAGGTCTGGGCCACGAAACGCTGGTCCTCTTCGAAGGCCCGCAAGGCCGCCTTTTGCCCGGCAGCATCGCCGTCGAAGGTGAAGATGACCTCACCGCCGCTGCCGTCGTCGGACAGCAGCCGCCGGGCGATCTTGATGTGCTCTGTACCGAACGCTGTGCCGCAGGTTGCCACCGCGGTCGGGATGCCGGCCAGGTGGCAGGCCATGACGTCGGTGTAGCCCTCCACCACGACAAGCTGGCGGTCCTTGGCAATGTTCCGTTTGGCGAGATCGATCCCGTACAGGACCTGCGACTTCTTGTAGAGCGCGGTCTCGGGGGTGTTGAGGTACTTGGGGCCCTGGTCGTCCTCGTAGAGCTTGCGGGCTCCGAAGCCGATGGTGTCCCCGGCGATGTCCCGGATCGGCCAGATCAGCCGGCCGCGGAAGCGGTCGTAGATTCCCCGGCCGCCTTCCGAAAACATCCCCGTGAGCTTGAGCTCGGCATCGGTATAGCCGCGGCCGCGGAGGTGCTTGAGCAGCGAGTCCCATCCCTGCGGGGCGTAGCCGACGCCGAATTGTTCTGCGGCGGCCCGGTCAAAGCCGCGGCCGTGGAGGAAGTTGCGGCCCTCGGCGGCCCCCGGGGTCAGCAGCTGGGCGCGGAAGAACTCGTCAGCGACCTTATGGGCGTCCAGCAGGCGCTGGCGCCGGCCGATGTCCTCCCGGTTCGGGCCCGAGCCGCCGTCCTCGTAGCGCAGCTCGTAGCCGATCCGGGCAGCCAGCTTTTCCACGGACTCGGAGAAGGAGGTGTGGTCCAGTTTCTGCACGAAGGAGATGACGTCGCCATCCTCGCCGCAGCCGAAACAGTGGTACCTGCCCACTTGGGGGCGGACCGTGAACGAGGGCGAACGCTCATCGTGGAACGGGCACAAACCCTTGTAAGAGCCCAGGCCCGCGACCTTGAGGGTCACATAGCCTTCAACGACTTCCCTGATGTCAGTGCGCTGGCGCACCTCGTCGATATCTTCACGCTTGATCAGGCCGGCCACAGTGCCATCCTAATGCGCTGGTCCGACGCCGATGCTCCCGTTATGGTGCCGGTCACCGTACCAGTCACCACAGGGAGGGCAGGCTGCCTACGAGCCGCTCATACATGGCAAGCGCCGAGCCGTCGGTCAGCGAGGCGACCTGGTCAATCACGATGCGCAACCGCCCGGCGTCGTTTTCCGCGGCGCGCCAGTCGGCAGCGTACATCGGCTCCAGGTGGCGGTCCCCGGTGGCGTTGAGCGCCGTGACGAGCGCGTGCAGGACCTCGCGTTGCCGCTCGTAGATCGGCTGCCGGTGTTCCGTGGTCATCACGAAAGTTGTGGCCAGGCCCTTCATCACGGCGATTTCCATCACGGTTTCATCAGGAACGATCAGTTCGGCGTTGTAACGGGTGAGGTTTTCCGGCCCGTAGACGGCACGGGTGGTCTCCAGTGCGCTCTGGCAGAAACGGCCGATGAGCTGGCTGGTCATGTCCTTGAGGGCAGCCATCGACTTCCGGCTGCCGTCGGCCTCGCGCACCCAGACACTGGTGGCTTCCAGGCGGGCCAGGGCCGCGTCGATTGCCGCCGGATCATTGTGCGGCAGGTACCACTGCTTGGCGTAGCCAACCACCCGGGCGCGGTGGTCCGGGTTGTCCATCCAGCGCAGCTGGAAGTGCCCCGCCACGATCGCGTCCTCGACGTCATGCACCGAGTAGGAGATATCGTCCGCAAGGTCCATGACCTGGGCCTCGAGGCAGGAGCGGCGGTCCGGGGCATCCTCGCGGATCCAGTTGAAAATCGGCAGGTCGTCCTCGTAGGCGCCGAACTTGCTGGTCCGCTGCCCATGGATGACCGGCGCGTTCTCTGCCGACCACGGGTACTTGGCGGCCGCGTCGAGGCTTGCCCGGGTCAGGTTCAGCCCGGCCGGGCGGCCGTCAGCGTCCAGCACCTTCGGTTCCAGGCGGGTCAGCAGGCGGAGGGTCTGGGCGTTGCCCTCGAAGCCGCCGATCCCGTGGGACACCTCGTTCAGCGCGGATTCGCCGTTGTGGCCGAAGGGCGGGTGGCCGAGGTCGTGGCTGAGGCACGCGGTGTCCACGACGTCGGGGTCGCAGCCCAGCGCACGGCCGAGTTCCCTGCCGACCTGTGCCACTTCGAGGCTGTGCGTGAGGCGGGTGCGGACGAAGTCGTCGGTGTCCGGTGCGACGACCTGCGTCTTTGCACCGAGCCTGCGCAGCGCCGAGGAATGCAGGACGCGGGCACGGTCGCGTTCGAAGTCGGAGCGGTACGTGCTCTTGGCCGGCTCCTCCACCCAGCGTGCCCAGTCGCGGCCGGTGTAGCCCGCCAGCACCGGGGCTGCGGTCCGTGTCTCAGCCACCGGACACATCCAGTTCGGCGTGGCTGATCTCGCGCGACTGCTCCGCGTCCATGGTGCGGTTCAGCAGCCAGTCCTTGGGCAGCGCCGGCTTTTTGGGCGAGCCCGCGCGGCCGCGGGGGCCTTCGGCGTCTACACCCGGGTAGGGTGACTCGAGGTCCAGCTGGTCGAGCGTGCCACGGAGCTCTTCGAGACTGGTCACCAAGGCCAGCTTGGTCCGCAGCTCGCTGCCGACCACGTAGCCCTTGAAATACCAGGCCACGTGCTTGCGGATCTCGCGGAGTGCCTTGCCTTCGTCGTTGCCGAAGGTTTCAACCATCAGCTCGGCGTGCCGGTACACACCTTCGGCCACCTGGCGCAGGTTCGGCTTGTGCCGTTGGTCGCTGCCTTCGAAGGCTGCCATGAGGTCGCCGAACAGCCAGGGCCTGCCCTGGCAGCCGCGGCCAACGACGACGCCGTCGACGCCCGTCTCGCGGACCATGCGGACGGCGTCCTCGGCGGACCAGATGTCGCCGTTGCCAAGCACCGGGATATCCGGAAGCGCGTCGCGCAGGCGGGCGATGGCGGACCAGTCGGCCTGGCCGGAGTAGAACTGGGCCGCTGTGCGGCCGTGGAGTGCGACGGCGGCTACTCCGGAATCACGGGCGATGCGGCCGGCGTCAAGGTAGGTGAGGTGGTCCTCGTCGATGCCCTTGCGCATCTTGATGGTCAGCGGGACGTTGCCCTTGGAGGCTTCCTTCACGGCGGTCTGGACGATCGAGGTGAAAAGGTCGATCTTCCAGGGCAGGGCCGAACCGCCACCGCGCCGGGTCACCTTGGGTACGGGGCAGCCGAAGTTGAGGTCGATGTGGTCCGCCCGGTCCTCCTCGACGAGCATCCGGACGGCCTGGCCGACAGTCACCGGGTCCACGCCGTAGAGCTGCACCGAGCGGACCTTCTCGTCGTCGTCGTGCGAAATGATGCGCAGCGACTCCGGCGTGCGCTCAACGAGGGCACGCGAGGTGACCATCTCCGCGACGTACAGTCCGCCGCCGTATTCGCGGCACAGCCTGCGGAAGGCGGAGTTGGTTATTCCGGCCATGGGGGCAAGGATCACGGGGGTGTCCACCGTGATCTGGCCCAGCTTCAGGGGCGGGAGTTCCAGCTTGGGGGCGGGAGGCGTTGCTACAACAGTCACCAGATCATTGTCTCAAAGCCGGGCAAATCGGGCGGATCACCGGCGCGTATGTGGACAAACAGCTGGAAAACCGCGCTCAGTCACGCGCCGCCGCCCGCCGTCCGCGGCGCGTTTCCGGGGGCGCTGCGCCGCCGTCGCGCGCGTCGCCGACGGCGGGCACAACGGCGGCGGGAGCGACGACGTCGGGAGCCCCGGCGGTCCCGAGTGCGAAGGCGCCCGACGGCGCCGTCGAACCCACGGTCCTGGAAGCGGCGCTTTTGATCCCGGTTGCCTTGACTACCAGCACCGCGATCAAAGTGGTGACCGGAATCGCCAGCACCAGCCCGACGGAGCCGACCAGGGTCCGGATCACTTCCTCGGCGAGTTCCGCGCTCGTCAGGGCATCGCCGAGGGGACGTTCGTACAGCATCACGAGGATCAGCACCGGCAGGGCAGCACCGGCGTAGGCGAAGGCGACGGTGTAGACCGTGGAGGCGATGTGGTCGCGGCCGATCCGCATCGCGGCGGCAAACAGCTGCCGTGAGGACGTTTCCGGGGCCAGTTCCCAGAGTTCCCACACGGCAGAAGACTGTGTGATGGTGACGTCGTTGAGGACACCCAGGCCGGAAATGATGAGTCCGCAGAGGATGATGCCGGAGATCGAGATGTGGTCCGAGATGTTGACCAGCGAGGCGGCATCGTGGCTGCCCACCCCGGCCAGGTTGGCAGCGTCCGTGGCCCACGCGGCCAGCAGGGCAGTGATGCCTAGCCCGAAGATGGTGCCCAGCAGGGCCGTCGAGGTCCGGGCGGAAAAACCGTGGGCGAAGTAGAGGACCCCGATCATGATCACGGTGGAGCCCACCATCGCCAGCAGGAGCGGAGGTTTGCCTTCCACCAGTCCGGGCAGGATAAAGGCCACGAGTACGGCGTACGCGCCGGCCAGCCCGATCAGCGCCCGCAACCCGCGCCAGCGCGCAACGGCAATCACGACGAAGGCGTACAGCACGGCCAGGAAGATGATGGGCAGGGTCCGGACGAAGTCGACGAAAATGTACGCGGGGGTGCCCTGCGATGCGGAGGCGCCCTGGGCTTTGGAAAGGTTCAGGTAGCGGATGGTGTCCCCGACCTTGACTCCGTGCGACTTGGCGACGTCCGGGTTGATGACCACCTTGACCGGATTGCCGCCCTTGTCCGGCTCCGTGAACGCGAACATGCACTGGGAGCCCTGCCCGGGTGCGCCGTCCCCCGCGGCCGGAACCTGGCCGGGGTCACCGGCCTGTCCCCCGGCGTCGGCCCCGTCCATGCAGCTGCCGGTGACGACGCGCTGGATCTTTCCGGTGTCAAAGGTGACGCCGGGCGCGGCGGCGTAGGGGCTGGCGAGCGTGATGCCCTCTTTGCTGCCGGAGGGCCACAGCATGGCCATCGCGGCAAGAGTCAGCAGGGTCAGCGGGATCAGGACGGCGGCCAGGATCTGGTTTGCCTTTTTCCTCGCCGCGAGCGCCTGAAGCGTCGGCTCGGCGCGTTCTCCGGGAGCGTGTGCATGTCCGGCGCCCATCAGTAGTTCAACCTCATGCCGAAAACATTACGGCGTCGGCGGCGCCTCTCCCGCCGGATGACGCGGCCGACGGCGGTCGGCGGCCCGGCGGCCGGGTCACGCGGCGGCGCCCCCTGGAACCCATCCCCGGAAGCCCCGGCTCCGAATGTCCTGCGAAAGGGATCGGGGGGAGGACCACCCGGGGGGGGAATGCCGTCCGGGAACCTGCCGTTGGATATGAACGGATGACGTTGGAGAGGGCACCGGCGTGGTGATACACAAAATAGACGGCCGCGAGGCAGACGAGGCAGCCTCCGGTGCGGCGGCGAAGGCGGTGCTGAGCGTCGCCGCGGCACGCGGGAAGACCCGCGGCGTGGTGCTGGTCCTGCACGGGGGCCGGGCCAACAGCTACGAATCGGTCCGGGGCCGGCATCTCAGCCCGGCCCGCATGTTGCCCTTCGCCCAGACCCTCCGCGCCAAGGGCGGGCCGCAGGGCCTGGCCGTGTGGACGCTGCGGAACCGGTACCGCGGCTGGAACGGGGCGGACATGTCCCCCGTCCAGGACGCCCGCTGGGCCCTGTCCCATATCCGCCGGGACCATCCGGATGTTCCCGTTTACCTGCTGGGCCACTCGATGGGCGGATTGACTGCGCTCTGCGTGGCCGATGACCCCCAGGTGCGCGCCGTCGTGGCACTCGCGCCGTGGTTGGACCGCGGTACGCAGGTGCAGCGCGTCGCCGGCCGCCGGGTGCTGATCGTCCACGGCACCGAGGACCGCTGGACCAGCCCCGCCAACTCCCTGGCCTACGCCCGGCGCGCCGAGGGCGTCGCGGAATCGGTGGCCTATGTGTCCCTCAAGGGGGCGGGGCACTTCATGGTCCGGCGGCTTGGCCTCTGGAATTCCCTCGCCACGGGCTACATCCTGGACGTGTTCGCCGCGGACAGCGGAGCGTCGGTACCCCGCGCAGCGCCCGGGCTTTCCGCAACCTTTTGCCGGCCGCCGGCGCCAGCCTCCCCGTGGTCCTGTGATGCCCCACTTCCCCCTGGACGCCTTCCTGTCCAGCCTGCCCTGGACAGCCGGCGGGCTCGCGGTGCTGCTGGCAGGCACGTTCGCCCTCGCTGTGCGGCAGAACCGGCACTCCGTCATGGACGCCGCCTGGGGGCTGGGTTTCGTCCTGGTCACGGCAATCTCCTGGCTGCTCTCGGCGGGCGAGGGCGACGACGGGCGCCGCCTGCTGCTGCTGGTCCTCGTGGCCGTCTGGGGCCTGCGGCTCAGCGTCCATATCGGTCTGCGCGCCCTGGGCGGGCACGAGGACCCGCGCTACGTGGACCTGCTTGCGTCGGCCCCCGGCTCCCGCAACGCCTACGCCTTGCGCCGGGTCTACCTCCCCCAGGGCCTGGTGCTGTTCTTCGTGTCCCTCACCGTCCAGGTGGGCATGTTCAGCACCGGCAGCCTGGGCTGGGTGGCGGTGCCGGGCGTCCTGCTCTGGCTCCTGGGCGCCGTGTTCGAGACGGTCGGCGACCGGCAGCTGGCGCAGTTCAAGGCCGATCCGGCCCGGCGTGGCACCGTCCTCAGCACCGGGCTCTGGCGCTACACGCGCCACCCGAACTACTTCGGTGACGCCGCCGTCTGGGCCGGCCTGTTCCTGGTGGCCGCCGACTCCTGGCCAGGCGTCCTGACCGTCCTCTCCCCTGCCCTGATGATCTGGACACTCGCCGGAAAGACCGGCAAGCCACTGACCGAGAAGGCGATGTCCGGCCGGCCAGGCTACCAGGAGTACATAGAGTCAACGCCCGGTTTCCTGCCGTTGCCACCGCAGCGGCGCGCGCCCGGCCGGCGCCGATAAGCCCGCTTGCCGCCGGATCGGCACTAAACTTCACCGGGTACAAAATCGCACTCAATGGAGAGGTACCCCTCTGTGTCACACACAGTCCTGACTAAAAGCGGAGCCGAAGAACGTGGTCTCGCCCGGATAGCCCAACGGATGGCGGCCTGGACCGAAAAGTGGTTCCCGGATGCCTATATCTTCGCCCTGGCCGGCGTCGTCATCATCGCCGTGGCGGCCCTGGCCATCGGCGCCTCACCCCAGTCGATCGCCGACTCCTTCGGCAACGGCTTCTGGGACCTGACCGCCTTCACGCTTCAGATGGCCATGGTGGTGCTCACCGGATACGTCGTGGCGACCTCCCCGCCGGTGGCCAAACTCATCGCCCGGCTGGCCCTCGTCCCGTCCACGGCCCGCACGGCCGTCAGCTTCGTGGCGCTGATGTCCATGTCCGTGTCCTTCCTCAACTGGGGCCTGAGCCTCATCTTCGGCGGCCTGCTGGCCCGTGCCATCGCCCGCCGCAAGGACCTCAGCGTGGACTACCGGGCGCTCGGCGCGGCCGCCTTCATGGGCCTCGGCGCCGTCTGGGCCCTGGGGCTGTCATCCTCCGCCGCGCAGCTTCAGGCCACCGCGGCGTCGTTGCCGCCCGCTTTGCTGAAGATCACCGGCATTCTGGACTTCGGCACCACCATCTTCACGTGGCAATCATTGCTGACCCTTGCCATCCTGATGGCCCTCACTACAGTGATCGCCCACTTCTCCGCACCCCAGGGCGGTGCGATCCGCACCGCCGAGGACCTGGGCGTCGACCTCGACGACGAACCCACCGCGGCGGCGCCCCGCTCCCGCCCCGGTGAGTGGCTCGAATACAGCATGATCCTGCCGATCCTGGCTGGCATCCTGACGCTCGGCTGGCTGGTCTCCCAGTTCCTGACGAAGCCGTTCCTGTCCGTTGTCAGCAGCCTCAACGGCTACCTGCTGGTCTTCCTGATCCTTGGCCTGGTGCTGCACGGAACCCCGCGGAACTTCCTCCAGGCCGTGACCAAGGCCGTCCCGGCAACCGCCGGAATCCTGGTCCAGTTCCCCCTGTACGCCGCGATGGCGGCGATCCTAACCAAGGCCCCCGGCCATGGCGGGATGACGATCTCCGCGCACCTGGCCGAGTTCTTCGCGGACATCGGCGGCAGCGGCGCGTTCGCCGTCGTGATTGCGCTCTACACCGCGGTCCTGGGCCTGCTGGTCCCGTCCGGCGGCGGCAAGTGGCTGGTGGAAGCGCCCTACGTGATGCAGTCCGCCACCGATGTGCAGATGAACCTCGGCTGGACCGTGCAGATCTACAACATTGCCGAGGCCCTCCCGAACCTGGTCAACCCGTTCTTCATGCTGCCCCTGCTCGCGGTGCTGCGGCTCCGGGCCCGGGACCTCGTCGGCTTCACCTTCCTGCAGTTCGTCTTCCACCTGCCGGTGGTGCTGCTGCTGGTCTGGCTGCTGGGAATGACCTTCGACTTCGTCCCCCCGGTTATCCCGTAAAGGCGCAAGTAACAGCCGCTAAACCCAACTGACCCGCAGTTGTTGCCGTTATGACGAGTCAAAACGGCAACAACTGCGGGTCAGTTGGGTTCAAGAGGGTCAGGCCGGGTCGGAGACCACCAGGGTCTCGGCGCCCTGGACCCGCGCCTTGCCGTTGTGCAGCAACGGTTCGACGACGCCGAGCAGCGCGGCCATGGAATCGTCCAGTTCCAGCAGCACCGGGTGCTGGAACGCGATCAGCGCCAGCAGGTCGCGCACGGAAGCCCGCGCTTCCTCCAGGGAGAGCTGCGGCTCGTGGCCGAGGAAAACCTCGGTCGGCTGGCCGGACGCGGCCTGCGCCGGCTCCTCCCCCGCGGCGGGGGCAAGCTCCGCGTAACTGACGGCAAACGCCTCGATCCGGCCCTTCTTGCTGGCCGGCACCCCTTCGCCGAAAGCACTGGACTTCGGGGCCCGGAGCACGATCGCGCCATGGGCACCGCTGAGTTCGTTCAGGAACAACCGCTGCACCGTGGCGATGCTCAGGTCGCCCGGGCTGTCCCAGGCGTGCACCACCGTGTAGTACCGGCCGACGACGTCGCTCAGTTCCACCGACCCGGTGGCGAGGTCCTCGACCTGCTCCGCGGCGGCAGCTTCGGAACCGTCGCCGAAGACCGGCAGCTTCAGGGCCCCCGGTTCCACCACAACAAGGCGGGAACGCTGGATCGGCTCCAGGCCGGCCGCCGCGGCGAAGGCGGCGCCGGGCGTGCCCGGCTCCACTTTGCAGCGCAGCCGGGTGATGCCCGACGGCGACTGCTCCGCTTCGTGCCGGAGCATGGTCAGCAGCGTGGACCCGACGCCCGTGCGGCGGTGGTGCCGGTCGACCTCGATGTAGGCCCAGAGCCGTTCCGGATGCAGCGACGCCTCATGGACGACGCCGGCAGCGACCGGAATCGCGACGCCGTCGACGACGTCCTCGGCCACGATGCAGCGGCGCCACGGGGAATTGCCCGAGGGCGCCAGCGTGCCGCGGAACTGGCCGGCCTGCACGGTCTCCGGGTCGCCCCAGATTTCCATCAGGGCAAGGTCGTCGCCCTCGCGCCACTCACGGTATTCAATCGCCACGGTCAGGCGCCGATCAACCGTGCGGCGAGGTAGCCCTCCACCTTGTCCAGGGAGACGCGCTCCTGGCTCATGGTGTCGCGTTCGCGGATGGTCACCGCCTGGTCATCGAGCGTCTCGAAGTCCACGGTGATGCAGAAGGGAGTTCCGATCTCGTCCTGGCGGCGGTAACGGCGGCCGATGGCGCCGGCGTCGTCGAAGTCGATGTTCCAGTTCTTGCGGAGCTGGGCGCCGAGGTCCTTGGCCTTCGGGGAGAGGTCCTCGTTGCGGCTCAGCGGCAGGACCGCTGCCTTGACCGGGGCGAGCCGCGGGTCAAGCTTGAGTACGGTGCGGACGTCGACGCCGCCCTTCGCGTTGGGTGCCTCATCCTCCGTGTACGCGTCGACCAGGAAGGCCATGAAGGAGCGCGTCAGGCCGGCGGCCGGCTCGATCACGTACGGGGTGTAGCGCTCGTTGGTGGCCTGGTTGAAGTAGCTCAGGTCCGTGCCCGAGGCCTTGGAGTGCGTTGACAGGTCGAAGTCGGTGCGGTTGGCGATGCCCTCCAGCTCGCCCCATTCCGAGCCCTGGAAACCGAAGCGGTATTCGATGTCCGTGGTGCCCTTGGAGTAGTGGCTGAGCTTGTCCAGCGGGTGCTCGTAGAAGCGCAGGTTCTCCTCGCGGATGCCGAGGCCGGTGTACCAGGACATGCGTTCCTTCATCCAGTACTGGTGCCACTCTTCGTCCGTGCCGGGCTCGACGAAGAATTCCATCTCCATCTGTTCGAACTCGCGGGTGCGGAAGATGAAGTTGCCCGGGGTGATCTCGTTGCGGAAGGACTTGCCGATCTGGCCGATGCCGAAGGGCGGCTTCTTCCGGGAGGCCGTGAGGACGTTGTTGAAGTTGACGAAGATGCCCTGGGCGGTCTCCGGACGGAGGTAGTGCAGGCCTTCCTCGCTGGCCACGGGACCCAGGAAGGTCTTGAGCAGGCCGGAAAATTCCTGCGGCTCGGTCCACTCGCCGCGGGTGCCGCAGTTGGCGCAGGCGACGTCCTTCAGCCCGTTCTCCGCAGGGCGGCCCTTCTTCTCCTCGTATTCCTCCAGGAGGTGGTCCGCGCGGTAGCGCTTGTGGCAGGAGAGGCACTCGACGAGCGGGTCGGAGAAGACCTCGACGTGGCCGGAGGCTTCCCAGACCTGGCGGGGCAGGATGACGGAGGAGTCCAGGCCGACGACGTCTTCGCGGCCACGGACAACGGACTGCCACCACTGGCGCTTGATGTTTTCCTTCAGTTCGGCGCCAAGGGGCCCGTAGTCCCAGGCAGAACGGGAGCCACCATAGATTTCACCGGCCTGGAATACGAAACCCCGGCGCTTGGCGAGGGAAATGATCTGGTCGAGGACGGATTTTGCTGCCATGGGTACTCCACTTTCTACAGGGCCGCTGGGTGCGGTCCGCGGTCTTAGCCCCGGGACCCCGGCTGGTTGCCGGACGGGGCGCTTAAACGCAAAACAGTAGGCAAACGAACTAAGCACAGGATGATTGCGTGCAGGAAGCTGCGCCTCCAAGACTACCGGTCCGCCGGGGCCCCGGGGCCAGCCGCCCGTGGACACATCAACGCTTCAGCGCGCCCCTGGGCCACGGCAGGGTGGCCAGGATGATCGCGCCGAGGGTCAGCACGGTTCCCAGCACGGTCGGCAGAGCCACCACGGTCCCGGGCGCCGGGAAGGCCAGGTCCAGGCCGAGCGAACCCAGCAGCTGGCCGGAAATGGTGCCGAGTCCGGTCACGAGCACGCCGAGGCTCCGCACCAGCATGGCCGCCACGGCGATGAAGATGCAGCCCATCGGCCCGCCGAGGTAGTACCACCATTGCCCCGGCAACGGATTACCGGCACCGGCTAGCGCCAGCTTGACCAGCCAGGCAACCAACAGCAACGCCGTGCCGGAGACGAAGTTGACCAGGGTGGCGGTGATGGGCGTGCCGTAGTGCACCGTCGCGGTGCCGTTCATGGCCTGCTGGAAGCTCATGAGGAAACCGGCCAGCACGGGGAGAAGCACTGGGACCAGCAGCTCCAGGAGTCCCGAGCCTGCCCCGCCAAGCCTCGGGGACACGGCCCAGGCCACTGCAGCGACAGTGAGGATGCTGCCCAGCACCCGAATGCCCGTGACGGGCTTCTTACCGGCGGGACCGATGCCCAGCCGGTCCACGAGGAGCCCGCTCAACGTCTGGCCCGTCACGGCGGCCACCGTAAACAGCGCGACGCCGAGCAGGCCCACGGTGAAGGACTGGGCGAACACGAAGAACGCCCCGATGCAGCCGGCAAGGACGTAGTACGGAGGAAACTCCCGGTTCCGCACGGCCGGCACAATCCGCGCCAGCCCTGCCCTGCCCTTGGGCAGCAGGAACGAAACGGCGATGATCACCACCAGCCCGGTGCTGAAGCTGACGGCGGCAGCGGCGATGCCGTCCGCGAGCGCCGCGCCCAGCGCGCCGTTGATCCTGCCCTGGACCGGCATAAGGAGACCGGTTGCGACGGCCAGGGGCAGGCCGGCGAGGAGCGGCAGGCGGGGTGTGGAAGTCATTGCTGTTCCCTTACGTCAGGCATCATTGCTTGTATGAGCAACCCGGAAATTGAAGAAATCCCCATCCGCGACGACATGATCCGGCTGGGCCAGCTGCTGAAGCTGGCCAACCTGGTGGAGGACGGAGTGGAGGCGGCGGAACTGATCAAGGGCGGGCTCGTGAAGGTCAACGGTGATATCGATGACCGCCGCGGCCGCCAGCTCCATCACGGTGACACTGTGACCGTGAACGGCCGCACCGTACGGATCAGCACACCCTCGGGCGCCTAGCGTCCGGCGGGCCGTCCGGGCGCGCGCCGCTCTGCGGGGGCCGCCCTACTTGTTCAGCACTTCGTGGGTGAGGAACTCCGAGACATGGCCCACCTCCTGCTGGTTGATGCCATGCCACATTCCGGTGTAGAGCACCTTGGTGAGCTTGACGTGCTTGCGCACCCAGCCCATGGTGAAGTCGATCTTGTCCGGCGTGATCACCGGGTCCTGCTGGTCGCGGCCCCAGAACATCGGCACCGTTCCGTTCAGCTCGGCGTCGCGGAAGCTGGGGTCCGAATCGGCGTCCACCGCAAAGCCGGACAGCCCGACGACGGCGGCGAAGTCCGCGGGCCGCTGCCGCAGCAGCGTGGTGGCCATGGCCATCCCCATCGAGAATCCCAGCAGCGTCACGGACGGGTGGTTGTCCCTGACGGAATCGATCCAGTCCTGCGTATACGCGGAAGCTGCCTTGACGGCGTCGAGCGAATAGTCGATGGAGGCCGTCAGCGGGAACCAGGTGAAGCCGGGCCCGGAGACGAGGGGCGCCCGCACCGACGCCACCGCGAATTCCCGGGGAAGCATGTCCGCCAGGCTGAAGAGGTCCTGTTCGTTGGCCCCGTAACCGTGCAGCAGGACCAGCAGCGGCTTGCCGGTGCGCTCCTCCTCCGGATGGGACCACAGGACAACGGGCGCGGGGAAGGCAACAGCGGAAGTCATGAGTCCATTCTTGCAGTTACATCCGGGTCACAAGCGACGCTGGCGCCGGTTCGCCGTAAGAGTGCAGGATATGAACGTGAACGAATCCGTCGGAGTGGACCATTCAGCAGAAGCCGCCCTCAGCCATCCGTGGACGCGGTACGTGGCGATGGGCGACTCCTTTACGGTAGGCATCGGCGATCCTGAGCCGGCGAGCCCGGGTGGCCACCGCGGCTGGGCGGACCGCGTGGCCGAGGAACTCAGCCGGGGCCACCACGACTTTGCCTATGCCAACCTCGCCGTCCGCGGCCGGCTGCTGCAGCAGATCGTCGACCAGCAGCTCGCGCCCTGCCTGTCCCTCCGGCCGGACCTGGTAACCCTGTCCGCCGGCGGGAACGACCTGGTCCGGCCCGGCGGGGATCCGGACGCGCTGGCTGCGAAGCTGGACTCGGTGGTGCAGATCCTGAGCCTGGCCGGCGCCACCGTTGTCCTGTTCAACGCCCCGGACACCGGGTCTTCCGTGCTGGGGCGGATCCGCAGCAAGGTCGCCATCTACAACGAAAACCTGCGCACCGTCGCCGCCCGGCACGACGCCGTCATCGCGGACATGTGGTCCCTGCGGCAGCTAAACGACCCCCGGATGTGGGATCCGGACCGGCTGCACTTCTCGCCCCTGGGACACCACACGATCGCGGCCATGGTGCTGGATTCGCTGAACGTCCAGCACACGTTGGAGCCGCTCTCCCCCAAGCCGTTGCCGCCGCGCAGCTGGCGCGAAGCCCGTACCGGCGACCTGGTCTGGGCCCGAGAACATCTCGTGCCGTGGGTGATCCGCCGGCTGCGGCACCGTTCCTCGGGCGAGGGCATCACCGCCAAGCGTCCGTTGCCAGGCCCGGTCTTCGGTCCCGGGGTGCCGCTCGGCTGCGGCGAAGGCCCGCCGGGCGGCGCCCAGGAACCGGTGCGGTCCTAGCTGCCCTTGAGCTGCCGGAGGTTGCAGTTGTATCGCCCTGCGCGGAACCCAGGGGGTCCCGGACCGGTCCGGGCTTAAGCTGGGAGGACACTTCCCGAAAGGCGCCGTACCGTGAACAGTCTGTTCTTCTGGATCATCGTTCTCTCCTTCGTGGTTCCGGCGGCGATGCGCCTGTACCGGCGATCCATGCGCAGCCGTAACCAGGGCCAGGGCATGCCTGGCAGCTTCGGCCAGTTCCCCGGAAACTATCCCGGCCAGCAGAACACGCAGCCCAGGGACGGCTTCACCCAGCGGGACTACTACGGCGGCTTCGGCCAGCTCGGCGCCCCGCAGCAGCCCCTGCCCCCAAGGGACCAGCAGTTCCAGCCCCCCGTCCCGTACGAGGACAGCCCGGAGTACCCGGCCAACCGGAACCAGCCCGGGCCCCAGCAGTCCGGTTCCTCGGTGCCCCCGCCGCCCCCGGCGCCTTCGCCGTCAGGCCCGCAGGGTTTCCGGGCACGCAAGCTGGCGGAACTGGACCAGCAGTACAGCAACGGCGAGATAGGCATGGAAGAGTACATGGCCCGCCGCTCGGACATCATGAACGGCTGATCATCGCCGGTAGCTGCAACAACGACGACGGGCCCCGCAAGTTGCGGGGCCCGTCGTTGCGTTGCCGGCCGGGTCAGTCGACCTGGGGGAAGCCCAGGTCGATCACGGAGGTGGAGGGGTCCGGCCAGCGGGTCGTGACCACCTTGCCGCGGGTGTAGAAGCGGATGCTCTCCGGGCCGTACATGTGGGTGTCGCCGAACAGAGAATTCTTCCAGCCGCCGAAGGAGAACGTGCCCACCGGCACGGGAATCGGCACATTGACGCCCACCATGCCGGCCTCGACATCAAACTCGAACTGCCGCGCGGCGCCGCCGTCGCGGGTGAAGATCGCCACGCCGTTGCCGAACTCGTTGTCGTTGGCCAGCTGGACGGCGTCGGCGTAGGTCTCGACGCGGACCACCGAGAGCACGGGTCCGAAGATCTCGTCGTCGTAGACCTTCATGCCGGGCTTGACATGGTCGATCAGGCTGACGCCGATGAAGAACCCGTTGGAGTCGAACTCCTGCGTCCGGCCGTCCACAACCACAGTGGCGCCTTCGTCCTCCGCACCCGCAACGTAGGACGCGACGCGGTCCCGGTGCTCGGCCGTGATGAGCGGCCCCATCTGGGAGGCCGGGTCCGTGCCGGGCCCGATCTTGAGGGTGGCCATGCGGGTGGTGATGGCGCCGACGAGGTCGTCGGCGATGTTGCCGACGGCGACGAGGACACTCACGGCCATGCAGCGCTCGCCGGCCGAGCCATAAGCGGCGGAGACGGCGGCGTCCGCCGCCATGTCAAGGTCGGCGTCGGGCAGGACCACCATGTGGTTCTTGGCGCCGCCAAGGGCCTGCACGCGCTTGCCGTGGTCGGCGGCGCGCTTGTAGATGGACTGGGCTACCGGCGTCGAACCGACGAAGCTGATGGCCTTGACGTCGGGGTGCTCCAGCAGCACGTCCACAACTTCCTTGTCCCCGTGCACCACATTGAGCACGCCGGCCGGCAGGCCCGCCTCTGCGAAGATCTGGGCGATGAAGACGGCGGAGGACGGGTCCTTTTCGCTGGGCTTGAGCAGCACCGTGTTGCCGCACGCGAGGGCGCTGCCGATCATCCACAGCGGCACCATGGCGGGGAAGTTGAAGGGCGTGATGCAGGCGACGACGCCGACCGGCTGGCGGACCGAGTGGACGTCGATGCCGCTGGAGACCTGCTCGGAGCGCTCGCCCTTGAGCATGTGCGAGAGCCCGGTGGCGAACTCGATGTTCTCCAGCCCCCGGGTGATTTCGCCTTCGGCGTCGGAGAGCACCTTGCCGTGTTCGCTGGTCAGCAGGGCTGCCAGCTCGGGCCGGCGCTGCATCAGCAGTTCGCGGACCTTGTAAAAGATGGTGGTGCGTTTGGCCAGGCTCGTGGCGCGCCAGGCGGGCAGGGCGGCGCGCGCTGCCTGGACGGCCTCCTCGACGCGGGCTGCGGAGGCCAGGGCGACCTCTTTTTCCTGCTCGCCGGTAGCGGGGTTGAAGACCGGGCCGAAGCGCTCGGCGTCGGAAATCAGGGCGCCGTTGATAAAGTGCGGAATGCGTTCCATGGGGTGGGTCTCTTTCGTGTGGTGCAGGTTGGTAAAGGGCAGCCGGGAGGCCTAGTTGGCGGACTCGAGGGAGCCGTCGATGAGCTTGATGATCATGGAGCAGTCCTTGCCGGACTCTCCGGAGTCGATCAGGCGCTGGAACAGCTGCTGGACGTGCTCGCCGATTTCCAGCGGAGTGCCTGTGTCACGCGCGGCGCTGATGGCCAGCCCGATGTCCTTGTTCGCCAACTCGGTGGTGAAGGTCGGGGCGAAGTCGTTGTTGGAGGCAGCGGTCGGCACTACGCCGGCCACGGGGTACCAGGTGCGCAGCGCCCAGCTGTCCCCGGAGGAAACGGACGCGATGTCCCAGAAGACCTGTTTGTCCAGCCCCAGGCGGTCCGCCAGGACTGCGCCCTCCGCGGTCGAGGCAAGGTTGATGAACAGCATGAGGTTGTTGCAGATCTTCGCGGCCTGGCCCGTGGTCGCGCCGCCGGTCGGGATGATGTTCGCCGCCATGGGACGGATGTATTCGGTGGCCTCGGCGACGGCGCCTTCCTCTCCGCCCACCATGAAGGTCAGGGTTGCGGCCTTCGCGCCGCTCATGCCGCCGGAGACCGGGGCGTCCACGAAGCGGAAGCCGGCGGCAGCGGCGGCGTCGTGCAGGGCCTGGGCGGAGGCGATGTCGATCGTGGAGGAGTCCACCAGGAGCGTGCGGGTGTCGGCATGGGCCAGGACCCCGTCCTCGCCCAGGTAGACGGCGCGGGCGTGTTCACCCTTGGGCAGCATGGTGAAGACGACGTCCGCGCCCCCGACAGCCTCGGCGATGCTCCCGGCCGGCTTCACACCGCCCGCGGCGGCCGCGGCCACGGCATCGGTGTTGAGGTCGAAGCCGCGCACCTCGTGCCCGGCCTTGGCCAGGTTCACCGACATGGACCCACCCATGTTCCCCAGTCCGATCCAAGCGATAACCGCCATAACGTAAGCTCCTTTGCTTTTTCTGCTGCTGCTTTATCCGCTGCCGCTTTGTCCGCTGCTGCGCGGGTTCCGCGTGCGCTTTTTTTCCGTGTCCAGCATCACATCCTGCTACAGTGCAATCAAGGCAAAAAATCACAGATGGCATGTGCATGGATGCACATGGAGTCTCTAGGAGCATGACGCGTGGACCTGATGCGGTTACCCAGCCCGGACGACCTCCTGATCCTGTTGACCGTGGCACGGCTGGGCCGCTTCAACGCGGTGGCGGAGACGCTGGGCACCACGCACACCACCATCTCCCGCCGGATCCTCGCCCTCGACAGGCAGCTCGGCGGGCGCACCCTGGAACGGAGCCCGCACGGTTGGGAGCTGACCGAGCTTGGCAGCCAGGCGGTCGCCGCGGCTGAGGCCATCGAGGGCACGCTGGGAGCGCTGTCCAGCCGCATCGCCCGGACCGGTGACCAGCTGGCCGGCCTGGTGCGGATCGCGACGCCGGACGGCTTCGGTGCCGCCTTCGTCGCCCCGGCACTCGTGCGGCTGCAGCAGGATCACCCCTCGCTCAACGTGGAGATGCTTAGCGCCACCCGCAAGGTCAGCCAGAACCGCTCGGGAGTGGACCTGGAAGTGGTGGTGGGAAACCTGGATGCGACCAACGCGCAATCAATCTTCCTCAGCAACTACTTTCTGCGCCTGTACGCCAGTCCGCAGTACGCCCGGGAACGCGGACTGCCGCTCACGCTCGACGACGTCCGGCAGCACGGCTTTGTCTCCTATGTGGAGTCGGCCCTCCAGGTCGCGGAACTGGGCCACCGCTCAACCCAGCTCCCGGTGCCGCGCTCCAGCTTCCAGGCCACCAGCATCTTTGCCCAGCTCGAAGCCGTCCGGCGGGGTGCAGGGATCGGGCTGCTGCCCAATTTCATGGTGGTGGGGAACCCGGACTTCCTGCCGGTACTGCCCGACGATTTCCAGCGCCAGCTTCCCATCTGGGCCGTGGCGCGCTCGGAGTCGCTGCGCTCAGCACCCGTTCGGGCTGTGATCGAGGCGGTCCGGACCGGTATTTCTGAACGGCAGGACGTGCTGGCGGGCTGAGAAGGCACGCCGGTTTCGTCGCCGCAACGCCGGCACACAACGCCAGCAGCCCTTGTCCCGCGGAACGGGACAAGGGCTGCTGGTTGTTTTGCCGCTGTTACTTCGTGCCGTTACTTTTTGACGGTGTTACTTCTTGACGCGGTTACTTCTTGCCTGAGGCGAGGAGGTCGGCAGTCCCCTTGGCGTCGGCAGCGTCGACGTCGTGGAGCGAGATCCCCCGGGTTTCCTTGAGGAAGAACACGGCCACTGCCGTGATGGCGCAGGCGATGAGCAGGTAGACGGCCACCGGAGTGGACGACTTGTACTGGTTCAGCAGGGCGGTGGCGATGATCGGAGCCAGCGAGCCGGCCACGATCGACGTCACCTGGTAGCCGAGCGAGACACCTGAGTAGCGCATCCGGGTGGGGAACATTTCCGCCATGATGGCCGGCTGGCCGGCGTACATGAGGGCGTGGAAGAGCAGGCCGATGGTGATGGCCGCGAGGATGGTGAGGTCGTTCTTGGTGTCCATCATCGGGAAGGCGAAGAAGCCCCAGGTGGCTCCGAGGAGCGCACCGGCCATGTAGACCGGCTTGCGTCCGAAGTTGTCCGAAAGCTTGCCGACGATGGGAACGGCGCAGAAGTGGATGGCGTGCGCGACCAGCAGGAGCAGCAGGATCCGGGACGTGTCCGTCTGGACGACGACCTTCAGGTAGGTGATGGAGAACGTGACCACCAGGTAGTAGAGGATGTTCTCGGCGAAGCGCAGGCCCATCGCGGTGAAGACGCCGCGGGGGTAGCGGCGGAATACTTCGGCAACGCCGTAGCCCTTGTTCTCGACGACAACTTCCTTGCGTGCCTCGATGAAGATCGGGGCGTCCTGGACCTTGGTGCGGATGTAGTAACCGACGATCACGATCACGGCGGAGAGCCAGAAGGCAACCCGCCAGCCCCAGCCGAGGAATTCCGCGGAGGACAGCGTGGAGGACAGGACGAACAGCACGGCGGTGGCGAGCAGGTTCCCCATGGGAACGGCGGACTGCGGCCACGAGGCCCAGAAACCGCGGGACTTGTTCGGGCTGTGCTCGGCTACGAGAAGGACGGCGCCGCCCCATTCACCACCGACAGCGAAGCCCTGGACGAAGCGCAGGAAGACAAGCAGGGCCGGTGCCCAGTAGCCGATCTGCTGGAACGTCGGGAGGCAGCCCATCGCGAAGGTGGAGACGCCCACCAGGATGATGCTGAGCTGGAGGAGCTGTTTGCGGCCGAACTTGTCTCCGAAGTGGCCGAACACGATGCCGCCGATCGGGCGGGCGACGAAGCCGACAGCGTAGGTCACGAAGGCGGCGATGATGCCGTCGAGTTCCGTGCCGGAGTTCGGGAAGAACATCTTGCCGAAGACGAGGGTGGCGGCGGATGCGTAGAGGAAGAACTCATACCATTCGACGACGGTGCCCGCCATGGAGGCGGTGACCACCTTCTTCAGGCCGGAGGACTTGACGTTAGCCTCTTCCGTGCCTCTGGCGGCTGCTTTGTGCGTACTCATTTCGACTCCTTTGGTGTCGTCGTCGACACCCTATGGACCAATGGGAGGAGGACGCCTGTGATTTGTAACACGCGGCATCATTCTCAATGAGTATGGGGGCTCAGCGTCATCGCCTCAACGGCCATTAGTGCAGAGCGCATCTGCAAAAACGCACAGAGGGCCCGGGGAACATGCTCGCGCAGGAACGTTTCCGGCCGGCAATCAGCCGAAAAAGATGTCCCGCAGGTGCCCGCCCAGCTGGCCGATCTCGGTGAGGAATCCGTCGTGGCCGATCGGTGCCTCGATCATGCGCACCGGAACGGTTCCCGGCAGTGCCGCTGCGAGGGCAAAGGACTGGGCCGGGAAGTACAACCGGTCCGAGTCCACCGCGGCCACCAGGAACTCGGCCGTGGCCGAGGCCAGGGCCTCCTCGAGGGTGGCACCCCTGCCCCGGCTGACGTCGTGGCTCATGAGCGCCTCGGTGATGGCGATATAGCTGTTCGCATCAAAGCGCCGGACCAGCTTGTTCCCCTGGTAGTCCAGGTAGCTTTCCACCTGGTAGCGGCCCCGGCCGGCCAGCGACCCGGCAATCAGCGGGGTCTCGGACGCCTGCGGAGTCCGGCCGAAGCGTCCGTCCAGCTCCGCGGCGGACCGGTAGGTGATGTGCGCGATGCGCCGCGCCAGGGCAAGGCCTGCCTCGGGTCCGGGGCCGCCGTAGTAATCCCCGCCGTTGAAGCCGGGATCCTGGCGGATGGCGAGCGTCTGGGCCTGGGCAAAAGCAATCTGCTCGGCCGTGCTGCTGGCGCCGATGGAAATAACGGCGCAGCGCCGTACGCGCTCCGGATAGGTCACGGCCCACTCCAGCGCGCGCGCCCCGCCCAGGGATCCGCCCACGACGGCGTACCAGCTGCTGATGCCGAGGGCGTCCGCCAGCCGGGCCTCGGCCGCCGTCGTGTCCCGCAGGGTCACGAGCGGGAAGCGGGAGCCCCAGGGCTTTCCGTCCGGAGCGGGCGTGGAGGGTCCGGTGGAACCGTAGCAGCCGCCGAGGATATTGATGGAGACCACAAAGTACCGCTCGGTGTCCACGGGCGCGCCGGGGCCCGCAAGCTGTTCCCACCAGCCCGGCTCCCCGCTGGCGCCGCGGGTGACGTGCGTGTCGCCGGTCAGCGCATGCTCGATCAGGACCGCGTTGGAGCGGTCCGCGTTGAGGGTTCCCCACGTCTCGTAGGCGAGGGTGACGTCGGGCAGCCGGGAGCCGGATTCAAGCTCCAGGTCACTGATGCGGATGTACTGGACCGTCCCGTCGGGAACGGTGGTGGTGCTAACGGGTGCACCCGTACGGGCGGCGGCAATTGTCATTGGGGACCTCACTTCGCGCTTGCCCGCCGTCGGCAGACCGGCAGGCCAGGTCTTCACCCGGGGCACCCCGCCGCAAAAGGAGGGTTGCCGGCCAGCAAGCCGGGGCTGGCGCTGGCACTCATGACCTGTGTCGAGTTTACGAAAGGTGGCGCGCCTGTGGCCAAGAATGTGACGGTTATGTGACTACCCGCCGTTCCGGTGCCCGGTATTGGACCCGGGCACCGGAACGGCCCCGGGCACCGGAATACGGGTCAGTCGGCCTTGGCCGCGCGGAAGCCGGCATCAAGGTCCGCGAGGATGTCGTCGATGTGCTCCAGTCCGACCGAAAGCCGCACAAGGCCCGGATGGACGCCGGCGACCGTCTGCTGTTCCGGCGACAGCTGGCTGTGCGTGGTCGACGCCGGGTGGATGACCAGCGAGCGCACGTCCCCGATGTTCGCCACGTGGGAGTGCAGCTCCAGGGCATCGACGAAGCGCTTGCCGGCCTCCGCTCCCCCGGCGACCACGAACGACACCACGGCGCCGGTGCCCTTGGGTCCGTACTGGCGGCCGCGCTCATACCAGGGGCTGGACGGCAGCCCCGCGTAGGCGACCGATTCGACGTCGGCCCGGGCCTCAAGCCATTCGGCGACCTTGGTGGCATTGGCGACGTGGCGCTCCATCCGCAGGCTCAAGGTCTCGATGCCCTGGGCGATCAGGAAGGCGTTGAACGGGGAGACGGCCGAGCCCAGGTCGCGCAGCAGCTGGACGCGCGCCTTGAGGATGTAGGACAGGTTCGCGCCGAGGGCACCGTCCTTGCCGAGGTCCCGCGCGTAGACGATGCCGTTGTAGGTGGGGTCCGGGATGTTGAAGCCGGGAAAGCGCTCAGGCTCTGCTCCGAAGTCGAAGTTGCCGGAGTCGACGATCACGCCCGCGATGGCGGCGCCGTGGCCGCCAAGGTACTTGGTGGCCGAGTGCACCACGATGTCCGCCCCCCACTCGATCGGCCGGATCAGGTAGGGGGTGGCAAGGGTGTTGTCCACGATCAGCGGGACGCCGGCCGCGTGCGCCACCGCGGATATGCCCCCGATGTCCAGGACGTCCTGGCGCGGGTTGGACACCACCTCGCCGAAGAAGAGCTTGGTGTTGGGCCGGACGGCGCCGCGCCACTGCTCCAGATCGTCGGGGTCCTGCACGAACGTCACCGAGATCCCGAACTTCTTCAGGGTATGGGCCAGCAGGTTGTAGGTGCCGCCGTACAGGCTGGGGCTGGCGACGATATGGTCGCCGGCCTCCGCGATGTTGAGGATGGCGAACGTCTCCGCGGCCTGGCCGGAGCTGAGCAACAGCGCCGCGAGTCCGCCTTCCAGGCTCGCCACGCGCTGCTCCACCGCGTCCTGCGTGGGATTGCCGATCCGGGTGTAGATCGGCGCTATCTCCGCCAGCGCGAAGCGGTTGGCTGCGCTTTCGGCGCTGGGGAACACGAAGGACGTCGTCTGGTAGATAGGGAGGGAACGGGCGCCGGTGGCGCCGTCCGGCTGCTGGCCGGCGTGGATCTGGCGGGTTTCAAAGGACCAGGCGTTGGACATCGGGATGCTCCTAGGGGACCGGGGCACGCACCGCCCCTGCAGCCGTCGGCCCGGGGTCGGCGCAGGCGCCGCGCTTGCCGGCCGGCGGACGCCGGACGGCCAGGTCTTCACCCGGGGCACCCCACCGCGAAACGAGGGTTGCCGGCCAGCAAGCCGGGGCTGTGCGCTGGCACTCATGACCTGGCTTCAGTGTAGGAACGGTTAGCGGGCCCTGGATAGGTTTATGACGAAGATGAAGTCCGCACTCCGGCCCTGGCCCGGGGGGTACCGCAACGCGCCCCGCCGGGGCTCCGCGGAGCTTCCCGTCGCCCGTAAAACGGCGCCCCGCGGCGGTAAGGGTTACCTAAGCTGAGAGCACCATCACAAAGTGCCAAGATGAGGGCATGCGCATGGATCACGTCTCTTACGCCTGTGAACAGGATGGCCTCGCTGCCACCACCGAACGTATCGCGTCCGCCCTCGGCGTTGAAGCCGTGAAGGGCGGAGTACACCCCCGTTTCGGAACCCGGAACATGATTATCCCGCTCGCTGGACACAAGTACCTGGAGGTCGTGGAGGTCCTGGACCACCCCGCCTCGGACAAGGCGCCCTTCGGCCAAGCCGTCCGGGCCCGGTCCGCGGCCGGCGGCGGCTGGATGGGCTGGTGCGTCGAGGTTGACGACCTGGCACCCTTCGAGGAACGCCTGGGCCGCTCTGCCGTCAACGGGAACCGGAAGTTCCCGGACGGCCGCGAGCTTGTCTGGAAGCAGATCGGCATCCTGGGCCTCATCGCCGATCCGCAGGTGCCGTACATGCTCAAGTGGGAGGGCGATCCGGAACTTCACCCCTCCAACGCCTACCCCAGCGAGGTCAAGATGACGGCACTGACCATTGCCGGTTCCGCAGACCGCGTGACCGAGTGGCTGGGTGAACCGGTGGAGGAACCGCTGGAGGATGTCGCCGTCAATTGGATGGCTCCGCACGGCACGCCGGGCATCCTTTCCGTTACGTTCGAGACTGCCTCCGGGGCCGTCACCATCTAGGCCTCGCCGCCCACCGCACTTCGGCCGCCAGCAAGGGGCGCCAACGATGTCGCCCCTTGCTGGCGGCCGAGATCCTTTAACCCGCCGGAGTCTGACGGCTCAGCCCAGGCCGATGGACTTGCCGAACAGGCTGAAGCCGACGAACGCCACCGTGTCCAGCAGGGCGTGGGCTATGACGAGCGGCATCACGCGGCGGGTGCGGGTATAGACGAGGGCGAACACCACGCCCATCAGCGCATTGCCGATGAACGGGCCAAAGCCCTGGTAGAGGTGGTAGCTGCCGCGGAGCATTGAGCTCGCGAAGATCGCCAGCGGCATGCTCCAGCCGAGCTTGCCGAGCCGGTCCAGCAGGTAGCCCACCACAATGACCTCCTCGACGATGCCGTGCCGGACCGCGGAGAGGATCAGCACCGGCACCGTCCACCAGTAGGAGTCCAACGCGCTCGGAATGATCGCCGTCGTGATGCCCAGCGCCCGGCCCGCGGCGTAGAGGCCCAGCGAGGGGATTCCGATCAGCGCCGCCAGGCCCAGTCCCTGCAGCAGGTCGTTCCCCGGCCGGGCGAAGTTGAAGCCCAGCTTGCCGAACGCCGTGGCGCGGTGCTCGGCGAGGAAGTAGATCACCAGGACCACCGGCACCAGCGCGAAGATGATGTCCAGCAGCTGGTAGGTCAGATCGAAGTACTCGCGTGTGCTTTGCGAGCGGTTCAGCGTGGAGGTCCCCTGCGCGAGCGGCGCTTTGGTCATCTTGACCAGCAGCTGGACCACCGAGTAGACGGCCGACTGCCCCAGTGACAGACCCAGGACAATCCAGACTTCGAGCCGCAGGCGGCGGCGGGAGGGAACCAACATGCTTCTATCTTGCCTGCCGATGCCGGGACTTCACTGCACGTGCCTGTGCACGCGCCTGTGCCCGGGCAGCATCCCTGGCGCGCAGGGGCGGCCCGATGATGTCAGCCGTCCTCCCGCTCAGGGTTCTCGAGGCGGAAGAAGTTGGACTGCTGCCCGTCGCTTCGCTGTTCCTGGTAAATAAAGTTCAGCCCGCGGTCGTCAAACGTCTTGAACCATTCCTCCCAGCTCACCTGCCGGAGGTTGGCGTCGTTGCCGCCAAAGTCGATCCTGAGAACGCCTAGGTGGTCACCGTGTTCGGTGCCCTCCACGGTGGCCGGAACGCCGTCCCGGTCCTCTGCCCACCGCCGGATGACTTCGTGGTGGGTCGTGGCCAGGCTCCGGCCTTCCCGTTCGGGTTCATCCTCCGTGGACGTGACTTCCTGGGAATACTTCAGGGACTTCGAGGAATCCGAGCCGCCACGGATCCGCCCGCCTTCCGGGCCGGGCCCCAGATCGTCCGAGCCCTCGTCAGTCCCACGGCCGGCTTCAGCGTCACCGCCCGAACGGGCCTTGGCCACTTCCTGGACGAGTTCTTCCTTGCGCAGGTTCGAGGCGCCGCTCACCTCTTCAGCCCGGGCCTCCTTCCGGAGCTCATCGACCTTCATCTCGCGCAGTTTGGACTCGTCAGCTGCGCGGGCTTTCTGGTTCCCCGAATCCTTGTCCGCCATGGTTGCCACTCCTCACATCAGTCTGTCGCCGGCTTCATAAGCGTACTTACTATCTAGCTTCGGGTGCGCCGGTCTTGTCAAGACCAGCACCCCCGCCTTGTCAGTATTTCGCTCAGCCTTTCCCTCAGCGGACCCGTGTGCCCGCGCGCCAGACCGCATGGGTCAGCGGGATGCCGGGCCGGTAGGCCAGATGCGTGGCGGAAGGAGCGTTGAGCACGTGCAGGTCCGCGCGGTGCCCGACGGCGATCGACCCGACGGCGCGTTCGCCGTCGACGTCGTTACCGGCGTCCCGCCCAAGCGCCAGCGCACCGCCGTAGGTAGCGGCCCGCACGGCCTCATGCACGCTGAGGCGCATCTGCAGCACGGCGGTGGTGACGCAGAACGCCATGGAACTCGTGTAGGACGTGCCCGGATTGCAATTGGTGGCCAGCGCCAGCTGCACCCCGGCGTCCAGCAACTCCCTGCCCGGAGCCAGCGGCTGCCGGGTGGAGAGGTCGCAGGCCGGCAGGCACGTGGCCACCGTGCCGCGACGGCCGCCGGTACCGGCCTCCCAGCCTTCCCAGCTCGCGGCGAGAGACTCGACGTCGGCACCGGAAAGGTAATTCACATGGTCCACGCTGGCGGCACCGAATTCCACGGCGAGCCGCACCCCTGCGCCCACGCCGAGCTGGTTGCCGTGGACGCGGAGCCCCAGCCCGGCTTCACGGCACGCCTGCAGCACCCGGCGGGACTGCTCCTCAGTGAAGGCTCCCCGCTCGCAGAACACATCGGCCCAGCGGACGTAGGGGCGGACCGCGGCGAGCATGGGCCCGCAGACAAGGTCCGTGTACTCCTCGGCATCCATTCCGGCGGGCACCAGATGCGCACCCAGGTAGGTCACCTCGTCCACTACCGAGGATGCAATCCGCGCGCTGCGGGCCTCGTTCTCCACGTCCAGGCCGTAGCCGGTCTTGGTTTCCAGGTAGGTGGTGCCCTGCGCCACGGCTTCGGCCACCCGTCCCATCGCCAGCCGGGTGAGGTCGAAGTCGCTCGTGCTTCGGGTGGCGCCGGTGGTCACGGCAATACCGCCTGCGCTGTAATTCTCCCCCGCCATTCGGGCCTCGAACTCGGCCGTGCGGTCCCCGGCGAAGACCAGGTGCGTGTGGGAATCCACCCAGCCGGGCAAGACCGCGCGCCCGCCCGCATCAACAACGTCATCGGCGGCCGGGGCGCCGGCGGCCGGGCCGAGCCAGGCGATCCGTTCCCCGTCGACCACCACGGCCGCGTTCTGCAGGACGCGGTGCTCGAGGTCCTGGGTCATCAGTTCGGCGATGTTGGTGATGAGGGTGCTCATGGGTCCATTCTTCAGCGGCGGATGGACCAGCGCGTGGCGGACAGGGCCTCTGTTGTCCGGGATGCCGGACCCGTTCCGGTGGCGTTTCCGGTACCGCCGGCGGCACCGCCGGTGCCCTGGCCGGCCAGGATCAGCCCGGCAGCCAGCTCTGCGATCCCCGATGAGGTCTGGAACCCGTACCCGCCCTGGCCGGCGAGCCAGAAGAATCCGGGGGCTTCGGCGTCGAACCCCACGACGGGAACGCCGTCGGCCGCTGCCGTCCGCAATCCCGTCCAGGCCTTGCGGACCCCACGGATGCCCAGCGCGGTGATCCCGTTGAGCCGGGCGACCAGGGCCTCCACATCGCCCGGGTGCGGCTGCGCGTCCTCGGGTCCGCTCGGCACCGACTCGGACGGCGAGATGAGCACCTGGTCGCCCTCGCGCCGGAAGTAGAAGCTCTCATCGGCGGCCGCGACCATCGGGCAGGTCTCCGGAAGGGGGCGCTCGACGTCGACGATCGCCGCCGTGCGCCGGTAGGGCTGGAGTCCGAGCTTCTCCACACCGCTCAGGACCGCGAATTCGTCCGCCCAGGCGCCCGCGGCGTTCACCACGACGGCGGCCTGGAAGCCCTCCTGCCCGGCTCCGAGTTCCCAGCCGGAGCCGAGGCGCTGGGCGGAGTGGACCCGGGCACCGGTGATGATGTCCACGCCGCCGGCCTCGGCGCGCCGGCGATGGTCCTCGAGCAGCAGGGGGGCATCGCAGGCGAAGGAACCCGTGTCCAGGCCCGCGGCGGTGAAGGATTCGGGCACCAGGACCGGACAAAGCTCCAGGGCCTCCGCATGGCTGATCATGCGCATATGCCCGCTGGCTTCCGCCCGTACGGTGGCGTCGTCCCCGATCAGCAGGAAGCTGCGCGGGCTGAGCACCGGTTCGGCCCTGGCGGCGTCGTCCGCGGCGATGAGTTCGAGGGTACGGACGGTCAGCTCCTGGACCACGGCGGGGCCGTAGCTGGGGATCAGCTGCCGCGCCGAGCGTGCCGACGTGTGGTACGCCAGGGTCTGCTCCGCTTCGACAAGAGCCACGGTGCACTTGCCCGCGAGGGTGGACGCAAGGGACAGGCCGGCGATCCCGCCGCCGACGATCACGACATCGTAATGGGCTGACATGGTTACATCCTTGCAGATCGCCCGGCACGTCCGTGCCGCGCCTGCCCCGGCCCTGCCCGCCGGCTAAGCCCGCCGGGCTAAAGCCCACCGGGCTAAGCCCGCCGGATCAGGCCGCGCCGGCCGCGGCGACGGCGGCCCGGCTCCGGACAAACGCCTGCACGCAGGCCTCGATGTCTTCAGCGCTGTGTGCGGCGGAGAGCTGCACCCGGATGCGGGCAGCACCCTTGGGCACGACGGGGTAGCTGAAGGCGGTTACGAAGACTCCGTTGTGCAGCATCTCGTCCGCCACCTTGGCCGCCATCACGGCGTCACCGAACATGACCGGGACAATAGCGTGCTCCCCCGGGAGCAGCTCGAAGCCTTCCTCCGCCATCCGGTTCCGGAACAGCCCGGCGTTGGCGAAGAGCTTGCTGCGCAGTTCGCCGGAGTTCTCCACGAGGTCCAGGGCCTGCAAGGTGGCGGCGACAATGGCCGGCGCAAGCGAGTTGGAGAAGAGGTACGGGCGGGCCTTCTGCCGAAGCATCGCGACGATTTCACCGCGGCCCGAGACGTAGCCGCCCGATGCTCCGCCGAGGGCCTTGCCGAAGGTCCCGGTATAGATGTCCACCCGGTCCGAGACGCCGGCATGTTCAGGCGTTCCGGCGCCTGTGGCGCCCATGAAGCCCACCGCGTGGGAGTCATCCACCATGACCAGGGCGTCGTACTTTTCGGCGAGGTCGCAGATCGCTTCGAGCGGAGCGAGGAAGCCGTCCATGGAGAAGACACCGTCCGTGACGATGACCACGCGGCGGGCGGGGTTTTCCTGCGTCGTGGCCTGGACCAGCTTCGCTTCCAGGTCCGCCATGTCCTGGTTGGCGTAGCGGAAGCGCTGGGCCTTGCAGAGGCGGATGCCGTCGATGATCGAGGCGTGGTTCAGCGCGTCCGAGATCACGGCGTCTTCCGGGCCGAAGAGCGATTCGAACACGCCGCCGTTGGCATCGAAGCAGCTGGAGAACAGGATGGTGTCCTCGGTGCCGAGGAACCTTGAGACCCGCTCCTCCAATGCCAGGTGCAGGTCCTGGGTGCCGCAGATGAAGCGCACGCTGGCCATGCCGAAGCCGCGCTCGTCCATCGCGGCTTTGGCGGCGGCGATGATCTCCGGGTGGTCCGCGAGGCCCAGGTAATTGTTGGCGCAGAAGTTCAGTACCTCGGCGCTGTTGCCGCCGATCTGTCCGGCCTTGATGCGGTTGGCCTGCGGGGAATCAATGTGCCGCTCGGTCTTGAACAGGCCGGCGCCGCGGATCTCGTCCAGTTCGTGCTGCAACTGGTCCTTGATGGCTGAATACATGGGTTGTGCTCCTCAGCTGGGTGTGGTCGGTATGCCGGATAGCGGAACGGGCCTAGAAACCGGTCCAGTCCAGGACGACTTTGCCGCCCACGCCGGCGCGGGCGATCTCGAAGCCTTTTTCCCAGTCCGACGCAGGAAGGGTGTCCGTGACGACGGCGGAAATGTTGGCGTGCAGCACGGGGTTGGACGACAGCATGGCGCTCATGGCGTACCAGGTCTCGAACATCTCACGGCCGTAGATGCCCTTCAGCGTCAGCATATGCGTCACAACCTTGCCCCAGTCGATGTCGATCGACTGGCTGGGCAGTCCCAGCATCGCGATCCGGCCGCCGTGGTTCATGTTGTCGATCATCTCAGGCAGCGCCGTGGGGTGCCCGGACATTTCCATGCCGATGTCGAACCCCTCGCGCATGCCGAGTTCACGCTGGGCGTCCTTGACGCGCGTGGTGGACACGTCGATGGCGAGGTCGACGCCGAGGGTGCGGGCCAGTTCCAGCCGCGGGGCGGAGACGTCGGTGATGGCGATCTTGCGCGCGCCGGCGTGCCGGGCAACGGCGATGGCCATCAGCCCGATGGGCCCGGCGCCGGTGATCAGCACGTCCTCGCCGACCAGCGGGAAACTGAGGGCGGTGTGGACGGCGTTGCCGAAGGGATCGAAGATGGCACCGAGTTCCGGGGTCACCGAGGGATCGTGGTGGACCCAGACGTTGGTCTCGGGGATCACGACGTACTCCGCGAAGGCGCCGTCGCGCTGGACGCCGACGCTGACGGTGTGGATGCACATCTGCTTGCGGCCCGCACGGCAGTTGCGGCAGATGCCGCAGACGATGTGGCCTTCACCGGAAACCCGGTCCCCCACCTTGACGTCCAGCACGTCCTCGCCGACCTCCACCACCTCGCCGTAGAACTCGTGGCCGGCGATCAGCGGCGCGTTGATGATGCCCTGCGCCCAGGCGTCCCAGGACTGGATATGCAGGTCCGTGCCGCAGATGCCCGTGGTGATCACACGGATCTTGACCTCGTCCGGGCCGGCTTCAGGCTCCGGCCGGTCCGTCAGCTCGAATCCTGCGTGGGCGCCGGCCTTGTAGAGAGCCTTCATTGCGTTCCTAACTGTGCTTGGTTACACCGTCCGCGCCAGGGGCTCAAGGACAGCCCGGTGTGGGACAACTCACCCCCATTAGAGCCGGAATAAAGCGTTAGCACAACCGGATTTCTCTCAATCCACGATTTAGCATTTGCTTGTGAATACAATGGGCGGCATGGAAATCCACCAGCTTGAAATGCTCCGCGAACTGGGGGCTCTGGGCAGTGTCAAGGCCGTGGCCGAGACGCTGCTCGTGACGCCCTCTGCGGTGTCCCAGCAGCTCGCGGCCCTGCAGAAAACGGTGGACGTTCCGCTGACCCGGAAGGAGGGCCGCAACCTGGTCCTCACCGAGGCCGGGCAGGTGCTCGCCGACGCCGGGGCCGCCGTCGTCAGCGCGATGGCTGACGCCCGGACGGCGATCGGCGCCTACCACGGCTCCCCCGATGCGCCGGTGACCCTCAGCGGTTTCCACAGTGCCGGGCAGGCGCTGTTCGCCCCGCTCGCCCGGCTGCTGGCAGCCCCCGGGCAGCCGAGGATCCTGCTCTCCGACGAGGACGTGGCCCAGCAGGACTTCCCCGCGCTGACGGCCCGCTACGACCTTGTCCTCGCGCACCGGATGGACCACAGCCCGCGCTGGCCCGCGGAGCGCGTCGCGGTGATCCCGCTGGCGCATGAACCGCTGGATGTGGCGCTGCCTGCCGGCCACCCGCTGGCCGGGCAGCGGGCGCTGACGGCAGACGACGTCGTCGGCGAACCCTGGGTGACCAGCCACGCCGGCTACTCCCCCGCGGACGTGCTGTCCGCGGTCGCAGCCGTCTCCAGCCGCGAACTGAACATTGTCCACCGGATCAACGACTACTCCACGGTGGCCCGGCTGGTGGCGACGGGCAACGTGATCGGCCTCCTGCCGCGGCATACGGCGCGGCCCGTGCTGGGCCCGGAGATCGTGCTGCGCCCGCTCAAGGGCATCAGCACCCGGCGCCGGATCGACATCCTGGCCCGCCCGGAGAACCTTAAACGCAGATCGGTCATGATGGTCTGCGAAGCACTGCAGAGCATCATGACCGATCTGGTCACCTGAGGGGCGGAGTCAGCCTTCGACGCCGAGCCGCTCCAGGATCAGCTCGCGCACGCGGGCGGCGTCCGCCTGCCCGCGGGTGGCCTTCATGACGCCGCCGACAATGGCACCGATCGCCTGGATCTTGCCGCCGCGGATCTTGTCCGCGACGCCGGGCTGCGCGGCGAGGGCAGCATCGATGGCTTCCAGCAGGGGTCCGTCGTCGGAGACCACGGCCAGGCCGCGCTTTTCGACGATTTCCGCCGGGGTGCCCTCGCCGGCGAGCACGCCGTCGAGCACCTCGGTGGCCATCTTGTTGTTGATCTTGCCGTCCTCGACCATCTTGTTCAGCTCCACGATGGTGGCCGGTGCGACGCCCAGCTGGCCGGGATCGACGTCCGCGTTCTTGGCGCGTCCGACAATCTCGCCCATCCACCATTTGCGGGCCACCGTGGGGGTGGCACCGGCGGCGATGGTTTCCTCGATCTCATCCATCACGCCGGCGTTGACGACGTCGCGGAATTCGAGCTCGGAGTAGCCCCAGGCGGCCTGCAGGCGCTTGCGGCGCGCGGCCGGCGGTTCGGGCAGGGTGGCCCGGAGTTCCTCGACCCACTCACGGGACGCGACGATCGGGACCAGGTCCGGTTCCGGGAAGTAGCGGTAGTCGTCCGCGTCGGACTTGGCCCGGCCCGACGTCGTGGTCCGCGTGTCCTCGTGCCAGTGGCGGGTTTCCTGGGTGACCGGCTCGCCGGAGTCCAGCACGGCGGCGTGCCGCTGGATCTCGTAGCGGACAGCGTGTTCGACGGCGCGCAAGGAGTTGACGTTCTTCGTCTCAGAGCGGATGCCGAAGCGTTCGCGGCCGTGCGGGCGGAGCGAGACGTTCGCGTCGCAGCGGACGTTACCGCGTTCCATCCGGGCGTCCGAGACGCCAAGGTTCTTGACGATTTCGCGCACCGCGGCGACGTACGCCTTGGCCAGTTCCGGGGCACGGCTGCCGGCGCCCTCGATCGGCTTGGTGACGATTTCGACCAGGGGCACGCCGGAGCGGTTGTAGTCCACGAGCGAGTAGTCCGCGCCTTGGATGCGGCCGGTGGCGCCGCCCATGTGGGTCAGCTTGCCGGCATCCTCCTCCATGTGGGCGCGTTCGATCTCGACGCGGAAGACGGTGCCGTCGGAGAGCTCGATGTCCAGGTAACCGTCGTACGCGATCGGTTCGTCATATTGGGAGGTCTGGAAGTTCTTCGGGGTGTCCGGGTAGAAATAGTTCTTCCGGGCGAAGCGGCAGTTCTCGGCGATCTTGCAGTTGAGCGCCAGGCCGATCTTGATGGAGGACTCGATCGCGGTCCGGTTGACCACGGGCAGCACGCCGGGCATGCCGAGGTCCACCTCGTTGACGTTGGTGTTGGGCTCGTCGCCGAAGACGTTGGGCGCGGAGGAGAACATCTTGGTCTTGGTGTTGAGCTCCACGTGGACCTCGAAGCCAAGAACGGGATCGTACTTCTCCATGGCCTCTTCGAAGCTCAGGGTTGCGTCAGTCATTAGTGGGAACCTCCGTGGCTTGCAACGGCGTCATCGGTCAGGGAAGGGGCCGTCAGTGAGGGAGCACGATCCAGGAGCGGACCGCCCCACTGCGCCTCGAGCAGGGACTCGAGCACAGCACCGACGCGGTACAGCCGGGCATCCTGGCGGGCCGGAGCCAGCAGCTGGATGCCGACGGGCAGGCCGTCCTCGTCGGCGAGGCCGCCGGGCAGGGACAGCCCGGGCACGCCTGCCATGTTGGCGGGGATGGTGGCGACGTCGTTGAGGTACATGGCCAGCGGGTCGTCGAGCTTCTCGCCGAGCTTGAAGGCCGTGGTGGGGGCAGTCGGGGAGATCAGGACGTCCGCTTTCGCGAACGCGGCGTCGAAGTCGCGCTGGATCAGCGTGCGCACCTTCTGGGCCGAGCCGTAGTAGGCGTCGTAGTAGCCGGCGCTCAGGGCGTAGGTGCCCAGGATGATGCGGCGCTTGACCTCGTCGCCGAAGCCGGCGGCCCGGGTGGCACCCATGACGCGTTCGATCGTCATCGGACCCTCTTCGGGCAGGACCCGCAGGCCGTACCGGACGCCGTCGAACTTGGCGAGGTTGGAGGACGCCTCGGAGGGCATGACCAGGTAGTAGGCACCCAGCGCGTACTTGAAGTTGGGGCAGGAAACCTCGACGATCTCGGCGCCCGCGGCCTTGAGCAGCTCAAGGGATTCGTTGAAGCGGTTCTCGACGCCGGCCTGGTAGCCCTCGCCGTGGAGCTCCTTGATGATGCCGATCTTCATGCCGTCCACGTTGCCGGTCCGGGCGGCGGCCACAAGGTCGTCCAGCGGGTCCGGCAGCGAGGTTGAATCGTGCGGGTCGTGGCCGCCGATGACCTGGTGCAGCAGGGCCGAGTCAAGCACCGTGCGGGAGACCGGGCCGATCTGGTCGAGCGAGGAGGCCATCGCAATCGCGCCGTAGCGGGAGACGCCGCCGTAGGTGGGCTTGACGCCGACGGTGCCGGTGACGGCGCCGGGCTGGCGGATGGAACCGCCGGTGTCGGTGCCGAGGGCCAGCGGCGCCTCGAAGGCGGCGACGGCGGCTGCGGAGCCGCCGCCGGAGCCGCCGGGGATGCGGTCCAGGTCCCAGGGGTTGTGGGTGGGGCCGAAGGCGGAGTGCTCGGTGGAGGAGCCCATCGCGAATTCGTCCAGGTTGGTCTTGCCCAGGATCGGCATCCGTGCGGCGCGCAGGCGCTTAACCACCGTGGCGTCGTAGGGGCTGTGCCAGCCCTCGAGGATCTTCGAACCGGCCGTGGTGGGCTGGCCGACGGTCACGATCAGGTCCTTGACGGCAATCGGCACCCCGGCGAGGGCGTGCAGTTCCTCGGCGGCAGCACCGCCGGCGGCGCGGATGGCGTCAACCTCGGCGGCGACGGCCAGCGCCTCGTCGGTGTTGACGTGCAGGAAGGCATGGACCTGGCCGTCGACGGCGGCAATGCGGTCCAGGTGGGCCTGGGTGACCTCGACGGCGGACACTTCGCGGGCAGCGAGCTTGTCTGCGAGCGCGGCGGCGGAGGAGCGGATCAGTTCGGAGTTCGTTTCAGTCATGTTCTTAGTCCTCGTCCAGGATTGCCGGGACCTTGAAGCGGCCTTCGTGTGCATCGGGAGCGCCGGAGAGCGCCTGTTCGGCCGTGAAGGTGTGGCCCACGACGTCGTCGCGGAACACATTGGTCAGCGGAATCGGGTGGGACGTGGCCGGGACGTCAACACCGGCGGCCTCACTGACGGACTTCACCGAATCGACGATGACGGCGAGTTCGCCGGCCATCCTGTCCAGCTCTTCGGCACTCATCTCGATGTGCGCGAGTTGCGCGAGATGCGCGACGTCGTCGCGGTTGATCGCAGCCATGGATCTCCCCTGCAAGGTTCGGATTATTTTCCGTCCCAGTCTACGTGGGTTGAACTGTTGTTACTGTCCGGCGCCGGGCCGGACGATCCTCCGCGTGCTCGCTCGTTCCTCGCTTAGACGCACGCTTCCGGATGTCCGTCCCGTCACCGTCGCGCCTCCCTCACGCAAACGAGACTGCAGGGTGCGGAAAATCTTCCGCACCCTGCAGTCTCGTAGTTATTCGCGGGGTGGTTAGCCGATGCCGATGGCTCCGGTCAGGACTCCTACGGCCAGCATGACCAGGGAGATGACGCCGGTGCGCCAGAGGACCTTCTTGTGGTGGTCGCCGAGGTCCACGTTGGCGAGGGAGACCAGGAGCAGGATGGCCGGAACCAGCGGGCTCTGCAGGTGGAATGGCTGTCCGGTGATGGAAGCCCGGGCCATGTCGGCGGCGCTGACGCCGTAGTGGGCAGCCGTTTCGCTGAGGACCGGCAGGACGCCGAAGTAGAAGGCGTCGTTGCTCATGAAGAACGTCATCGGGATGCTCAGGACGCCGGTGATGATGGCCATGAACGGGCCCATGTCAGCGGGGATGATCTGGACGAGCCATTCCGACATTGCCTTGACCATGCCCGTGCCGTTGAGGACACCGGTGAGGACGGCGGCGGCCATCACCATGCTGACGACGGCGACGATGGACGGTGCGTGGGCGATCAGCTGGGCACCCTGCTCCTTGACCTTGGGGAAGTTGACCAGCAGGGCGATGGCGGAACCGACCATGAAGACGAACGGGAGCGGAATGATGTTGGCAACGAGCGTTCCCATGACGGCAACCGTCAGGCCGAGGTTGAACCAGAACAGCTTGGGACGAAGGGTCTTGCGGTTGGGGTCCAGCGCAGTGTCCGCCATGGCCGTGTCGTGGTCATCGACGAGGACTTCAGTGCGTTCCAGGACTGCAACGGAGCCGCCGCCCGTGGGGAGTCCGGCCGGAGGAGTGGAACCCTTGCCTCCGGAAGCGCGGCGGCCGGTGCCGCCGGTGGGCGCTGATCCGCCGTCGAACGTGCCGCCCTCGAAGGTGCCGCCGTCGCCCCAGATTTCCGGTGCGACGGTGCGGAGGCGGTTGCGTTCCTGCAGGCCGAGCAGCCAGGAGAAGACCAGCACGACGACGAGCCCTGCGATGAGGGACGGGACCATCGGAACGAAGACATCGTTGACGTCGAGCTTCAGCGCGGTTGCCGCACGTGCTGTGGGGCCGCCCCACGGGAGAATGTTCATGGTGCCGTTGGCGAGGCCCGCCACGCAGGTCAGGACTACGGGGCTCATCTTGAGGCGCAGGTATACCGGCAGCATGGCCGCGGTGGTGAGGATGAAGGTGGTGGAGCCGTCGCCGTCCAGGGAGACCGCCGCTGCGAGGATCGCCGTGCCGACGACTACCTTGGCGGGGTCATTGCCGAGCTTGCGCAGGATGAAACGGACCAGGGGGTCGAAGAGCCCGACGTCGATCATCAGGCCGAAGTAGATGATGGCGAACATCAGCAGGGCTGCCGTGGACGTCATCGACTTCATGGAGTCCATGACCATGGGTCCGATGCCGAGACCAGCACCGGCGAAAAGCCCGAAAATTGTGGGGACGATGATCAGCGCCAGCACTGGCGTCAACTTCTTCGTCATGATCAGCACCATGAATACCGCGATCATGGCGAATCCTAGTAATACCAGCACGGCCGGCTCCTTATTGTGTTTGGCACCACCCCGGTGTGATGCGTACTACAGACGTTAGAGTGGCCCCGGTCACGGCAGTGCCTTTGGCTCAATTGATTGGCATACTGCTTATTGGGAGCATTCTGCTCATTTAGCTCACACCCAAGGAGGACCGCCGTGCAGCGCTTAGCCCGCCGGCGTTCAACCGGCCGGACTCCCCTGCGTTTTTCCACCCAGACCCTCCTGCTGCAGCTGGGTGTCGTGGCCCTCGCCGTCCTCCTCAGCGCGGCCGTCCATGCCTGGCTAACCTACGACAGGCTGGGCCGCGAGGCCGAGAGCCAGGCGCTGACGCTGGCACGGACCGTAGCCTCCGATCCCGCGGTGCGGGCGGACGTGCAGCAAATCAGCGCACAGCCCGGCACCCCGCCGGCCGCCGAACTCCTCACCGGCCCCCTGATGGCCGCGGCCGAGGGTGCCCGCACCCGGACCGGAGCGCTGTTCGTTGTCATCACGGACGAGACCGGCCTGCGCCTGGCCCACCCCGACGCCGACCGCCTGGGCGAACGCGTCAGCACCGACCCCTCGGAGGCCCTTGCGGGCAAGGAGGTCACCACCCGGAACACCGGCACGCTGGGACCGTCGGCCGGCGCCAAGGTCCCCGTGTTCGCGCCGGGCTCGCAGGCGGTGATCGGTGAAGTCAGCGTGGGCTACTCCACGGAAACCATCGGCCAGAGCCTGGCCCGGGACATCATCCCGATCGCCCTTACCGCCGCCGGAGCCCTGCTCGCCGGAGTGCTTGGCTCCTTCCTGCTGCGGCGCCGCCTGCAACGGCTCACGCTGGGCCTCGAGCCGGAGGAGATCAGCACCCTGGTGCATGACCAGGTAGCCGTGCTGCAAGGCGTGGACGACGGCGTCATCGGGATCGCCGCCGACGGCCGGATCAGCGTCTTCAACGCCGCGGCCCAGCGGCTCCTGGACCTGCCTGACTTGGCCGGCGCACCATGGGACGCGGCCCAGGTCCCGGCCCAGCTGCGGGCCCTCACCAGCGCCGACGCCGCCGAGGGGGACGCGGTGGAATTCGTGGCCGGCGGCCGGGTCCTGGTGGCGAGCGCGCGCAAGGCGCTGCACGGCCGGGAGGACCTCGGCTGGGTGGTCATGCTCCGGGACCGCACCGAGCTCCAGCAGCTCACCCAGCAGCTCGACGCCGTCGGCACCATGTCCACCGCACTGCGGGCCCAGCGCCACGAGTTCGCCAACCAGCTGCACACGATCGCCGGGTTCATGAGCATCGGCCAGCACCAGCAGGCCCGCGAGTACGTGGCCCGGCTGGCGGCGACCGGGCCGCTGAAGTTCCCGGTGGACCAGGCCGAGCTGCTCCAGGATCCCTACCTCCAGGCCTTCCTCGGCGCCAAGGGCGTCGAGGCCGACGAGCGCGGCGTGAGCCTGCGTCTGGGCCCGGAAACCCTGGTCCGCGGCCAGGTCATCGAGCCGCAGGAAGTTACCACCGTCCTTGGAAACCTCATCGACAATGCGGTGAACGCCGCCGTCGCCGGCTCCGCCGCCGAGCGGTGGGTGGAGGTGGAGGTCCTCGACGAACCCGGTACGGGCGCCGGACCCGGAACCCTGCACATCGTCGTCGGAGACTCAGGTGACGGCCTGCCGGCCGGAGCGGTGGACGGGGATGAGGTGTTCACGGAGGGCTTCACGACGTCGGACCGCCCTGTCCGCGCCGGCGCCGGGCAGGGCCTGGGGCTGGCTCTGGCGCGGCAGCTAGCGCGCCGCCGCGGCGGCGACGTGCGGGTGCTGGACCGGGGCTCCCCCGGCGGGCCGGGCGCCGTTTTCATGGCGACCCTGCCGGGAACGACATTGAACGGGAAGGATAGCGATGCCTGAGGATTTCCGGGTGCTGATTGTGGACGATGATTTCCACGTCGCCAAGCTGCACGCAGCCTACGTGGATTCGGTGGCCGGCTTCCTGGCGCTGCCGCCGGCCGGATCGGCCTCCCTGGCGCTGCAGGCCATCCACAGCCTGCGGCCGGACCTGATCCTGCTGGACGTGTACCTGCCGGACGCGTCGGGACTGGACCTGCTGCACCAGCTGGATGTGGACACCATGATCCTCAGCGCCGCCTCGGACACGGCGTCCCTCCGGCTCGCGTTCCGGCGCGGCGCGCTCGGCTACCTGCTCAAGCCGTTCACGGCCGAGTCCCTCTCGCAGCAGCTCCGGTCCTATGCCCGCTACCGGCGGATCCTGGCCCAGCCCGGGTCCGTCACCCAGGACACGGTGGAGCGGGCCAAGCGCGCGCTGATCCCGGGGGACGTCATCGCCTCGGCCAAGCCACGGTCCGCTACCGAGGCGGCCGTGCTCGAATCACTGGAACCAGGGGAACAGTATTCGGCGGCCGAGGTCGCCACGCGGGTGGGCGTGTCCCGGGCGACCGCGCAACGGTACCTGTCGTCATTGGCGGACGACGGCGCCGTCGATATCCAGCTGCGCTACGGCGCCACCGGACGGCCCGAGCACCGGTACGGGCTGCCGGCCGGCGCGGGCGGCTAGGGCGCGTGCCCGGCTGCGGCTAGGCGGTGATGTCCCCGCGGTGGCGGAAGGCATTGCGGCGAGCATGTTCGTGGACGCGGCTCAGCGCCTCAATCTGGCTCCGGGCGTCCTCGCCGAGTTTCTGGAAGACGGCCGGATCCAGCCCGAGCTCGGGAGCCAGCTCCTCGAGGGTCTGCCAGCCACCCAGCTTTCCCAGGATCGCGCCCCGCATCAGCTCCGTCTCCAGCACCAAGGTCATCGGGGAACGCCGGAGGATCCGGCCGTTGAGCTTCAGGCGCCCGGCGCGTTCCGCCACCCATGCCGCAGCCTGCCGGTAGGGCCGCTGCCGCAGGCCCAGGTCCTTTATCAGGCCCTGGAGCTGGTCCCGCTCACGCTGGAGTTCCGCGCTGACGCGGGCAATGTCGGCCGAGAAGGGGGTGTCGGCGTGGGCTTCGGCCATCCGCTGGATCCGGGACACTCCGGCGGTCGAGCCGGTCAGATGGTCCGACAGGTAGAGTCCGAGGAGCTTTGCGTCGATCGAACCGGGGACGTGCGGTGCCATGGAACCTCCAGGGTGGGCCTCTTGATCGGGCGGATCAGGTGTTCAAAACACTACCCCACGCTGCCTTACAGCTCCTGGCGGTACACAAGCAGCCTGATGTCCGTATCGGGCACCAGCCAGTCGCGTTCCGGAACCCGGACAAACCCGGTTTTCCGGTACAGGCCGTGCGCACTTTCCCAGGTCATGCCCGTGGTGAGGGCTACGGCGCGGATTCCGGGCAGCGCCCTGGCGTGGTCGAGGATGGCGCGGACCATGGCCATTCCGGCGCCGCTGCGTTGGACGGCGGGATCCACCACGAGCATGCGGAATTCCAGTTCGTCGCTGCGGGCGATGTCCGCGTACGGCTCGCCGGCGACGGCAAGCGTCACGGACCCCACCACCGTGCTGTCCCGCTCCGCCACCCAGATCGTCGCCTTCGCGGCGCGCTTGGCGACGTCTTGGATCTGCCGCATGTACGGGTGCTCGGCGTCCTCGAAGTAGCCCGCGGCCAGATAGGCGTCCCGGGTGATGCGCGCAATCGCGTCGAAGTCAGCGGGAACTGCGGGTCGGATACGGATCTGCGAAGGCACCTGTCAATGGTACGGGCTCTCAGAGCGGGAATTTGCCCGAAAACTCCAGGCCGCCGGCGCAGGTCCAGGCCGCCAGGCGTTCCTCGTCGGACGGGCCGCCGGCCAGCGGGCTGGTGAGGCGGGGGCGGCGCACCCAGCAGCCTGCCTCCTCCGCGATCAGGGCTCCGGCGGCGAAGTCGTGCTCGTTGAGGCCGCGTTCGCCGAAGGCATCAATGGTGCCGTCCGCGACGAGGCAGAGGTCCAGGGCAGCGGAGCCGAGCCGGCGGACGTCGGCGAAGCCATCCATCAGGAGGCCCAGGCCCTCCGCCTGTTCGGCACGGACACCCGGATCGTAGTTGAAACCGGTGGCGAGGATCTGCCCGTGGCGGCCGGGCACCGGCCCGAACAGCTGCGTCTGCCGGCCGTTCTCCTCAAGCCAGGCTCCGCCGCCGCGGGAGGCGTAGTACGTCCGCCCCAGCGCAGGCGCATTAACGACGCCGGCCAGCCAGGCGCCGTCGGGATCCGCCACCGCCACCGAGGTGCCGTAGTAGACAATGTTGCGGATGAAGTTGGTGGTGCCGTCCAGCGGATCAACGGACCAGCGGTAGCCGCTCGCCGAATCCGGCAGCACGGTGCCGCCCTCTTCGCCGGTGATGGTGTCCCGCGGCCGGGCGGAGTTCAGCACGCCGCGGACGGCTTTCTCCGCGGCGAGGTCGAACGCTGTCACCCAGTCCCCCGGGTCGCCCTTGTTGCTGGCGCCGAGTTGGGCCGCGTTCCGGCCGGCAAGGACTGCCGCGCCGGCCGCCGCCGCGGCCCGGGCCAGCTCCAGCAGGGCGCCCGGCTCCGGGCCGGACGCCGCATCGCCACGGGCATCACCCCGGGCAGCACTCATACCGAAAGCACTTCCTGGTGGTCCTCGCCGTCGTCCTCGCCGGCGCCGTCTGCGTCGTCCTCCGGCTCCGCCGCCCCGGACGGCCCGGCAACCGTGCCGGTGCCGCCGGCCGGGCCACTGGCCAGCAGGGCGCGGAAGCCGTCCTCGTCCAGGACCGGCACGCCCAGCTGTTCGGCCTTGTCCATCTTGGTGCCGGCGTTCTCACCGGCCACAAGGTAGTCCGTCTTCTTGGAGACCGAGCCGGCGGCCTTGCCGCCGCGGACCAGGATGGCCTCTTTCGCCTCATCCCGGCTGAAGCCCTCGAGGCTTCCGGTGACCACGATCGTGAGCCCCTCCAGGGTCCGGGGCATGGAGGCGTCGCGTTCGTCCTCCATCCGGACGCCGTCGGCGGCCCAGCTGTCCACGATCTCGCGGTGCCAGTCCTCCGCGAACCACTCGGTGAGTGCCTGGGCGATGACCGGGCCGACGCCGTCGACGTGCGCCAGTTCCTCCTCGGATGCCTGCCGGATGGCGGTCATGGTCCCGAACGCGGTTGCAAGCGCACGGGAGGCCCGCGGGCCGACGTGCCGGATGGACAGCGCCACCAGGACGCGCCACAGCGGCTGGGTCTTCGCCTTTTCCAGTTCCCGGAAAAGTTTTTCGGTGGTCGCCGTCGGCTTGGACGGGGACTTGGCCGTGCCCTTGCTGTAGAAGTACGGCACCAGTTCGAACTCGCCGGTCGGCACGCCCTTGGTGCGCTTTTCGCGCCGGATCTTAACGTCGGCGAGGTCCTCGGGCTTCAACCGGAACAACGTGGCCTCGGTGGTCAGCGGCGGGGTCTCCGGCTCCGTCGGCTGCGTGAGGGCGATGGCGGCTTCCCAGCCCAGGGCCTCGATGTCGAAGGCCCCGCGGCCAGCAAGGTGGAACACGCGTTCGCGCAGCTGCGCCGGGCAGGAACGGGAATTGGGGCAGCGGATGTCCACGTCCCCTTCTTTCGCCGGGGCCAGGGGTGTGCCGCAGAAGGGGCATTCGGTGGGCATCACGAAGTCCCGGACCGGCGGGTCCTGCTGGTCGCGGAGGGCGAGGACCGGGCCCACGATCTCCGGGATGACGTCCCCGGCCTTGCGCAGCACCACGACGTCGCCGATCTTGACGCCTTTGGCCTTGACCACTTCCTGGTTGTGCAGCGTGGCCATTTCCACCGTGGAGCCGGCCACCTTGACCGGCTCCATCACGCCGAAGGGCGTGACGCGGCCGGTGCGGCCCACGTTGACGGCGATGTCCAGCAGCTTGGTCTGGACTTCCTCCGGCGGGTACTTGTAGGCCACCGCCCAGCGCGGGACGCGGGTGGTGTAGCCCAGTGCACGCTGGGTAGCGAAGTCGTCGACCTTAACCACGATGCCGTCGATCTCGTGGGCGAGGCTGTGGCGTTTGTCCCCGTAGCGCCGGATGAACTCCAGCACCTCCTTCAGCCCCGGCAGGACCTCGACATAGGGGCTGGTGGGCAGTCCCCACTCGGCGAGCTGGCGGTAGGTGTCGGACTGGCTGGCGGTGTCGAGGCCTTCGCGGGCGCCGATGCCGTGCACGTACATCCGCAGCGGCCGCTTTGCGGTCTCGGCGGGGTCCTTCTGGCGCAGCGAACCGGCGGCGGCGTTGCGCGGATTGGCCAGCGGAGCCTTGCCGGCCGCGATGAGGGCGTCGTTGAATTCCGCGAAGGCCTTGGAGGGGATGAAGACCTCGCCGCGGACCTCCATCTCGGCCGGGAAGCCCGCGCCGCTGAGCTGCTGCGGGATTTCCTTGATGGTCAGGACGTTGTGCGTGATGTCCTCGCCCGTTGTGCCGTCGCCGCGGGTGGCTGCCCGGACCAGAACGCCGTCGCGGTAGAGCAGGTTGACGGCCAGCCCGTCGATTTTGAGCTCGGTCAGCCAGGCCGGCGCCCCGTTCCCGAGCCGGGCGATGCCGGCCTCGGCCTTGGCGATCCAGGCCTCCAGCTCGTCGAGCGAAAAGACGTCCTCGAGGCTGTACATGCGCTGCAGGTGCTCGACGGCGGCAAAGGCCGCGGACACCTCGCCGCCCACCTCCTGGGTGGGCGAATCGTTGGAGACAAGTTCGGGGTGCAGTGCCTCGAGGGTCTCCAGGCGCCGGAAGAGCGCGTCGAACTCCGCGTCCGAGATTGTCGGGGCGTCCTCCTGGTAGTACGCGAAGCGGTGCCGGCGGACCTGTTCAACGAGGTCCTCGTATTCGGCGCGCACGGCCCCGGAGGGGACCAGCTCGGCGGCGGGGCTTTGGGCGTCGGTTTTAGTGTTCCCTGTGCTCACAGACCTATCCTGCCCTAGATCACCGACATTGTCCGGTCAGCGCGGGGCACGGTCATAGGGCCGACGGCGGTCCCACGCTCAGCTGTTGGAGCGAAGCTCACCGTCCGGGCCGACGTCAAGCACATCGGTCCGTGCGGCAGCGGTTTCGTCCGCGCCTGCGATGTGGTCAGCGGCAACCGTCGAGGTGGCCGTCCGGACAGCACTGCCGTCCGGGACGTTGGTGGCGTCCACCACGATGCACGTGACGTTGTCCCGTCCGCCGCTGCGCAGGGCCGCCTGGATGAGTTCGTCGACGGCCGCCTGCGGGTCGGCCTCGGTGGCAAGGATGTCCGCGATCTGCTCGTCGTCCAGCTCGCCGTTCAGCCCGTCGGAGCAGACCAGGATCCGGTCCCCCTCCTCGACCGGGACCAGCCAGTAGTCGGCCTCGGTCTCATACCCCGTGCCCAGGGCACGCGTGACCACGTGGCGGCGCGGGTGCACCGCGGCCTCGCGCCTGCTGATCTGGCCCGCGTCCACCAGTTCCTGCACTTCGGAATGGTCCACGCTGATCTGGGTCAGGCCGCCGCGGCTGAACCGGTAGGTTCGGGAGTCCCCGATGTTCAGGACCAGCCAGTACGGCATCCCGAGCTGCTCCACCAGCACCACGCCTGAGAGAGTTGTTCCTGCCCGAGACCCGGTGGCCTCCCGGATTGTTTCATCGGCGGCCAGCAGGTACTCCTGCACGGCGCCGGCCGTGGCGTCGCGCGCGCCGCTTGCCAGCTGCGGCATCTCGGCGAGGGTACGCACGCAGATGCCGCTGGCGATCTCTCCGGCCTCGTGCCCTCCCATGCCGTCGGCCACCGCGAAGACCGGATCGGCGGCGATGTAGGAATCCTCGTTCATCTCCCGGCGCAGCCCGCGGTCGGTACCGTGGCCGACGTCGAGCCGCAGGTCAGCGGCGGAGGGAACGGTGGCCGGTTGTGGTTTCATGCCTGTCCTAGGTAGAAGGCTGCGTTACGGGGATACTACCCGGGATCGGGCCGCTGTCCACTGTACTGGGTCGGACAGGATCAGGCCCCGAACTCGCGGGCGGCAGGACCGCTGCGGCCCGGGCTCGCGGTCCGGATTGGGTCAGTCCAGGACCAGGCCCCGGCCGCGGCCGCGCTGCAGTTCCACCGGAAGGATCTCGCCGAAGCCGCGGACGTCTTCGGCAGGCCGCGGGAGGAGGATGAAGCGTTCATCCTGCTCCAGGGCGTCGGCGGTGACCGAATCAACCAGGACCGTTCCGGGATCCGCCAATGAGGTCAGCCGGGCCGCCAGGTTGACGGTCGGGCCGTAGATGTCCCCCAGCCGGGACAGGATGCGTCCCCACACCATGGCGACGCGGGCCTGCGGCAGGATCTCGTCCTCGGTGAACGCCTGGCAGAGGGCCAGCGAGATCTCGGCGCCCGCCGCGGGCGTCTCGGCGATGTAGAGGACTTCGTCGCCCACCGTCTTGACCAGCCGGCCGCCGCCGACCGAGATGATTTCGGCGCACTTGTTTTCGAAACGCTGCACCAGCTGGGCGAGCGTTTTTTCGTTCATGCGGCGGGACAGGCTTGTGTACGAGACCAGGTCGGCGAAACCGACAGCCCGTGCGAGGGGCAGCGGCGTGTCGTCCTCGTCCCCTTCGCGGCCTTCCTCGCTGGACTGGAGGCCGGCCTCGGCCCGCACGGCCAGCCGCTGGACGCCGGCGTTGAGCTGCCGGCGCCAGGAGTAGACCAGCATTTCCTCCAGCGCGTCCACCAGCGAAGGCAGTTCGCTGACCAGTCGCTTGCGGGCCACCGCGTCGGGAACGCCCTGCTGGTGGACCATGTCCTCGACCAGTGCCTCGATCTGCCACACCACCATGCGGTCCGTCATCTGGCCGATGGCGCGGGTCACCGAAATGGCGGCTTCCTCGGTCAGCCTTCCGGACCTGACCTGGTCCACGATGGTGTTGAGCGCGGCCTGGTCGCGTTCGGTGAAGGCGACGTCCTCATCGCCGAGGTTGGGAAAGCCCAGGGCGCGCCAGAGTTTCCGGGCGGAGAGCACGGACAGGCCGGCGCCGGCGGCGACTTCACGACGGCGGAGCTTGCGTTCCCCGCCGAGCAGGCGGTGTTCCAGCGCCTTCACGGCGAGTCGCTCCGCGGAGATCGCCCCGGTGGGCGGTCCGACGGCGGCGGGACCGGCAACGGCATCGTCCGGGTGGGCCTCGTCCCGCTCCAGGCTCTCCGCGACGGAGTCGAGAACGGCTTCTTCGAGCGTGGCGGCTTCGACGACGGCGTCTTCAACGTGCGACGGTTCCTCGGCCAGGAGCCCGGTTTCCTGGTGGACGTCCTCAGCGTTCATCTCTTCCACCTTCTCTCCTCTTCCAGTGCCGGGGTGCCGTACCAGCTGCCCTCGGGGTCGTGCGTTATGCCCTCGGCCCGGAATCCGCCGCGCGGGAGTTCATCCATGGCCTCGAGTATGAAAGTTCGAAACGTCGCGGCCTCCGGGACGTCAGGCACCACCGTGCTGGCGGGGTACCCGGTATCCAAGGATATATTCCCCGACCGCAATACCCGTTGGAGCAACGACTGCCGGACCTCTACATTTCGGACGGCTGCCAAGTAAACCTGTTGATCCCGCCGCCGTAACATGCCGTAACGGGCAACGACGCGCTGGCTCGTCAGCGTGTAGCGGGTGGCGTGCCAGGCCAGGGCCCGCGGCAGGCAGTAGCCAAGGAGTACCCACAATGCGAGCGCCACGCAGGCGCCCAGCAGCCAGACCGTCCACTCCGGCCTGATCAGCGGGACCAGCTTGGCCGGGCCGCCTTTGACGATCCAGGCGCAGGCATAGGCAGCCACGGCCGGAACAGCAATGAACAACAGCGCCGGGACGATCAGCCTCCGCGGCTGGGGCCGGGTGACCGCAATCACTTGCTCGCCCGGGAGAAGCTCTTTACGCATAACCGCTTTCGGGGCCGGCGGGCTGCCCGCCGGTGCCGGCCGACTCGTCTTGGGGCGGCGTCCAGGGCCGCAGGTGGACCACGTCCCCGGCCGTTATGACGTGCTCGTGGCCTCCGGAGTCGACCACCATCAGGGAGCCGTACTCGTCCAAGCGCGAGGCATGGCCGATGATCTCCTGGTCACCGGGCAGATGGGCGCGCACCTGCTTGCCGAGCGTGGTGAGCACGGCTTCGACCCGCTTGTGCAGCGAGTGGCCGCCGGCCATGCCGGCGGTCGGGTCGCCGTCGGCGTTGCAGAAGTTGCGGTACAACGTCGCGAAGCGCGTGAGATAGCTCTTCAGAAGTTCGGTCCGGTCTGCGGTGGCAGGGTGCTCCAGCGAGACGGAGGTGGCGGTGGGAACAGGAAGCTCGGCGGTGGTGAGCGAGACGTTGAGTCCGGTGCCGAGCACCACCGGCGGGACAGTGCTGCCCTCCAGCGGCCCGAGCTGGGCGAGAATCCCGGCAATCTTGCGGCCGCGCACCAGGACATCGTTGGGCCATTTGAGTTCCGCCGGAAGGCCTGCCGTCTCCAGCAGCACCTCGCGCAGGGCAAGCGCCGAGAGCAGCGAGAGCCAGGAATAGCTCTGGGTCGGCAGCGGGCGGCCGTCGGCGTTGACCGGCCGGAGGACCAGGGAAACGGACACAGAGCTGCGTGCAGGGGCTTCCCAGCGGCGGTCAAGCCGTCCGCGGGCGGCGGTCTGGTATTCGGCCGCGAGTACGGTCAGGTCCGGGTAGGCACCCGGATTCTCGCTGGCGGCGCGGAGCAGGTCCGCGTTCGTGGATCCGGTGGATTCCACCACCGCGAGTTGCGGGATTCCGTTGGCGGCCAGGAATGACTCGTCGCGCAGGGCGGCGAGGTCCAGCGGTGGGCGGTCCGGTGTTTCCTGGGCGGCTTCCATGGTTGAATCCTACCGAGGAACGGCCCCGGGGGCTCCGGTGCGGCGGCCCGGATGAGGCATGGCAGCGCAGAACTCAAAGGAAAATGTCAGGGACAAGGCGGCCTTCCGGGGCGCCGAGGCTGTACGGCGTAAAGTCCGTGACGCCCGCGGCGGCCAGGACCTGTTCATCGGTGTAGAAGTTTCCGCTCCGGCTGCCTGTGTCCGGGGTGGCATTAGCCCCCGTCAGCACGGCGTGCGCCGCATCGGCCATGATCTGCGGACCCCGGGCTCCGCGGACGATCTTCTCGCCGCCGGGCATGTTCCGGATCGCAGCAGTATCGATCAGGGTGCAGGGCCACAGCGAGTTCACGCTGATCCCGTCACCTTTGAGCTCTTCAGCCAGGCCCAGCGTGGTGAGGCTCATGCCGTACTTCGCCATGGTGTAGGCCAAGTGCAGGCCCGCCCATTTCGGGTCCAGGTTCAGCGGCGGGGACAACGTGAGGATGTGCCCGGCGCGGGACTCGCGCAGCGTGGGCAGGGCGAGCTTCGAGAGCAGGAAGGTGCCGCGCACGTTGATGTCCTGCATGAGGTCGTAACGCTTCATGTCCACGGCGTCGGTCTTGGAGAGGTCGATTGCGGAGGCGTTGTTGATAACGACGTCGATCCCGCCGAAGCGTTCGACGGCGGCGGCAACAGCGCCCGCAACGTCGTCGTCGTTGCGCACATCGCCGACCAGCGGCAGCGCTTTGCCGCCTGCTGCTTCGATCTGTTCCGCGGCGGTGTAGACGGTGCCTTCCAGCTTGGCGTGCGGTTGCCCCGTCTTGGCCAGCAGGACGATGTTGGCGCCGTCCCGCGCTGCCCGGGTGGCGATGGCCAGACCGATGCCCCGGCTGCCTCCGGAGATGAGAATGGTGCGGCCCTCAAGGGAACCGGCGGCCTTGTAGGGCCCTGCGGCGGCGTCCGAAGCGTCGTTGCTTGAAGTCATGGGCACACTCTAGCCGACCGATGTTACTCGCGGGTAACAAAAGCGCCCGGCGGACAGGATAAGGGGAAAATTGTAGGTTCCCTACAGCCGTATGCGCCGATAACGTCATTAGGACTTGCCATCAGGGCTGTGGCTTTGTGTGGAATCTACTTAAATCCGCACGGGGCGCATGAGTCATGGAATTATCAGCGACAGAGCCGGAGACACTTGATGAGCCACGATCTGACCACGACGGCGGGAAAGATTGCAGACTTCCGCGAGCGCCAGGCCCGTGCGGAGCAGCCTTCCGGCCCGGAGGCCGTCGAGAAGCAGCATGCGCGCGGCAAGAACACGGCCCGCGAGCGCATCGACCTGCTGCTGGACGCAGGCTCCTTCGTCGAGTTCGACGCACTGGCCGTGCACCGTTCCACCGCCTTCGGCATGGAGAAGAAAAAGCCGCTGGGCGACGGCCTGGTCTCCGGCTATGGCACCGTCGACGGCCGGCCCGTCGCCGTCTACAGCCAGGACTTTTCCGTCTACGGCGGTTCGCTGAGCCAGGTCAACGGCGAGAAGATCGTCAAGGTCCAGGAGTTCGCGCTGCGCAACGGCTGCCCCGTGGTCGGCATCCTCGACGGCGGCGGAGCCCGGATCCAGGAAGGCGTCGCCTCGCTGGCGATGTTCGCCGACATCTTCCGCAACAACGTCCACGCGTCCGGCGTCGTGCCCCAGATCTCGCTCATCATGGGCCCCTCCGCCGGCGGCGCGGCCTACTCCCCCGCCCTGACCGACTACGTGGTCATGGTGGACAAGACCTCGCACATGTTCATTACCGGCCCGGACGTGATCAAGACCGTCACGGGTGAAGACGTGGACATGGAAACGCTGGGCGGCGCCCGCCAGCACAATGCCAACACGGGAACGTCCACCTACCTCGCCGCGGACGAGGCCGACGCGATCGAATTCGTCCGCGAACTGCTCGACTTCCTGCCCTCCAACAACCTTGCGGAGGCCCCGGTCCTCGAGCACAGCCAGGAACTGGAGCTCGACGACGACGACCTCGCCCTCGACGCGCTGATCCCGGACTCGGCCAACCAGCCCTACGACATGCGCAAGGTCATCGAGCAGATTGTCGACGACGCGCACTTCCTGGAAATGCAGTCCCTCTACGCCCCCAACGTGATCATCGGCTACGGCAGGGTGGAGGGCCACACGGTGGGCATCGTGGCCAACCAGCCCATGCAGTTCGCCGGAACGCTGGACATCGCCGCCTCGGAAAAGGCCGCCCGCTTCGTCCGGCACTGCGATGCCTTCAACATCCCCATCATCACCCTGGTGGATGTGCCCGGCTTCCTGCCCGGCAAGGACCAGGAGTTCCAGGGCATCATCCGCCGCGGCGCCAAGCTGCTCTACGCCTATGCTGAGGCCACCGTACCCAAGCTGACCGTCATCACCCGCAAGGCCTACGGCGGGGCGTACATCGTGATGGGCTCCAAGAAGCTCGGGGCGGACCTCAACCTCGCCTGGCCCACCGCGCAGATCGGCGTCATGGGCGCCCAGGGTGCGGTCAACATCCTGTACCGCCGTGAACTGGCGGCGGTTTCGGCCGACGGCGGCAACGTCGAGGCCAAGCGCGCCGAGGTCATCCGGCAGTACGAGGAAGAGCTCCTCAACCCCTACCAGGCCGCGCAGCTCGGCTACGTGGACGCCGTCATCGCCCCGTCCGAGACGCGGCTGCAGATCATCAAGGGCCTGCGCGCCCTGCGGGACAAACGTGCCAGCCTGCCCGCCAAGAAGCACGGGAACATCCCGCTGTGATCGAGTCCAGCCCCTCCCTGACCAACCCCGGCGAGCCGGCCGAGAGCCTGCTGTCCGTCGTCAAGGGCGAACCGACGGCGGAGGAACTAGCGGCGCTCACCGCCGTCGTCCTCTCCCTGGCCAACGGCGGGGCCGCGGCGCCGGCGAAACCCAGCTCCCGGCAGTGGGTGCGGCGGCAGCAGCTGCAGCTGGCGCCCACGCCCGGTCCCGGGGCGTGGAAGCGCAGCCGCGGCTGAGCCGGCAACCCTTTGCGAACCGCCGCGCCCCGGCTAGTCTCGTCGGGTGACTGAAACCACCCAGCCTGCCGCCTCCGCACGCCCGCAGACCGCCATCGACGCCGTCGCCGATGCCTACACGGACACCCTGATCCGGCTTAACCCGACTTTCGCCACGGAACTCGGCCTGCCCGGCCACGAGACCGAATACCAGGATTTCTCCCCGGCCGGCCAGGAGGCCTTCGCCGCGGCCGCGCGTGAGGCCCTGGCCGAGCTGGACGGCCTGGAGCCCGCCGACGACGTCGACGCCGTCACCCTCGACGCGATGCGCGAACGCCTGGGGCTGCAGCTTGAGATCCATACATCGGGCTGGGATGCGGCGGAGCTGAACAACATCGCCTCCCCCGCCCAGGACATCCGGGCCATCTTCGACCTGATGCCCACGGACACCCCCGAGCAGTGGGACCACATCGCAGGCCGTGCCAACAACGTCCCGGCCGCCATCGACGGCTACATCGAGTCGCTGCGTTCGGCCAAGGCGCAGGGCAAGGTCGCAGCCGCCCGCCAGGTGTCGATCGTGATCGAGCAGACCACGAAGTATGCCGCTGAGGACGGCTTTTTCGCGAAGCTCGCCGCCAACGCCCGCACGGTAGAGGGCCCGCTGCCCGCAAACCTTCAGATGAAGCTCGACGCCGGTACGGCGGCTGCACGGGCGGCCTACTCACGGCTGGCCGGATTCCTCGCCTCCGAGCTGCTGCCGGCGGCCCCGACAACGGACGCCGTCGGCCGGGAGCGCTATGCGCTGGCCTCCCGGTCGTTCCTCGGAGCCACAGTGGACCTCGAGGAGACCTACGCCTGGGGAGTGCGGGAACTGGACCGCCTGATTGCCGAGCAGGAACGCGTGGCCGGACAAATCCGCCCCGGCGCCTCCATTGAGGAGGCCAAAGAGCTGCTGGACAACGATCCCGCGCGTCGGCTGAAAGGAACGGACGCCCTCCAGGCCTGGATGCAGGGGCTTTCGGACAAGGCCGTGGCCGACCTCGCCGGGGTGCACTTCGACATTCCGGACGTGATGAAGACGCTGGAATGCAAGATCGCGCCAACCGACGAGGGCGGCATCTACTACACCGGCCCCTCGGACGACTTCAGCCGGCCGGGCCGCATGTGGTGGTCCGTGCCCGCCGGCGAGGACACGTTCACCACCTGGGCCGAGACAACCACCGTCTACCACGAGGGCGTGCCGGGCCACCATCTGCAGGTAGCGACGGCCATCTACCGCCGCGAACTGCTCAACAAATGGCGCCGCAACGTCTGCTGGACTTCCGGCCACGGCGAAGGCTGGGCGCTCTACGCCGAGCAGCTGGTGCTGGAACTGGGCTACCTCAAAGATCCCGGCGACCATATGGGCATGCTGGACATGCAGCGCATGCGGGCCGCCCGGGTGGTGTTCGACATCGGCGTGCACCTGGAGCTGGAGATACCTGAACGCTGGGGTTCCGGCACCTGGACCCCGGACAAGGGTTATGAGTTCCTCAAGGCCAACCTGCCGATCAGCGAGGGGCAGCTGAAGTTTGAGTTCATCCGGTACCTCGGCTGGCCCGGCCAGGCCCCTTCCTACAAGGTGGGCCAGCGGCTCTGGGAGCAGATCCGCGCGGAGCTGGAGTCACGGCCCGGGTTCGACCTCAAAGAGTTCCACACCAAGGCGCTCAACATCGGCTCGGTAGGCCTCGACACGCTCAGGAGCGCCCTGCTCGGCCGATAATTGAAACACAATCGTGCCCTTGCCGCGGGCGTTTCTTTATCGCCAAGTAGACCTCCCTGTGATAATCGACTATTCTCTGGGTGACACATTTTCCGGGTTTTTGGTAACTCACGTCGGCGGCTGGGGCTTCGACGCAAGATGCTGGCTGTTTCCGCCGTTTCGGCTGGGCCGCCATCGGGGTAAGAATGACCGCGTGCGTGGTGCGGTTTCCTGATTGTCAAGGTTTGCGCGCGTCAGCATTGTGGCCGTCAGGCACCACGCTGCGGATTGCTTGCAAGCGCACCCCGAAAGCTCTTTCGCGCCTCGGTCTCAGGTGCACGTTGTTTGCGCAACGGAGTCCATGCGAATAATCGGTACCCCCTCCGACAATCGCCAGCCGAAATGCACGAAGACCCCATATTGGAGCACCCAATGAGGAAATTTGCCTCTACCCTGAGACCGCCAACCGCTAAATCGCCCCTCCGGCGGACGCTGGGCCGGAAAGGTTCCGCTGCCTCACTCGTAGCGACCGCCGCCCTCGCCGCCGCAGCTACGATCAGTGCCCCGGAACCTTTGAATGCGGCAACAGTCGCCGCAGCACCGTCGGCGGCACCCGCTGCCACGACAGCGCTCTGCAATCCCCTGCCCATCAATATGCCCGCCCCGGCGGACCGGCACACCTCCGCAAAAAAGGTCTGGGCCTACTACTTCCCGCCCTTCCCGCTCGCGGTGGACAGTCCGGATCCGCTTCGCGATGTCTACAATCGATGGCAGAACACCCACAACTCGGTCAACGGCGCATACGACCTGCGGGACCGTCCCCAGGTTCCCCAGCGCGTGAGCCAGACCAACTGGCGGCAGGCCGATTTTGAACAGGAGATCCGGCAGGCGGTCGACGCTGGCCTGGACGGGTTCATCTGGGAGTACCACAGCTCGAGCGACATTCGCTGGAGCCAGCTACCGGCGATGCTCGCAGCGGCCAAGAAAGTCGACCCGGGCTTTAAGATAATGCTCAGCCCGGATTTCAATACCGCAACAGGGTCAACTTCGGACAGCGTCTACAACGATGTCATGAAGGTGAAGGACGATCCGGCCATTTACCGGAATGGGGCCGGCATTGTGCTTGCCCCATTCTTCCCGGAGCGAAAGACCCCCTCCTGGTGGGACGGCCTGCGGAACCGCCTCGCCTCCGCCGGTGTCAAATCAAACCTCGTTCCGATTTTTATCTCTTGGGGCGGCGGGACGCAAAAGATGGATTGGAATAACTCGGTGTCGGGCTATTCACAGTGGGGAACCCGCACCGCCAGTGGCGTTGCGACGCTCGGCAGGGAAAGTGCGGAGGCCCATCGCCGCGGTAAGACATACATGCAACCCGTAGCCTTCGAGGATTCGCGGTCCTTCGACGGCCGATATTGGGAGTCATCCAACAGCTCCACCCTGCGGGACTCGCTCATGTCTGCGATCAACAGCAACGCAGACTCGGTCGCCTTCATCACTTGGAATGACTACACAGAGTCCTGGATGGCACCCTCCCGGCAACGCGGTTACGCACCGCTGGACATGGCCGCCTACTACATCTCCTGGTTCAAGAGCGGCGTAAAACCCACCGTTACTCAGGATGCGATGTACTGGAGCCACCGCTCGCACCCGACCAATGCCCCGTACTCAAAGACGGCCATCGGACGTAACGGCAAACCCGCGCCGATGTATATCACCAACGGCGACGCCGCCAAGAACGAAGTGGAGCTGGTGGCGGTGTTGAAGTCCCCCGGACGCCTTACCATCACTCAGGGTAGCAACGTCAAGACAATGGACGCCCCCGCGGGACTCACCTCCTTCAAGGTCCCTCTGGTGGCTGGCACAACGCCGGCATTCAAACTCACCCACGGCGGAATGACGGCGCAGACCGCGGCCAGCAACACCCCGGTGCGCTCCTCCGTGGTGTACCAAGACATGATTTACCACGCAGGCGGAGGCGTAGCGGCCTGTCCGCGCTAGCTCCTTCCGCGCGCCACATGCCAGTTCGCGGCGGTGTTTTCCGGAGCACTGCCGCAAATAGGCATCGCGGGTGTCTGCAGGATTGCCTTCCCTACTCGCCCGCCCGCGAGACAATCTCCACACCGGGGACAGGAATAACTTTGCAGACTGCTGTATTGGCGCCCCAATCCGGCTGATCCTGTCCGGCGGCGAGTAATGTTACGCGTAACATTTCTCAACATCCGTTAGTCGTGATAACCGGCCGCGTCCTAGCGTGTTCGGGTGAGCACTCAGACAACCTCCCCCGCACCCGCTGGAAAGACCGGCTTCCAGCTGCCCAGATGGGCCGGCTCGTTCGGCTTCCAGATCATCGCCGCCCTGATTGTCGGCCTGGCGCTCGGCCTCCTGGCCAAGTACACCGGCAGCACCAAGGCCAACCCCAATGCCCTCGGCACCACCCTGCAGACCATCGGCTCGAGCTACGTCTCACTGCTGCAGACCGCCGTCGTGCCCCTCATCTTCACCGCCGTCGTCAGCTCCATCTCCAACCTGCGGGCAGTCTCCAACGCCGCCCGGCTGGCCTGGAACACGCTGCTGTGGTTCGCGATCACCTCCCTGATCGCCGTGCTGATCGGCATCGGCCTGGGCGTGCTGATGCAGCCTGGCGCCAGCACCGGGATCACCCAGGAAGCCAAGTACGCCGGCAAGTCCGGTGACTGGTGGGCCTTCCTGACCGGCCTGTTCCCGAAGAACTTCCTTGGCCTGGGCGCCAGCACCACCGTCACGGACGGCGTCGCCACCACCGCGGTGAGCTTCAACGTCCTCCAGATCCTGGTTATCGCCATCGCCGTCGGTATCGCAGCGCTCAAGGTGGGCAAGGCCGCCGAGCCGTTCCTGAACCTGAACGCCTCCGCCCTCGCCGTGATCCAGAAGGTCCTCTGGTGGATCATCCGCATCGCCCCGATCGGCACGGTGGGCCTGATCGGCAACGCTGTGGCGGTCTACGGCTGGGACACCATCGGCTCGCTCGGCAAGTTCACGGTCGCCATCTACGTCGGCCTTGCCCTGGTGCTGTTCGTTGTCTACCCGGTGCTGATCCGCACCCACGGCCTGTCCGTCAAGCAGTACTTCTCCGGCGTGTGGCCCGCCGTGCAGCTGGCCTTTGTCTCCCGCTCGTCCGTAGGCACCCTCCCGCTCACCCAGCGCGTGACCGAGCGCAGCCTGGGCGTCCCCCGCGCCTACGCATCCTTCGCCGTGCCGCTGGGCGCCACCACCAAGATGGACGGCTGCGCCGCGATCTACCCGGCGGTCTCCGCGATCTTCGTGGCCCAGTTCTTCGGCATCCAGCTCGACTTCACCCAGTACCTGCTGATCGTGCTCGTATCTGTGCTCGGCTCCGCGGCAACGGCCGGCACCACGGGCGCCGTCGTCATGCTGACCCTGACGCTCTCCACCCTGGGACTCCCCCTGGCCGGCGTCGGCCTGCTGCTGGCCATTGACCCGATCCTGGACATGGGCCGCACGGCCGTCAACGTGGCCGGACAGGCACTGGTCCCGACTCTCGTCGCCAAGCGGCAGGGCATCCTGAACGAGTCGCTCTACAACGCACCGCGCAACGGTGACCCGTTCGTCGACGACGTCGACAACACAGTCGCCGGCACCGACGCCAACAGCACCGACCCTTCGGCTGCTCACGGCGTTGACCGCGACCTGGCAACGGCGCGGCCGTAACCGCCGCAACGGGCCACAACAGGAGAAGTCCCCGGGAAATGATCCCGGGGACTTCTCCTGTTAAGCGTCCCAGGCGCTTTAACGGTCCTAGGCGTTGCCTCCCGGAAACCGCCGCGGCCGCGGCGGTTCCTAGTGCCTTCCTCCCCCGAGGACGCCCTTTTCCACGGCCTTAGCCACCGCGTCGGCCTCGGCCTGATTCAGTGTTCCATCGGTGACGGCCTTGTCCAGCCTGGTCTTCAGGGTTGCGGCGCGGTCCGCCTGCGCAGCCGTGCGGAGCTCCTCGAGGGCCGCCGTGACCTTCGATTCCTCGATGCCGAGCGACGACGCCAGGGACTTGGCGAGGGCCGCTTCGCGGGCAGCGTGGTCCGGTTTAGTGCCTTCGGCAGGCGGGGCGGCGGGCTTGTTGGCATCGCGGAACGCCTTCAGTGCTTCCCTAAGTTTGGCCTCATCGACGCCGAGCTTGGCAGCCAGTCCGGATACCTGAACGCCGGCCCGGTCCCCGCCTCGGCCGTGACCCCCGTGCCGGCCCGGACCGTCGGTGGTCCCGGGCGTCGCATCCGTCGTGGCGCTGGTGCTGGGAGCGGGAGCCGGAGTAGTGGCGGCTGATGCCATGCCGGCAATCCCGAAGCCGGCGCCGAGGGCCAGGGCCGCTGCGGAGACGCCGAGGGCGATTCTCTTCGTGCTTGACATGTACTTCTCTCCTGGATCTGCCGTACGGTGACGGCTCCTTATGGTGCGGCCTTCGTCCCAAGACGAGGCAGTTCCAGTCTGCTCCAACAGCTTCACTTCTAGCTGTCGGGAAGCTTTGATCTTCCTGTGAATCGTCTTGCGCCCAGCTGGAACGCCCATCCTTGGTTGCCCACAGTGCAAACATGCACGTAGTGTAACCAAGTGACCTCCCCCGCCCCTGCCTCCGATTCACCGCCCGAGAGCTCGGGCCCCTCCCGCCGTGAACTCAACAAAGCGGCAACCCGCCAGGCCATCACGGATGCTGCCCTGGGACAGCTCCGCAGCAAGGGGCCCGGCAATTTCACCGTGGAAGACATAGCGGCCTCGGCCGGGATCTCCCGCCGGACGTTTTTCAACTACTTCAACAGCACCGAAGCCGCGATCGCTGCCGTCACCTTCAGTTTCCTCGACAAGGCGCTGCAGCAGTTCCGCTTGCGCCCGGCCGGCGAACCTTTCCTGGAATCCGCCCGGGCGGCCCTGGTGGCCCTCGCGGACCCGATGACGGCGGCCCCCATGGCCGAGCTCTACATCCTGGGCAAGTCCAACCCGCAACTCAGCCGCTCCGAACTCGAGGCCTGGGACCACTGCACCGCTGAAATCATCGCCGCCGCCCGCGAGCGCTTCAGCGAGGGGACCGGCGTCGAACTCGATGAACTGTACCTCCGCGCCCTGGCCGGCTCCGTCATCTCCTGCGGCAAGGCCGCCATGGACGTGTGGCTGGCACGGTGCGGCGGGTCCCTCACCGCGGAATCCCTTTCCATCCTCCGCCAGCTCCTGATCGATTCCATGGGCCTGCTGGGCTCTGGTTTCGCCCTCCCCGCAGCCGGCGAGGAAGCTTCCCGGGCCGCCAGTGCGGCCGTCCCGTCCACCGCCACCCCTTCCCCAGATCGGCACTGACATGGCACTGCTCCTGTACCGCCTCGGCAAGTTCTCCTACCGGCACCGCTGGCTGGTCGTTTCACTGTGGCTCGCGGTGATGGTCGCCGTCGGCGGTGCCGCCGCAGCCTTCCACGGCACGTTGTCCAACAACTTCCAGATTCCGGGCACGGAAACCCAGCAGATGGCTGACAAGCTCAAGACTGACCTCCCGGCTTCCTCGGGCGGCTCGGCGAGCATCGTCTTCGAAGCCAACGGCAGCGGGTTCAGCGAGGCCGGCAAGGACGCGGTTTCCGCCGCTCTGACAAAGCTGGAGACCCTCCCGGATGTCCGGGGAACCGTGGATCCGTTCGCAACCCAGGCGCAGCTGGGCAATGCCGCTGCCGAACTGGCCGCGGGCGAGCAGCAGGCAGCCGCGGGCAAGGCACAAGTGGACAAGGCCGCCGCCGACCTCACGGGCGGAAAGTCCCAGCTGGCCGCCGCCGAAGCGCAGATGGCAGCAGCAGGCCTCCCCGCCGCGGCCATCGAGGCCCGGCTGGCGCCACAGAAGGCCGCCCTCGCGGAAGGCCAGGCAAAGCTCGACGCCGGCACCAAGGAGCTGGAGGCCGGCAATGAAAAGCTGGCCCTCGGCAAGCGCCAGCTGGAAGCCTCCCAGGGGCTGCGCTTCGTCTCCGAGGACGGCAAGGCCGCAATCGCGCAGGTCCAGTTCAAGACCTCGATCAACGGCCTGAAGCCGGAGGTGCGGCAGGAAGTCCAGGACATCGTCAAGGAAGTTTCCGCCGCCGACGTGACCGCCTTGCCCAGCAAGGAAATCAGCGAGGACATCTCGGAGATCTTCGGCACCGCCGAGATCATCGGCATCGCCGTTGCCGCCCTGGTCCTGGTGCTGATGCTGGGCACCCTGGTCGCCGCGGGGCTCCCCCTGCTGATGGCTATCGTCGGCGTGGCCGTCGGCGTCGGCGGCACCTTCGCGTTCAGCGGCGCCGTCGACATGAGCTCCATCTCGCCGATGCTGGCCCTCATGCTCGGCCTCGCCGTTGGTATCGACTACTCCCTGTTCATCGTCAACCGGCACCGCGGCCAGCTGCTAGCGGGGATGGACGCCGAGGAGTCCGTGGCGCTGGCCACCGGCACGTCCGGCAACGCCGTGCTGTTCGCGGGACTCACCGTGATCATTGCCCTCGCCGCCCTCGTGGTTCCGGGGCTGCCGTTCCTCACGGTCATGGGCCTCTCCGCCGCCGCTACCGTGGCCGTCGCCGTCGTCGTCGCTTTGACCCTGACGCCGGCCATCCTGTCGCTGGTCGGCCGTAGGCTCATCTCCAAGCGGGCCTGGGCCAAGGCCGAGCGCCACAATGCCGCCCCCGGGCACGTGACCGAGGACCGCGCCAAGGACGAGTTCCGCAGCAGCCATGGCTGGGGCGGCGCGGTCACCCGGCACCCCTGGCTCGCGCTGCTGGCCGGTGTGCTGCTGCTGGGCGTCGTTGCCCTGCCCGCCAGCCAGCTCCGGCTGGCCCTGCCGGACGCCAGTTCGGAGCCGGTGGCTTCCCAGGCGTTCCAGGCCTATGACGTCACCAAGCGCAGCTTTGGCGAGGGCATGACCGGGCCCATCATCGTCGTCGGCGATCTGCCTGCAGGGCTCACCGCCACCGAGGCACAGGCCAAGCAGTTCGACGTGGCCGACATCCTGCGCGAGACGGACAACGTTGCCGCCGCCGTGCCGCTGGCCCTGACCGAGGACCGCCGCACCGCCGTCTTCCAAATCCTGCCGAAGGAGGGTCCGGCCAGCGCCAGCACCGTCGAGGTGGTCTCGGATCTGCGCGCCGAGAAGGGCCAGATCAAGGATTCCACGGGTGTCAGCATCGGCCTCACCGGCCAGACCGCGGGCAACGTGGACGTCTCCACCAAGCTGGGCGATGCCCTTCCGCCGTATCTGGCGATCGTGGTGGGCCTGTCCCTGATCCTTCTGCTGCTGGTGTTCCGTTCCATCTGGGTGCCGCTGCTGGCCACCGGAGGGTTCCTGCTTTCGCTCGCTGCCGCGTTCGGCGCCGTAGTGGCCGTGTACCAGTGGGGTTGGCTGGGCAGGGTGTTCGGCGTCGAGAACCCGGGCGCGGTGCTGAGCTTCCTGCCGATCATCCTGATCGGCGTGCTCTTCGGCCTGGCCATGGACTATCAGGTCTTCATCGCCTCCGGGATGCGCGAGGCCTTCATGCACGGCGAACCGGCCAAACATGCAGTTCGCTCCGGCTTCAGCCATGCCGCCGCGGTGGTCACGGCGGCAGCGATCATCATGGTCAGCGTGTTCTCGGGCTTCATCTTCTCCCACCTGAACATGGTCCGGCCGCTGGGTTTCGCCATGGCCTTCGGGGTGCTGATCGATGCGTTCGTGGTCCGCATGACGATCGTTCCGGCCGTGATGTACCTGCTCGGCGGGAAGGCGTGGTGGCTGCCCCGCTGGCTGGACCGGATCCTGCCCGACGTGGACGTTGAGGGCGCGAAGCTGAGGAAGCCGGACACGACGCCGACAGGCACCGCCGCCGAGGAGCCTGAAGAGGTCGGCGCCCGCTGACCGTTGTGGCCGGTCACGGTTGTGGCCGCTGACGCTGTTCCGGAGGCTTAGGCCGCGTCGGACTCGTGACGCCGGTGCTGGGTCCGTTTGCGAGTCTTGGCATAGTGCCGGATTTCGCGCCGGAGGTGCAGGGTCGACGGGTCTGCGGATGCGACCGCGGGTACGGCGGCCACGCTTGTGCCTGCCGCTGCTGCCCGTACCGGTGTGCCGGGCAGGGGTGGCGCAGCGGAGTGGTAGCTGTGGCCGGTGGGGGTGGTTACTTCGACGGTGTGCCTAAGCTCTGGAGTCCCGGTGGGATCGGGGCGGGGCCGGCTTGTCCAGCCGGGGATTTCCTTGGTGTGGTTGCAGGCTTCGCAGAGGCCGGCTCCGTTGGCCGCGGTGGTTGGTCCTCCTTGGGCCCAGGGGAGGATGTGGTCCATGTGCCGGATCGGGGCGTCGCAGTACGGGGTGCGGCAGGTGTCGTCGCGGGCTTGGAGGAACCGGCGGAGCCCGGCCGGGAAAAGCCGGGCCTTGGAGTCCATCGCGACGAGGTCCCCGCTGCCGGGTGCGGTGTAGAGCCGCCGCACCCAGGTCTGCAGCTGCTCCAGACTGGTTGCCGTTGAGACCGAACCCGGGCCGCCGCGTTTGATGAGTTGGCGGGCCCAGCCGGCGGGGACGACGCCGTAGCCCGGAAGCCGGACGGGTTCGCTGTCGCCTTGAAGGAGGGTGCGGTCGGTCATGACGAGCTGGATTTCAATGCCGCTGATCCCGCCCGCCCGCCCGGTGCTCCGTTCGACCAGGGCGTCGGACGTCAGCTGACCCCGGGTGCGGGGGTCCCCGGCGGAGCGGGCGGTGTCGGCGTGCCGGGTCAACGCCGCGTAAACGGCGACGCCCTCGTCCACCGGCAGCAGGGCGGTCAGGTAGCACATGGTGTCGGGCGCCGGGCGCAGGCTGACGTGACGTTCGGTCGCGGCGTGCGCCGCTCGCTGCGTGACGGACCGCGGGTCCCGCCGGTACGAGGCGGCCCGGGCCGCGGCGATGATGGCGCGGTCCCCGGCGCCGGTGAAGGTGCCGGTGTCGGCGGCGAGTTCCTCGTCCACAGCAGCCCGGTCGGCGGCGGGCAGGCAGGCGGTTTCGCGCACGATCAGGGTGGCGCCCCATTCGTTGAGCTGCCCGGTCTCGAGCGCGGCGAGGGTGTGCGGCATTTCGGTCACGAGGGCTTTGGCGAGGCCCAGATGCCGAGAGCCGCGGGCCGGCGATTCCCGCCGGGCCAGGGCAATCTGTGCCGCGACGCCGGCGCCAAGCTGGTCGGCGGGCATCCCGGCGTCGGCTTGTTCACGGCGCTGGGCCAGGTCGAAGGCGACGGCATTCCGGGCCTGGCGGGCGGCCAGGGCGGACTTCATGTCTTCCAGTTCGCGTGTTTCGCTGATGAGTTCGGCGGCGCTGGCCGGGGCCGGCAGAGCGGCCAGGTTCCGCGTGAGGTCAGCGACGGTCATGCCTGCCGTCTGCACTGTGTCGTGCTCCTGCTCGTCGTGCTCCTGGCTGCCGTGCTCCCGCTTGCCGTCCATGGTTCAAGTGTCCCTGCGGGCTATGACATTTTATGGCCAACCGACACTGTTCGGGTATCCCGACGCTGTCTTCGACCGGACGCCGCTCGAAGGTGAGCCACACACGCCCCGCACGGACCAAGGGCCGTCGTCTAGGCTGGAACCGTGACCCGCCTTATCCTCGCCTCCCAGTCCCCCGCCCGCACCAAGCTGCTCAGCTACGCCGGCATCCGGCACGAAGTCCTCGTCTCGGACGTGGACGAGGACGCCGTCCAGGCCCGGTACGGTGTCACAGATCCGCACGACACCGCCCTGCTGCTCGCCCGGGCCAAAGCTGAGGCAGTGGCATCGCTGCCCGACGCGGAAGGCGCACTGGTGCTAGGCTGCGATTCGGTCTTCGAGTTCGACGGCGAGGCCCACGGCAAGCCGTACACGCCCGACGTCGCGAGGGAACGGATGCTGCGCATGAGCGGCAGCATGGGTGTGCTGCACACCGGCCATTGGCTTGTGGACTGCCGCGACACCGACGGTAACGCAGACGGCGAAAGCGCCCAGGCCGGTTCCGAGGGCCCCGGTACCGGCGCCACCCTGGGGTATGTCACGTCCGCCGAGGTGCACTTCATGGAGATGAGCACCGAGGAGATCGACGCTTACATCGCCACCGGGGAGCCGCTGCAGTGCGCCGGGTCCTTCACCATCGACGGCTACGGCGGGGCCTTCATCCGCAAGGTCGACGGCGATCCCCACACCGTCGTCGGGCTCTCCATCTCAACCCTCCGCGGCCTGCTCAGCCAAGCTAAAGTAAGCATCACCGAACTCTGGGCCGAAGGGGCGGTGGATCTGGCCGAGGTGCGCGCCGAGTGAGCCGTTTAGCAGTTCCTTTGTGGCAACCCTACAAAGACGGGGCCGTTTACGGGCGGATTCCGCAAGTAATATCAGCGGAACCCACAAAACCGCGCTAGGCTCCCTGAAGGAAAGAAGGAGACGCCTTGTCAGCAAATTCGGAGCAGTCCGCAAATCCCGTGCCGTCGTCAGCCACAGAATCGTCAGCCGCCGGCAACCATCGGCTGACCAAGGTGCTGGTCGCCAACCGTGGCGAAATCGCCGTACGGATCATCCGAGCCGCCCGCGACGAAGGCATCGCCTCCGTGTCGGTCTACGCAGACCCGGACCGGGACGCCCTGCACGTCAAACTGGCCGACGAGGCCTACTCCCTGGGCGGCAACACCGCAGCTGAGTCCTACCTGGTGATGGACAAGCTGATCGAAGTGGCACACCGCTCCGGCGCCGACGCCATCCACCCCGGCTACGGCTTCCTGGCCGAAAACGCCGAGTTCGCCGCCAAGGTGATCGCCGCCGGCATCACGTGGATCGGGCCCTCCCCCGAGGCCATCGCCGCCCTGGGCGACAAAGTCCAGGCCCGGCACATCGCCGAAAAGGTCGGTGCCCCACAGGTCCCCGGCACCGCCGACCCGGTGGAATCAGCCGAGGAAATCCTCGAGTTCGTGGACAAGTTCGGACTGCCGGTCGCCATCAAGGCGGCCTTCGGTGGCGGCGGCCGTGGCATCAAGGTGGCACGCAGCCGCGAGGAAATTCCCGAACTGTTCGAATCCGCGGTCCGCGAGGCTGTCGCCGCGTTCGGCCGCGGCGAGTGCTTTATTGAACGCTTCCTGGACGCCCCGCGCCACGTCGAAACCCAGTGCCTGGCCGACGCCCACGGCAACGTCGTGGTGGTCTCCACCCGTGACTGTTCACTCCAGCGCCGCAACCAGAAACTCGTGGAAGAAGCCCCTGCCCCCTTCCTGACCGAAGAGCAGAACCGGCGGCTCTACGAGTCCTCCAAGGCCATTCTCAAGGAAGCCGGCTACCTCGGCGCCGGGACCTGCGAATTCCTCGTGGGACAGGACGGCACCATCTCCTTCCTTGAGGTCAACACCCGACTCCAGGTGGAGCACTGCGTCTCCGAGGAAGTCACCGGTATCGACCTTGTCCGTGAACAGTTCCGGCTGGCCCGCGGCGAAGAACTCGGCTATGACGACCCCGAGGTCCGCGGCCACTCGATCGAATTCCGCATCACCGGCGAGGACCCGGGCCGGAACTTCATGCCCGCACCTGGCACGATTTCCCTGCTCAAGAACCCCACCGGCCCCGGCATCCGGATCGACTCCGGCGTCGAGCAGGGCGACGTCATCAGCGGCAACTTCGACTCGATGCTGTCCAAGCTCATCGTCACCGGCGCCACCCGCCCGCAGGCCCTGCAGCGGGCCCGCCGCGCCCTCGAGGAAATGGTGGTCGAGGGCATCCCCACCGTCATCCCGTTCGACCTCGCCGTCGTCAGCAACCCCGACTTCGCTCCCGTTGAGGGTCCGTTCAAGGTCCACACCCGCTGGATCGAGACAGCCTTTGTCAACGACATCCCCGCCTGGACGCCCAACGGCACCGATGCTGCAGCGGCCGACGCCGGCGATCGCCAGCGCGTCGTCGTCGAGGTCGGCGGCAAGCGGCTCGAGGTCGTCCTCCCGGCGTCGCTGGGTTCCCTTAACTCCGGTGGCGGGGGCGGGGCCAAGCCGGCCAAGTCCAAGAAGCGCTCCCGCGGGGGCGGGGCAGCAGCTGCGGCCAGCGGCAACGCTCTTACCTCCCCCATGCAGGGAACCATCGTCAAGGTGGCCGTCGCGGAGGGTGACACCGTTGCTGAAGGCGACCTCGTCGTCGTGCTTGAAGCCATGAAGATGGAACAGCCGCTCACCGCGCACCGGGCCGGAATCGTGACGGGCCTGTCCGCAACAGCCGGCGAGACCGTTTCCGCCGGCGCCGTCATCGCCATGATCGAAGACGTGGCGTCGGAGTAGTAGAGGGGCCGGGTAGCGGACGGTCCGGGTAGCGGAAGGACGGACCGGAACGGCACACTAGTTCCGTGAAGCCGTTCCTGCTCCTCGCCTCCCGGGCGGAAGACACCGCCGCCGACGACGAATACCGCGCCTACCTGCGCTATACCGGGCTGGCCGCGGCGCAGCTGCACCGGATCCGGATGGAGGCGGCCCCTTTGCCGCCACTGGAGCTCTCGGACTATTCGGGTGTGATCGTCGGCGGCAGCCCGTTCACCTCCAGCGACCCGGAAGATCAGAAAACTGCCGCCCAGCAGCGCGTGGAGCGCGAACTCTCCGCGCTGCTGGACCGGATCGTGGCTGAGGATTTCCCGTTTCTGGGCGCCTGCTATGGGGTCGGCACGCTGGGCCTGCATCAGGGCGCGGTGATTGACCGGACCTACGGCGAAGGACTGGGCGGCGTCACCATCAAACTGACCCCCGAGGGGTTGAACGATCCCCTGCTCAAGGGCCTGCCGGAGGAGTTCACGGCGTTCACCGGCCACAAGGAGGGATGCACCGTCCTGCCGCCGCACGCGGTTCTGCTGGCGAGCTCCGCCGCCTGCCCTGTGCATATGTTCCGGATCAAGACGAACCTCTATGCCACCCAGTTCCACCCGGAGCTCGACGCCGAAGGGCTGATCACCCGGATCGACATCTACCGCCATGCCGGGTACTTCCCGCCGGAATCGGCCGAGATGCTGATGGAAGATGCCCGGCAGTTCGTTGCCACGGAGCCGATGAAAATCTTGGAGAACTTCGTGGAGCGGTACGCCAGCTGAGGGCCGGCGGAAGGGCCCAGGTCTGGACCGCGCCCGGGTCTGGACCGCCGTCGATTCCGGGAGGGCCCGGCCCTAAGGCCCGTGAAGGCACAAAGAAGCCCGGTGTGCTCAACACACCGGGCTTCTTCTTCCGTACAGGTTCGCCGGAACCAGCCTCAGGGATCAGTCCCAGGAACGACGGGGAGGGTCAGGCTACGTTGTTTTCGTAGTCCAGGTCGCGGGTTTCCTTGCTCAGGAACAGGGCGATGAGCGTCAGGACCGACATGACGGTGAGGTAGACACCCACCAGCACGGGGCTGCCCTTCGCCATTTCCCAGAGCCAGACGGCGATGAACGGCGCCACGGCTGCGCCCAGGATGCTGGAGACGTTGTAGCTGACGGCTGAGCCGGTGTAGCGGACGTTGGTCGGGAACAGCTCCGGGAGCAGCGCACCCATCGGGCCGAACGTCAGGCCCATGAGGGAGAAGCCGATGATGAGCAGGGCCATGGTGCCCACGAAGCCACCACTGAAGAGCGGGACGAACAGCAGGCCGAAGACGAAGATGCCGGCGGTGACTGCCAGCAGCATCTTACGTCGGCCGTACTTTTCGGCCAGCGGGCCGGAGACCAGGGTGAAGATTCCGAAGAACACGACGCCGGCGATCAGCATCCAGAGGAAGTCGTTGCGGGAGTAGCCCAGGCCGGGGACGAACGCGGCTGCGGCCGCCTCGGTCATCGGCTTGCCGGCCTTCTCGGCTGCGGCCTGCGCGCCGGCCAGGGTCGGCTTGGTGCCGTAGGTCAGCGTGAACGTGGTCATCAGGTAGAAGAGCACGTAAGTGGCCAGCATGATGAAGGTGCCCAGGATCAGCGGACGCCAGCTGGTCTTGAAAACGCGGCCCAGCGGCAGCTTGGCGACCTCGTTGGACTCCAGGACCTTGGTGAAGGCCGGGGTTTCGATTAGCTTGAGGCGGACATATAGGCCGATGATGACCATGACCGCGCTGACCAGGAACGGCACGCGCCAGCCCCAGTCGGTGAAGGCCTGCGGCGACAGCGTGTAGCTGAAGACCAGGAAAAGCACGTTGGCGATGATGAAGCCGATCGGGGCGCCCAGCTGCGGGAAGGTGCCGTAGATGGCGCGCTTGTTCGCAGGGGCGTTCTCGGTGGCCAGCAGGGCCGCGCCGCTCCATTCGCCGCCGAGGGCCAGGCCCTGGGCGAAGCGCATGACCACCAGCAGGGCCGGCGCCCAGAACTCCCAGCCCGGGACGAGTGCGGTGGGCAGGCAGCCGATCAGGAAGGTGGCGATTCCCATCGTCAGCAGCGAGGCTACGAGGGTGCCCTTGCGGCCGAACTTGTCACCGAAGTGGCCGAAGACGATTGAGCCGAGCGGGCGGGCGATGAACGCGACGCCGAAGACGGCGAAGGAGCTCAGAAGCTGGGTCGTCTCGTTCTGGCCGGGGAAGAACAGCCGGGGGAAAACGAGGACAGCGGCCGTGGCGTAGACGTAGAAGTCGTAAAACTCGACGGTGGTGCCGATCAGGCTGGCCACGATGACGCGGCCGCGCGAGTTCACCTGCGTGGCGGAACCATGCCCCGAGGAGGTTGCAGTGGATGACATGTAGGAACGCTTTCTTGATGACCGGACAGTTCTAGCGCAGGGTCCGGGTGAGAAGAGGATATGAGGCTTACATATTAGTTCCGCAGGTCCATCGTATGGACAAACGTCTCAGTATTCGGACGCCCGGAGCCGTCTCACGTGATGGTCACCACACTACGCCGTCCGGAAGCCTCACGCCCTTCGAGGAGCGCCGATAGGCAAACGTCACAGCGCGTTAACAAAAGGCGCCGGTCCCGGAAACGCGGCTTGCCTACCTTGGGAGGACAACATCCCCCAAGGAGGTCTCCGTGACTGCTGAACGCACCTCAAGCGCCGAAGCCGGCGCAACTGCCGCTTCCGGCACCACTGCCACTTCCGGCACTACTACAGGCGTTACCACCAGCAGCGGCCCGGCCCTCGAGTACCGCCCGGGCCGCTGGATCGCCAACTGGGATGCCGAGAACAAGGACCAGTGGGAAACCATCGGCCGCCCTATTGCGCGCCGCAACCTGAACTGGTCCATCTTTGCCGAGTTCCTGGGCTTTGTGGTCTGGCAGCTCTGGTCGATCGTGGTGGTGCAGCTGCCCGCGGCCGGATTCACCTTCAGTACCTCGGAGATTTTCTGGCTGATCTCCATGCCCAGCCTGGTGGGCGCCACGCTGCGCATCCCGTACACCTTCATGGTCCCCCGCTTCGGCGGCCGTAACTGGACCATCGTCTCCGCCATGCTGCTGTTGCTCCCCTCGGCCGGACTCGCCCTGTGCGTCTCCAACCCGGAGACCCCGTTCGGCACCATGCTCCTGGTGGCGGCCCTCGCCGGCTTCGGCGGCGGCAACTTCGCCAGCTCCATGGCCAACATCACCTTCTTCTACCCCGCTAGGGAAAAGGGCTGGGCGCTGGGACTGAACGCCGCGGGCGGAAACCTCGGTGCCGCCGTCGCACAGCTGGCGGTTCCGATCGTCATCACCCTCCTGGCCGCGGGCACCGTGAACCTGCCCATGGCGGGCCTCATGTGGATCCCGCTGATCCTGCTCGCCGCCTTCGGCGCCTGGAAAAACATGGACAACCTCACCAGCGCCAAGGGCGACGTCGCCGGCTCGCTTGCCGCGCTGAAGGAACCGCACCTGTGGATCATGGCGCTGCTGTACATCGGCACCTTCGGCTCCTTCATCGGTTTCGCGGGCGTTTTCCCCAAACTCATCAAGGACTACTTCCCGGCGTTCTCCTCGATCGGCGTCGGCACCGTGGCACTCTCGCTGGCGTTCCTCGGCCCGCTGGTCGGCTCCCTGGCGCGCCCCTACGGCGGCCGGATGGCCGACCGCATGGGAGGTGCCCGGATGACGGTCACCGCGTTCGCATCAATGGCCGTGATCACGCTGACCATGATCTGGACCCTTCCGCTGAAGAACTTCTGGCTCTTCCTGGCCCTCTTCCTGATGCTCTTCACTGCCAGCGGCTTCGGCAACGGAGCCACCTACCGGATGATCCCCGTCATCTTCGCCACCTCCAGCCGGGCAGCCAAGTCCGGCGCCAGCACGGTGGCCACCCAGCGCCTCGCCTCCTCGGCACTGGGTCTGGTCTCGGCCATCGGCGCCTACGGCGGTTTCGTCATCCCGCAGGTACTGAACGCCTCCAACACCGCCAGCGGCTCCTACACCCCGGCGTTCTACGGCTTCGTCGGCGCGTACGTCCTGATGCTCACCGTCTGCTGGGCCTGCTACATCCGCAACGCCAATCGAAACGCGATGGGACACGTCTAACATGACCAACAGCGCCGACACGCACTGCCCTTACTGCGCCCTGCAGTGCGCCATGACGCTTACGTCCCGTGCGGCTCCGGCCCCGGCTCTCCAGCCGGGGCCGGAGCCCGTGCCGACCGCTGGCTCCTCCCTCGTTGAGGCGCCCCTTGAGGTCACCGGACGGGATTTCCCGACCAACCGCGGCGGCCTCTGCCGCAAGGGCTGGACCTCCGCCTCGCTGCTGAACCACAGCGGCCGGATCACCGAACCGCTGCTCAAGGGCGCCGACGGCGTCCACCGTCCGATCGGCTGGGACGAGGCCCTGGAGCTCATCGCCGCCGCAGTCAAGACCACCCGCGCCCGGTACGGCGCGGACGCCGTCGGAGTCTTCGGCGGCGGCGGGCTGACCAACGAGAAGGCCTACCAACTCGGCAAGTTCGCCCGGCTGGCCCTCGGCACCTCCCGGATCGACTACAACGGCCGGTTTTGCATGTCCTCGGCCGCCGCGGCCGGAATGCGGGCCTTCGGCCTGGACCGCGGGTTGCCCTTCCCGCTGGCGGACCTCGACGCCGCCAGCACCATCCTGATGCTCGGCTCCAATGTCGCCGAGACCATGCCGCCGTTCGTGCAGCACCTGCAGGGCGCGCGCGACGCCGGCGGCTTGATCGTGGTGGACCCCCGCCGCTCGGCCACCGCCGCTTTCACGTCCGACGGCGGCGGCCTGCACCTCGCGCCGCTGCCCGGCACGGACCTTGCCCTGCTGCTTGGCCTCTCCCACGTGGTGATCCACGAAGGCCTCGCGGACGCCGATTTCATCGCCGCCCGCACCACCGGCTTCGAGTCCGTGGTCCGCAGCGTGGCCGGCTTCTGGCCGGAGCGTGTGCAGTCCCTCACCGGAGTGCCCGCCACCCTCATCCGGGACGCCGCCCGGCGGCTGGCCGACGGCGCCCGCCACGATGGCAGCTACATCCTCACCGGCCGCGGCGTGGAACAGCACGTCGACGGGACGGACACTGCCACGGCCGCCATCAACCTCTCGCTCCTGCTGGGGCTGCCCGGCTCCGCCCGCAGCGGCTACGGCACACTGACCGGCCAGGGCAACGGCCAGGGCGGCCGTGAGCACGGCCAGAAAGCGGACCAGCTCCCCGGCTACCGCAAAATCACCGATCCCGCTGCCCGCGCTCACGTGGCCAGGGTATGGGGCGTCCCTGAGTCGCTGATCCCCGGAGCCGGGGTGCCCGCCGTCGAACTTCTGAAGTCTTTGGGACAGCCCGACGGCGTCCGGTGCCTCTTCGTACACGGCGCCAATGTGGCGGTGTCCGCGCCGGACGCCAACGCAGTGATCAAGGGACTGCGCAGCCTGGACTTCCTGGTGGTGTGCGACTTCTTCCGGTCCGAGACCGCCGCCGAGGCGGACCTCATCCTGCCCGTGACCCAGTGGGCCGAGGAGGAAGGCACCCTTACCAACCTTGAGGGCCGCGTGCTCCGCCGCCGCCGCGCCCTCGCTCCCCCGCCCGGCGTGCGCACCGAGCTGTGGATTATGAACCGGCTGGCCGAGGCCCTGGATGCGCCGTCCACGTTCAGTGCGGACCCGGAGACGGTCTTCGAGGAGCTCCGGCTCGCATCCGCCGGCGGCCTGGCCGACTACTCCGGGATCGACTACGCCATGCTGGACCGCGGGGAGGCAGCCTACTGGCCCTACCCCGCCGGCAGCACCGGCACGCCCCGGCTGTTCCGGGACTCCTTCGCCCACGCCGACGGCCGGGCCGTGTTCACCCCGGTGACGCCCCGCCGTCGTAGGGCTTCTGCGGCGGGAGCCACGGCGGCCAAGGCCGGCTGGGCGGGCGCTGATCGACGCGGAACACCGATGACCCTGATCACGGGCCGGCTGATGGAGCACTACCAGTCCGGCGCGCAGACCCGCCGGGTGGCCGCCCTTGCGGCCGCCCAGCCCGAAGCCAGGCTGCAGATCCATCCCTCGGCCGCCGCCGCGCAGGGCATCGCCGCGGGCGACTTCGTCTCCATCTCTAACGAGCGCGGCGAGGTCAGCTGCCGGGCGGAACTCAGCACGGACATCCGGCCCGAGACGGTGTTCCTGCCGTTCCACTTCCCGGAGCTGGAGAGTGCCAACCGACTCACGGAAGCCGCAACCGATCCGATTTCCGGAATGCCGGAGTTCAAAACCAGCCAGGTGTGGGTCCGGCCAGAAATCGTTTCCAGTGCCGGTGCCGTGCACGCGAGCGTTCCCCAGATGGAAGGTGCCTCATGACTGAGCGGATTGTTGTGGTGGGCTTCGGGCCGGTGGCCGCGCGGCTGATTGACGAGCTGCTGCCGGCGGTGCGCAGCGGGCTGGCGCAGCTGACGGTGGTCGGCGAGGAAGCGGAGGCGGCGTACAACCGCGTGCTGGTGGCGGATCTTGGCGTGGGCCGGACTACGGCGTCTGCGCTGGCGCTGTCCGAGGCGGCCGCACTTGTTGCCGACGGCGTCGACGTTCGGCTCGGCGTCCGCGTCCGCCGCGTGGACCGCGCGCGGCAGCGGCTGATCCTCAGCGACGGCACCTCCCCCGGTTACGACCGGCTGGTCTTCGCCACCGGCTCCCGTCCGGTGATTCCCAACCTCACCGGGCTGAACCCTGACCCGGCTTCCCCGGTGCTGCCGCCGGGCGTGACCGCGCTGCGCGACCTGCGTGACGCCGCGGTTCTGCGGGCGGCGGTGTCGGGCGGCAAGCGTGTAGTGGTTCTCGGCGGCGGGGTCCTTGGCCTGGAGACGGCGCTGGCCGCGGCCGAGGAAGGCGCCACCGTGACCGTGGTGCACAACGGGCCGCACCCGCTGGGCCGCAACATCGACCGCGGTGGCGGCGCCGTCCTGGCCGCAAGCCTGCGGAGCTGCGGCGTCCGGGTGGCCGGCAACGCGCGGTCGGTCGGGCTGGAACACAACGGGCCTGACGGCGGTTTTTCGGCGTTGCTGCTGGACGATGGTTCCGCGATCGACGGCGACCTGCTGGTGCTCTCCTGCGGCGTCCGCCCCCGGACGGAGCTGGCGGAAGGCTGTGGACTCTCGACGGCGGCCGGGATCCTGGTGGACCACAAACTTCGGGCACACCACGAGCCGCACATCTTCGCGATCGGCGACTGCGCCGAGGTCCGCTGCCCGGAGCCGGAGTGCGTGGAGTGCCGGACCGCGCGTGGGCCGTCCGGGCTGGTGGGGCCGGGCTGGCGGCAGGCCGAATGGCTGGCCGACTACCTGACCCTGCTGGCATCCGGGGCTGTTTCGGAGGCCGACGAGTTGACTCCGTTGCCTGCGGAAAAGCCGGGCGTGATCGTTCTCAAGGCCCGCGGGATGAACATGGCCGTGGCCGGCGAGGTTGCCTCAGAACCGTGGGATGAGGAGGTGCTTTGTGGCGGGGCGGCTGCTGGCCGGGCCCGGTTGCAGATAGCCCAGTGGGCCGACCCCGAGCACGGCCGCTACGTAAAGATGACCACGCGTGCAGGTGTCCTCGAGGGGCTCGTGTCCGTGGGGATGCCCAGGACAGCGGCTGAGCTGGTCCAGCTGTTTGAACGCGGCGCGGAGCTCCCCGCGGATAGATCTCTATTGCTGCGGCTGGACGGGCCCGACCAAGCAACGTATGCGGGTGCGGCCGACCCGGAGCGGACCGTGTGCCGGTGCGCGGGCGTGAGCGGGACGAAGATTGCCGCGGCCGTTGCTTCCGGCTGCGGGACGGTGGCGGAGGTTTCCGGCGCGACGCGGGCCGGTACGGGGTGCGGAGGATGCCACGAGGACATCAAGGGGCTCATCGAGAAGCACTTCCAGGGGGTGGCGGCGTTGGGGTAGTTACCTCATCGCCGCCACGTTGCCCTACCCGCCGAACTCCGGCTGTCCAGCTTGGACCGATGCTAGAGTCATGCCCAACTGGGCCGAGGAGGGCAGTGAAGAAATGCGACAACCAGTGCACTACCTTGAGTCGACCGACTCGATCAGGTCTCGCTGGGACCCCACGTCGGTAACGGCAGTCGGGGGCCGCGAGGCGCATGCGCAGCTGTTCATCGAAACACTTCTAAGCATCGCCCTTGGCCGCGACATCGCTATTCAGCAGTCCTTTGCATTCGACTCGTACGCTTTCCAAATGGTGCTTGTCGACTTCAAGGCTGCCCACGATGCTGTCGCAGTTCCCCCCGCACTACTCGACAGCGTCGAGACGGCCCCGATCCTGCTTCACCTGCACAACGTGGATTCATTTGCGGAGTCGGTGGCATCAAACCTCCGCCGCATGGCACCAAACTCGCCTGGCGTCCGGCCCTTCTTTAGCTCCCTCTATCCGGACCTACACGACCGGCAGGAACTGCTGGCCATAGCCGACGATGTGCAACATGGCGCAATCGACTCGTTTACGAGGCTTTTGGGAGATGTTCGCGCACCCCTGTTCGAAGACCTTTGGGCCTGGTTCGGTGGTACCCGCCGAGCAAACCCGGATCGACGGATCAAGGTGTTGGAGGTCAAGCCCCCCGCTGAGGAAGCTCCACCTAGCCTGGGAGCAATGCTGTCTCCCCTCCTTGATCCCTCTTCTCCCCTTCTGCACGCATTGAAGAAGCGGGGCTACTGGGACAAACAAGAAGAAATCCGGCAGGTAATCGAGGCCTTACAAACGCTGCACCGAGAGGCAGGAACGCCTAGCCCGTTTGCGGATCGAAGCCTGCTCTATGGTCACTGGAACTGGCACGGAGCGACCGAATCGGCGGAGTCGCTAGTCGGCTCTAAGGCAATCGGTCTCGTGCGAGAGGTCATTAGCACGCTGTACAACCAGGTCACCGTGGATTCCATGAGCCTCGATTCAGCTTCTTTCTCTACGCCGATGAGCCGACCGGGAATTGCTGAGCAAGAACTCGCGGCACAGCAGCTTGCACTCTGGTCTCGAGGGGCCGCAATGGGCCACGACCCTTGGTCCGCAGCAGTCGGCGACAGTGCCAATGCCGCACCCGACCTGGAAGTCCACATAGACGTAACCGACCAAGACGCCCAAAACTCCGCCCTGGGCGTCTTTAAACGCAAGGATGACACTCAGCGGCCCTTGATGCGGGAAGCGTTCGAAGCGGTCCTCCAATTTCGAAAGGAGCCGCGCTGGCAGACCGGTATCGATAGGATACGGGCAGCCGTTGACGACGGCGACAAGTCAGCCATCGACTATGCGGTGGACGCACATGTTGCCTCACTAGCCGACGCTCTGTCTGGCAAATGCGTCGTGGGCAGAGAGAAACTGGGTGGCATCCGGGTGACCTTGCCAGTGGGGGCCGCGCTGCTGGCGAATGCAACGGAATACCTGTCGGGAACAATCAACCCTTGGCTCGGCGTCGGTGCGGCAGGGCTGGCGGCCGGAATTCTTCCGGTCAAAAACAGGCTCGCCCAGAGGGCCTTCCATCGGAACGCCCGCACCTCCCTTGGTCAACTCGTACAGTGCCGGGAGATCCGCCGGTGAAGCATGAAGTCAAGCAGATCCGGGAGCGACTCGCGTACTCCAATCCATTCATCGAGCTTTACGACGACGATGTGGAATTTCCCGATGGCACAACCGGACGATATGTCCGACTTCGGGCGACGATGCCAGGGGCGCCGGTCGTGCTTGTCGCCATGCACGAGGGCCGGATAGCACTCGTTCGAACCTTCCGATATCCACTCGGCCAGCTTGTATGGGAGCTCCCCCGCGGGTTCTCGCAGGGCGTGAGCGTGGAAGATACAGCCCGTAACGAGCTCCGGGAGGAACTTGGAATATCAAGTGCTGATATCGAGGTCATAGGGTTTCTTGCGCCTGACTCCGGCGTACAAAGCATTAGGGCTGCTGTAGTCGCTGCAACTGTCAGGGCCCCGGGACAGGGCCCTGAGGACATCAATGAGGTCGAATCGATAGGCTGGGTCACCCTTCAGGAGCTGGAGCAGATGATTAGGCGGGGCCAGGTGGAAGATAGCTTTACTGTCGCCGCCTGTACACTGATCCGACTGCACGAGCGTCTTTAGTGCGCGCAACGGTGCGGCATTACGCGGTCGAACGGTTCACACTGCCTGAGCATTCTTGCGGCACGGGACTATCCCCTCGCCGCAGTCGTCTCAGCCTCCCCGGGCCCAGAAACCAGGAAACATGGACCTGCGGCCGTGACGGAATGCTTATTCGCTGCTGCCTCAAGCCACCGAGTCACTTCGCGCCCCGATCGTGATTGTATGGGCGCACATGGGAGTCCTTCTGGCGGCTGTCGACCTCATCGGTGCGGTGTTGCCCAGCCAGGCGTCCCCCGGCCCCACCCTCACCCCGCCGTCGCGCTCCCCAGCACCACGTCCACACTCGCTTCCTTGCCGTCACGCTGGTATGTGACTTTGACGGTGGTTCCGGCCGCGTGTTCGTGGGCGGCGGCTATGAGTTCCGAGGCGTCAGTGATGCTCCGCCCGGCCAGGCCGGTCACGACGTCGCCGGCCTTGAGGCCCGCCGAGGCCGCACCGGATCCTGCAGTCACCGCGGAGATCTTTGCCCCTGCTGTGAATTCCGATGACGTTCCCGAGGCCATGTCCTGGACGGAGATTCCGAGCTGGCCGTGGGTGGCGGACCCCTTGGCGATGATTTCCTGCGCCACGCGTGAGGCCTCGTTGATGGGTATCAAGAAGCCGACGCCGATGTTTCCGGACTGCGTGGAGGAGGACGACGAGTCCGCCGAGGCGATGGCTACGTTGACGCCGATGACCTGGCCCTTCGTGTTCACCAGGGCACCGCCGGAATTGCCCGGGTTGATGGCCGCGTCGGTCTGGATGACGTTGGTGCTGATCGAGGCTTGCGTGGCCGTGGCGGAACGGCTCTGCGTGCTGGGTGTGGCTGACGAAGCGGTTTCGATGGTGCGGTTGGCGGCCGACACTATGCCGTCCGTGACCGTGCCGCTCAGTCCCAAGGGGGCGCCGATGGCAATGGCGGTATCGCCGACGTTGACCTTGGCGGAATCCCCCAGGTCCGCGGGGACCAGACCCTCGGCGTCGATCTTGACCACTGCCAGGTCTGCGAGCGCATCCGTGCCAACCACTGTGCCCGAGTAAACCTTGCCGTTGCTGGTGCGGACTTCAATGACCGCGTTCGCGGCGGCTCCGTCAAGGGTGACCACGTGCATATTCGTCAGGATGTCGCCATCCGCATCCAGAATGATGCCCGAGCCGGTTCCGCCTGAGTTCGCGCTGGTGGCGCTGATCGTCACCACACTGGGTGTCGCCTTCTGCGCCGCGGCCGTGACGGCATTGACGCTGTCCGGGTTGTTGACGATCACCGGGGTGAACTCAGCCGATTGCACCGCACTGGCCGCCGGGGATGAGGCGCTGAAAAGGGTCGAGGCTGCGGCAACAGTGCCGCCGCCCAGGACACCGGCGGCCAACATACAGGAGATGAGCCCACCGGCGCCGACACGCTTCGGCTTAGGGGTTGGGGTGCCCGTCCATTTTTCGACCCCCGACGCCAGCGGCTCGGGCCCGAATTGAGCGGTTTCATTCATTACCGGGCTCCTTGGAGTGTGATGCTCCGAGTCTTTCGAAGCTGTATCCCCATCCTGAAAGACCCGGCTTTCGGCCGTCTGTCGTGCTGCTGTGAAAGGACTGTGAGCGCCAATTGCTGCCTTAGGGGTTGCTCTTAGCCCTATTCCGGCAGGAATTCAGCCGCTACTGTTCGCACATGGCGAATTCTCAGGGAAGCTGGAGTCATCGGCTCTTGGCCGTCAGCGTCGCGGTCTTGGTGGCGCTACTCCTGGTGGCCGCGGGAATCTGGGCCTCGCAGTCCGGCTGGATCGCCGAGCTCGCCGGCGCAACCGGCACGCCGCCGTCCTCCAGCGCTGGCGGTTCTTCGCCGTCGGATCCGGCACGCGCCGGGACGAGCCCGAGCCCGACGCCGACGCCGACGCCTACGCCGACCCCGACCGTTTCACCGATGCCCGACCCTGCGCTGCTTTTGGATGAACTAGAGACCGCTGAGGGTATTGCCAACGGATTCTGGACACGGCACTGGAACGACTATTTCCCGGGCAAATACAGCCCCCCGAAGGTATTGGGCCTGTATGACGGAAACTCCTCCAGCGTTCCGATTTGCGGAACCAAACCGCTGTCCGCCAACAATGCCTACTATTGCCCGCCGGCGGACTACGTGGCCTGGGACTTGAACCTCATGAAGAAGGGCTATGCCGAGGGTAACACATGGCCCTACCTGGTGATCGCGCACGAGTGGGGACATGCTATCCAGGCGAGGCTCGGCGCCTCTCTCACTGAAAAAGCTGATGAACTTCAGGCCGACTGCCTGGCCGGAGCGGCCCTCTACGGGGCCGCCGCGGACGGAGAATTGGTCTTTGAAACGGGCGACCAAAAGGAACTGGCCTCCGGGCTCAGTGAGCTGGGAGATGAAACGCCCTGGACTTCCAGCGCGGATCATGGCGATTCGTTTGAACGCATCCGTCATTTCGACGAAGGCCGCCTCCATGGCATCGCCCGTTGCATCCCCGGTATGAAGTTCGGGGGCTGGGGCGGGACACTTGTCTACTCAAGTGGGATCTCCGTCTCCGTCCTCCCCTTGGGATACCGCGACGTCGGCTCGCCCATGCCAGGAACCGCAGCCCCGGCCACGCCGGGCACCACTCCGTCGGCGACTCCAACAAACCCTGCGCGGGTGGCCGTGATTTTCGAGATCACCGTCAAAAACGGCAGCCCGTCAGCCTTCGACGCCACCGACATGGGACAACCGATCATCCGCTATGGTGAGCGCGGACTTCTCGCAGAAACCGTCGCCGACCCCGCAGCCGGCCGGGACTCCAGCTCATTCGGGACCCTCAAGCCGGGGCAGAGTAAGAGCATCACAGTTGGCGCCGTAGTTCCTCCGAACGAGCGGACGGTGTGCGTAGCTGTCCCTGGTCCCAATCCCGACGCCGACTGGTCCGCGTCCTTCGAAGGGGAACTGAACCCCCGGTGAGACATGAACCGTCACGAATCGGCGAGCGAACCCGCTGCGGGTAGCATCGGGGCCATGAGCGCCGACGACGACGACATCACCGACGAACTGCTGGCTGACGCCGACAAGCTGACCGGGCTGGGCCTTGAGCTCCTGGGCCTTGATCCGCATCCGGACGACATGACTCCCGAGCAGCGGCTCCAGTTCGATCCCGAAGACCTCGAGGAGATGGCCGCCGTCGCGCCGGAGGAACGCCAGAAAGCCCTGCGCCAGACGCGCCTGCTGGCCGGGCTGTTGTGGAACTCCTCCAGCATCCTCATCGACCAGCTCTTCCGCGATCTGGGCACGCTCAGCAGGTCGGAAGCAGTGACGCCGACCGATATCGCCGGCACCTCCGTGCTGTCCTGCCTGCCGCCGCAGTTCGCCGCCAGCTATGACGCGAAGTTCACCCAGAAGTTCATCGTCGTGGCATCCGACGTCACGGCGGCCCTGGCCCGCGGCTGGACGGCGCCCGGGTGCCTTGCCGCCGAGCTCGCCGTCCGCTGCCTGCTCGACCAGGCCGAGATCACCGAGGACATCTACGAGCTGGACCTTCCCGAGGACTGGCGGGCAAACGTCGAGGAAGTCCTCCTGGAGGACGCGGAGAGCGACGCGCTGTACGTCCATGACCAGCACAGCAACGACGACGACGGCGGCCACCACGGCGGCCGGGTTGCGGCCGCGGACGCCGCGCAGCTGGGCTTCGAGCACTGGTTCAGGCCGTTCACGCCCGGCGACACCGTCCCGCCCTACGCCTGCTCCTGACGCACGCCGGCTCCCGAGGGTGGGCCCGGCTCAGTGCCCCGGAGCGAGGTGCGTGGCGGTGTCGAAGGGCTCGAATACGGACGATCCGAGCATGAAGATGCCGCGCTGCGGAATCCAGAAGTCGCCAAGCTTGTCCTGGACGGGCAGGGCCGAGATCCGTCCCAGGCTCTGCCCCTTCAGCTGCGCCGTGCTCGCACGGACAAACCACATCCGCCGCGGGCGGGCTGCAAAGCTTTGGCCGTTGGGCACCCTGCCCGTCAGTCCGATGTGCCCGGCCCCCAACGCCGGGCCGGCCACGGCCCCCATCGCACGGAGGAAAGAACGGCTGCGCCACAACCGCTCCGGAACGGCGCCGGACACGGCGGACATCAAACGGGTGACGGGCGTCGCCGCGAGCGTCACGTCCCAGTCCAGGTCCACCCCGTCGCCGACCTCCACGCTGAAGGAGTAGCCGTCCCGCCAGCGGATGGAGATCCCGCCGGTCGACGCCCATCCGAGGGCGCTGCCGAAGTAGCGGGGGCAGGAAGCCCCGGGGTCCGTGGTGCTGTGCATCGTCCAGGAGCCCGCAGGGTCGCGGATCCAGACTGAGGTGTAACCCGGCCCCACGGAGGAGGCCGGAAAGTGCCGCAGTGCCAGGACGTGGCCGGAGCTGAACGGAACACCCATCACGCCGTAGCCCGCGAAGCGTTCCTCCGTACCGGAAGGCAGAGCGGCGTTCTGTTCCACGGACTCAACCATGGTGCGCGGGCTCTGCATGGCTACGGCCTCCGTCGTTGTTACATGTGGACGTGCAGGCGCCGGGCCGCTTCGGAAATGGAGCCGCTCAGGGACGGGTAGACGGTGAAGGTGCTGGCGACGTCGTCGACGTGCAGTTTCTGCTTCACCGCAATCGAGATGGCGAAGATCAGTTCGGAGGCATTCGGACCCACCACGACGCCGCCGATCACGGTGCCGGAGCCCTTGCGGGCGAAGATCTTGATGAACCCGTCCTTGTGGTTGCGCATCTTGGCGCGGGCGTTGCTCTTCAATGACAGCTTGACGATGTCGCCCTGGTACTTGCCGGAGTCGATCTCGGCTTCGGAGACGCCCACGGACGCGATTTCCGGTGACGTGAAGATGTTGGACGCCACCTGGTGCAGCTTGATCGGCGTCACGCTGTCGCCCAGGAAGTGGGCGATGGCGATCCGGCCCTGCATCGCGGCCACCGAGGCCAGGGCGAGCACGCCGGTGCAGTCACCGGCCGCGTAGATGTTCGGCGCGCTGGTGCGGGAGACGCCGTCGACCTTGATGTGGCCGCTTTCCGTGAGCGCGACGCCGGCCTCCTCGAGGCCGATCCCCGCGGTGTTCGGAATGGAACCCACGGCGACGAGGCAGTGGCTGCCGGTGACCTTGGCGCCGTCGGCGAGGGTGACCACCACGCCGTCCTCGGTGCGCTGGACCGTTTCGGCGCGGGCGCGCGAGAGCACCTTCACACCACGGCGTTCAAAGACACCCTCAAGGACTTCGGCGGCATCCGTGTCGGAGCCGGGCAGCACGCGGTCGCGGCTGGAAATCAAGGTCACCTTGGAGCCGAGGCCGTTGTAGGCGGAGGCGAACTCGGCGCCGGTGACGCCGGAACCCACCACGATGAGTTCTTCGGGGAGTTCGTCCATGTTGTAGATCTGGGCCCAGTTGAGGATGCGGATGCCGTCCGGCCGGGCAGTAGGCAGTTCGCGCGGGTGGGCGCCGACGGACAGGAGGATCGCGTCCGCTTCGATTTTCTCGGTGCCCTCGGCGGTGAGGACCTCGATGGTGTGGCTGTCCAGCAGCTTTCCGGAACCGATCACAATCCGGACGCCCTGGTTCTCCAGTCCGGCGCGGATGTCCGCGGACTGCTGCCGGGCCAGGCCCAGGAGCCGGTCATTGATGTGCTTGAGGTCCGCCCGCATGACGGGGGCGAAGTCGCCGCCGTCGACGTCGAACTTAACGCCCAGCTCATCCGCCTCGCCCACGCGCGTCATCAGGTCTGCCGTGGCGATCAGCGTTTTCGAGGGAACGACGTCGGTCAGCACCGCGGAGCCGCCGAGGCCGGCGCGCTCGACGATGGTGACCTTCGCCCCCAGCGAGGCGGCCACCATGGCGGCTTCATAGCCGCCGGGGCCTCCGCCGAGAATCGCGATACGGGGGGCACTGAAATCGGGATGCGTAGTCACAATCGACCATTCTCCCCCATCGGCCCCGGCGCACCAAGAAACGGGCCTGCTTCTCGCCGCTCCCGGTGCTGGGCAGCATGCCACCGGCACGGTAGCTTGTTCCAGTGAGCAATACAGAATTCCTGAACACTGACCCCTTCGACGCCGCGCGTGCCGCAGCCGACTACATCGCCGAAGAGACGGGTGTGGACTCCCACGACGTTGCCCTCGTGCTTGGTTCGGGCTGGGGCGAGGCCGCCGACCTGATCGGCGAGACCACCGCCACGCTGACCGCGTCCGAGGTTCCGGGCTTCTCCCCGCCGTCCGTCGTGGGCCATGTGGGCACCATCCGCTCCGTGCTGACCAAGGAGGGCAAACGGGCGCTGGTCCTGGGCGCCCGGACGCACTACTACGAGGGCAAGGGCGTCCGCGCCGTGGTCCACGGTGTGCGCACCGCCGCCGCCGCAGGCTGCAAAACGCTCGTGTTGACCAATGGATGCGGCGGCCTGAACGAGGACTGGGCACCGGGCACCCCGGTGCTGATCAGTGACCACATCAACCTCACCGCCACATCCCCGCTCGAGGGCGCCACGTTCGTGGACCTGACGGACCTGTACTCCTCGCGCATCCGAGCCCTGGCCCGCGAGGTGGACTCCACGCTGGACGAGGGTGTCTACGCGCAGTTCACCGGCCCGCACTACGAGACCCCCGCCGAGGTGCAGTACGCGAAGCGGATCGGGGCGGACCTGGTGGGCATGTCCACCGCGCTCGAGGCCATCGCCGGACGCCATGCAGGTCTGGAGGTCTTCGGCATCTCGCTGGTGACCAACCTCGCCGCCGGCATCAGTCCGGTGCCGCTCAGCCATGAGGAAGTCCTGGAAGCCGGCCACGCGGCGGGTCCCCGCATCTCCAAGCTGCTCGCGGAGATCATCGCCAAGCTCTAGGACCGGCGGGCTGCGGGCTGCGGGCTCCAGCCGCCTAGGTTCAGCCGCCGGGGTCTAGCCGGCGTCGGCCAGGAACTCCAGCGCCTTCTGCCTGCTGTCCGGGAACCGCCGACCCATCGAATCGGCGATCCCGGCGATGGTCTGGCGCGCCAGGGCCTGCCGCCACACCAGTTCGGCCTGCCGCATGGTCTGGGAGATGAGGCAGCTCCGGACGAAATTGACGTGCTGATCCGCCTCCGGGGCGTTGCCCGCAATTCCCTCGCAACGGAACGTCGGATCCGGCCCCTCCAGCGCCAGGACAACGTCCAGCACGGTGATGTTCTCCGGCCGCCGGGCCAGATGGAAGCCTCCGCGAGGCCCTGACACCGAGGCCATGACCCCGGCGCGGACCAGGGCCTGCAGTTGCTTGTTCAGGTAGGCGGCGGGGAGTTGGTAGTACTCGGCCAGCCGGGCGCTGTTGACCGCCTCGCCCGCGGGAGTCCATGCCATGTTGACGCAGCTGTGTATGGCCCACTCCACCCCACGGCCCATCTTCATGTTCGAGACGCTACGTGTCCGCAAATTTGGGTGTCAAGGTTGCCCGGCGCGGCGAGATGACACTTCGCGGCAGTATCAGGCCCGCACACTGCCGTGAACTGCCATCTCGGGCAACCGGCAGGGCCGCGGAGCGGGGCGTGACCCAACCGGAAGGCGCGCGCCGCCGCCGAAGGAGCGCTTCGCCGGCGATTGCGGATAGTTTGGTACCTATGACTTCTCCTGATGCCGAACTCATCCGACTGCTGGGCGAAGCCCGGGACTGGGCTGCCCAGGACCCCGACCCGACCACCGCTGCCGGTCTCACCGAACTGGTCCAGCTCACTGCGAACGGCGCCGCCGCCGCCCGGCAGGAACTGGCAGACAGCTTCAGCGGCACCCTGCAGTTCGGCACGGCAGGGCTGCGGGCGGCCCTCGGCCCGGGCCCGAACCGGATGAACCGAGTGGTGGTGCGCCGCGCCGCGGCCGGGTTCACCGCTTTCCTGGCCAACGCCGTTGAGCAGGCCTCCCCCGGCACCCGGCCCCGCGCCGTCGTCGGCTATGACGCCCGCTACAACTCCGATATCTTCGCCGAAGAGACGGCGGCCATCCTCACCGCGGCCGGCGTGGAAACCTTTTTGATGCCGGCGGCCCTGCCGACGCCGCTGCTCGCCTACGCGGTCCGGGCACTGGAGTGCGACGGCGGCGTGATGGTGACCGCCAGCCACAACCCGCCGCAGGACAACGGCTACAAGGTCTACCTCGGCCGGCACGCCGTCGAGGAAAGCGGCCGCGGGGCGCAGATCGTCGCCCCCTACGATGCCCTGATCGCCGCCAGGATCGACGCCGTCGGTCCCCTGGAGTCCATCGTCCTGGCACAGGAAGGCTGGACCGTACTGGACTCCTCCATCGCCGCCGACTATGAGGCCGCCGCCGCCGCCCTTGCCGTTCCCGGCCATTTCCCGGCGCGGGACCTGAAGATCGTCCTGACCCCCATGCATGGCGTGGGCGGTGAGACAGCCGTGGCCGTCCTCAACGCTGCCGGCTTCGCCGATGTCACCCTGGTCGCTGAACAGGCCGAGCCGGACCCCGACTTTCCCACGGTGAACTTCCCGAACCCGGAAGAACCCGGGGCCCTGGACCTGGCCCTGGAAACCGCCGTCCGGGTGGACGCCGACATCGTTCTCGCCAATGACCCCGACGCCGACCGGGCTGCGGTGGCCGCGAAGGACCCGGACACCGGTGCCTGGCGGATGCTGCGCGGTGACGAGGTGGGCGCCCTGCTGGGCGCGCACGTCGTGGCGCGTCTGGCCGCCGGTGGCGAATCCGCCGGCAGTGCCGCAAATGGAGGCGTGTTCGCGAGCTCGATCGTATCCTCGCGCCTGCTGGCACGGATTGCCGCGGCCGCAGGTTTTGCGCATGAAGAAACCCTGACTGGTTTCAAGTGGATCGCGCGCGTGCCGGGCCTGCTGTACGGCTATGAGGAAGCGCTGGGCTACTGCGTCGCCCCGTCGCTGGTGCGGGACAAAGACGGGATCTCCGCCGCCGTGCTGATTGCCGAACTGGCGGCTGCGGCCAAGGCCGAGGGCAAGACCATCTTCGACACGCTCGACGAGCTGTACCTGGTGCACGGCCTGCACATGAGCGACCAGCTCAGCATCCGGGTGGCGGACCTGGGCCTGCTGGACGCCATGATGAACCGGCTGCGCGTCAGCCCGCCGGAATCCTTTGGCGGCTCCGCGGTGGAAACGGTGGTGGACCTGGCCGAGGGCAGCGAACAGCTGCCGCCGACCGACGGCCTGCTGTACCTGACAAAGGACCTCAGCCGCGTCATCATCCGCCCGAGCGGGACGGAGCCCAAGCTCAAGTGCTACCTCGAGGTCATCCGCAGCGTCGGTACAGCAGCGGAACTGCCGGAGGCCCGGCAGGAGGCACGCGGCGCGCTGGACGGCGTGCTCGCCGACGTCCGCGAGGCCTTAGGGCTGTAACAGGCCCGGAGCCGCGGGGCCTAGAGCTCCACTTCGACGTACCCGGCCACAACCCGGGTGCTGAACGTCTGCAGCCGGAGTCCCGGTGCTGTCAGGCACTCCCCTGTTTCGAGGTCATAAACCTCCTTGTGCAGCGGTGAGGCCAGCGTTGGCCGTGCCCCGCGGGACCCCGTGATTCCGCGGGCCATGACATGGGCACCGGTGGCCGGGTCCTCCTGCGCGACGGCGAAAACCTGTCCGGCGGCGGTACGGAACAGTGCCACCTGGCGCCCCGCGATCAGTGCCGCCTCTCCCCAGGCGGGCTCCAGTTCTTCTACGGCGCACACCCGGTGCCAGCCGCTTCCGAAGCCCGAATCTTCGACAAAGCTCCGTGCTGCGCTCTCAAGTACGGCAGTCATGTCGGCCCCTCTCTGATCCATCCCTCACGTGTTCAACCGCTCCTGCGGCCACACCTTCAAGCTAGGCCTCCGGTGTTTCAGCCGGAGGCCTCCAATGTGTCCAGCGGGTAAAAGAGACCTCACCCGGCCCGAAACGCGTTCGTGATGCAGAAGTTAAGATCACGAAACATAAGGGAAACTGAGGCGAAACTGCGCCTGCCTAGTCTGGGTACACAAGCTGCAGAGCACCGTCTGCGGCCCATGCGAAAGGCCTCCAGTGACCGGACAGACTTCCAGCCCAGCAGCAACGGGCTCACCTTGCCCCCAGACCCCCCGCCGGGTGGTGGTTGCCGGCGGCGGCCCTGCAGCCCACCGCTTTGCTGACGCGATGCACTCCCGGGGCCTCGACGGCTGGCACGTAACAGTCCTCACCGAGGAAGCGCACCTCCCCTACGACCGCGTCGCACTGAGCAAGGCCCTCACCGACGGCGACGTGGACCTCACGCTCGGCAGCGCCTCGATGTGGGACCACGAAGCCCTCAGCCTCAAGACCGGCGAGCGCGTCACCGGCATCGACACCGCCGCGAAGACCGTCACGACGGCGGCCGGGACCGTCTGCCCGTACGACGAACTCGTCGTCGCCACCGGCTCCGACGCGGCCCGCCTCCCCATCCCCGGCGCGGAACTCACCCACGTCTACCGCACCCTGGAGGACGTCCGGGCCATCAACCAGGCCATCGCGGAGCTGACCGCCAGGCTCGGCCGCCGCGTCAACGCGGTCACCATCGGCGGCGGCCTGCTGGGGCTGGAGTCCGCGGCCGGCACCGAGCAGCTCGGCGCCACCCCCATCGTCATCAACGGCTCGCCCTGGCTCATGAACACCCAGCTCGACGAGGGCGCCGGGCAGGCGCTGGGCCGCTTGATCGAGGCCAAGGGCTTCACCGTCCACGGCGGCGTGTTCCCTTCCGAGGTCCTCTCCGACGACGCCGGCCAGGTCACCGGCGTGCTCATGGCCGACGGCCGCATCATCGACGCCGACATCGTCATCGTCGCCATCGGCGTAAAGCCCCGCGACGAACTGTTCCGCCTCGCCAACGGCCCGGAAGCAGAAGGCACGTCACCGCAGTTCCAGCTCGGCCCGCGCGGCGGCGTCGTCATCTCCGACGACTGCTCCACCGAGGTCCCCGGCGTCTGGGCGATCGGTGAAGTCGCCAACTTCGGCGGCATGTGCCTGGGACTCGTGGCGCCGGCCAACACCATGGCGGAAATCGTCGCGGACCGGCTGCACGGCGGCGTGGCGACCTTCCCCGGCTTTGACACGGCCACCAAGCTCAAACTCTCCGGCGTCGACGTCGCCAGCTTTGGCGACGCCTTCGCCAAAACCGAACACGCCCTGGAGATCGTCTACGCCGACCCCGCCCGCGGCGTCTACCAGAAAATCGTCACCACCGACGACGCCAAGACCCTGCTCGGCGGCATCTTCGTCGGCGACGCCTCGCCCTACACCAGCCTCCGCCCCATGCTGGGCCGCGAACTGGCCGCCGAACCCGGCGCGTACCTCACTGCGGCCGGCGGCGGCGACGGCGGGGGCGAAGCCCTGGAGGCCAGCCTGCCGGACGACGCGATCCTGTGCTCGTGCAACAACGTCGCCGCCGGCAGCATCCGCGACGCCATCAACGGGTGCGGCGCCTGCGACGGCAACGCTCCGGTGCAGGAACTCGGTGGGCTCAAGGGCTGCACCCGCGCAGGCACCAGCTGCGGTTCCTGCGTGCCGATGCTCAAGAAGCTGCTCGAAACCGAACTGACCAAATCCGGCGTCGAGGTCTCCAAGGCCCTGTGCGAGCACATCGAACTGTCCCGCCAGGAACTCTTCGAGACCATCCGCGTCCTGGAGCTCACCTCCTTCGAGGAGGTCATGGCCAAGTACGGCACGGGAGCCGGCTGCGACATCTGCAAGCCGACCATCGCCAACATCCTCGCCAGCCAGAACAGCGCCTACGTCCTGGACGCCGGCCGCGGCACCCTCCAGGACACCAACGACCGCGCCCTTGCCAACATGCAGAAGGACGGCACCTACTCCGTGGTGCCGCGCATCGCGGGAGGCGAAATCACTCCGAAGAAGCTTGGCGTGATCGCCGCCGTGGCCGAGAAGTACAACCTTTACACCAAGATCACCGGCGGCCAGCGGATCGACATGTTCGGCGCCCGGCTGGAACAGCTCCCGGAAATCTGGAAGGAGCTCGTGGACGCCGGCTTCGAGTCCGGCCAGGCGTACGGCAAGTCCCTGCGCACGGTGAAGTCCTGCGTCGGTTCCACCTGGTGCCGGTTCGGTGTCCAGGACTCCGTGGCCATGGCCATCCAGTTGGAGCTCCGCTACCGCGGCCTGCGCAGCCCGCACAAGCTCAAGATGGGCGTCTCCGGCTGCGCCCGGGAATGCGCCGAGGCCCGCGGCAAGGACGTCGGAGTGATCGCCACCGCGGACGGCTGGAACCTGTACGTCGGCGGCAACGGCGGTGCCACCCCGGCCCACGCCCAGCTGCTGGCCAAGGACCTGGACGACGAAACACTCATCAAGTACATCGACCGCTATTTCATGTACTACATCCGCACCGCCGACCGCCTGCAGCGCACCGCGCGCTGGCAGGAAGAGCTCGACGGCGGCATCAAGCATGTCGAGGATGTGGTGGTCAAGGACACCCTGGGCATCGGCGAAGAACTCGAAGCGGCCATGGCCAAGCACGTTGACACCTAGCGTGGATGAATGGGCGGACACTCTCAAGGACCCGGAGCGCCTGCGGCGGTTCCGTTCCTTCGTCAACGCCCCGGACCAGAAGGACGACTCCATCACGTTCGTCCCCGACGAACGTGGCCAGATGCGCCCGGCAACGGCAGAAGAAAAGGCGCTGGCGGGCCAGCAACCGGTCCTGATCGGCGCTTCCATCCCCATGAGGTCCCGCGATGAGAACGAGGTATAGGCATGGAACTCACCATTGATCTCACCGGCCGGGAAATCCTGGTCACCGGATCCGACACCGCCGCCCGCCAGGCGGTCCGCCGCTACGAAGCCGCCGGCGCCATCGTCTCCCGGCTCAGCACCCCCGGCGGCGCCCCCAACGACGGGCGCCTGCCGGAACGGCCCTTCCTGGTCGCCGCGGTCGACGACGGCCAGGCTGGCTGGGAGCCCCTGCTGGAGCGCTGCCGGGAGACCGGCATCCTCGTAGCCGCCGAACCCGCCGCCGGTCCCGCCGGCAGGGTCACCCTGGTGGGCGGCGGCCCGGGAACCACCGAGCTGCTGACCGTGGCGGCCGTCAAGGCGCTGCGGGATGCCGACGTCATCTTCTACGACCGGCTGGCCCCGTACCAGGAGCTGCCCTCGCTGAGTACGGCGGAACTCGTGGACGTGGGCAAGCGCCCCGGCCACCACCCGGTCAGCCAGGCCGGAATCGAGGAGCTGATTGTCAGCGCGGCCCTTGCCGGCAGGAATGTTGTCCGGCTCAAGGGCGGTGACCCGTACGTCTTCGGCCGTGGGGGCGAAGAAGTGGCCGCATGCGTCAAGGCCGGCGTGCCGGTCCGGGTGATTTCCGGCGTCACCAGCGCCATCTCGGTCCCGGCCGCGGCAGGAATTCCGGTCACCCACCGCGAGGTCAGCCACATGTTCACCGTGGTTTCCGGCCACGCCCCGCTGACGGAGAAGGAGCACACCCACCTGGCGGGACTCGGCGGAACCATCGTGGTCCTCATGGGCATCGGCACGCTGCACCAGCTCGCCGCCGGCCTGCGCCGCGCCGGCATGCGGGCCGATATGCCGATGGCCGTCGTCGAACGCGGTTACCGTCCCGGACAGCGCACCACCATCGCCAGCCTCGGCACCATCACCACCGCCGCCGCGGACTGCACCAACCCCGCGGTGCTGGTGATCGGCGACGTCGTCCGGGTTGCCGAAGCGAACCCGGGCTCCGCCGAGGCCTCCGCCGAGCTGGACCGCCTCGCCGCGTCCCTGATGGGGGCGTGAACACGATGATCGCGCTGGAAGCCGCCGCTGCCGGGGACGCCGTAGAGAAAGAGCTGCCCCTCGAGGGGTTCCGGGTCGGCGTCACCTCGCACCGGCGCTCCCAGGACCTGATCGAGGCCCTGGAACGGCGCGGGGCCGAGGTGCTGCACGCACCGGCGCTGAAGATCGCCCCCGTGCAGGAGGACCTGCGCCTGATCGAGGATACCCGCGCCATTATCGACGCCAAGCCGGAGCTCTGCATCGCCACGACGGCCTACGGCATGCGCCGCTGGTGCGAGGCCGCGGACACGTTCGGGATCGGCGAACAGCTGCTTGAAACCCTGGGCGCCACGCGGATGTTTGTCCGCGGACCCAAGGCCCGCGGTGCCGTCCGCGCGGCAGGGCTGGCCGACGTCGGCATCAGCAGCGACGAGACCACTGCCACCCTGGTGGACATGCTCCTTGCCGAAGGCGTGCGCGGAAAGACCGTGGCCGTCCAGCTGCACGGCTACACGGACGTGCGCCAGCTTGAGCGGCTGCGGATGTCCGGCGCCACCGTGCTGACCGTCACCCCGTATCGCTGGGTGAAGCCCGACGGCGCTGACCGGCTGCCGCGGCTCATCGAGGCCGCCTGCAGCGGGAACCTCGACGTGCTGACGTTCACCAGCGCCCCGGCCGTGGACGCGATGTGGAGCACGGCCCACGAGATGGGCCTCTACAAGCAGCTTGTGGAAAGCCTCAAGACAAACGTCGCGACCGCCGTCGTGGGGCCGGTCACGGCCCAGCCGCTGCTCGACGCCGGACTGCAGCCGCTGGTTCCGGAGCGGTTCCGGATGGGCGCCCTGATCCGGCTGGTCTGCGAGCACCTGGCCCTGAACCACGTCCGCCGGCTGGACACCGCCTCAGGCAGCGTGGAACTCCGCGGCCGCTCGCTGCGGATCGACGGCCAGGCCGTGGAGATGGCGCCGGCGCCGCTGCTGCTGTTGCGCGCGCTGCTGGGCGCCGGCGGGGCGGTCCTCTCCCGCGAGGACCTGTCCGAGCTGCTGGAACTTCGGGGCTCCGTCCACGCCCTGGACATGACGGTGAGCCGGCTGCGCTCCGCGCTCCCCGACGGGCGCCTGGTCGAGACCGTGGTCAAGCGCGGCTACCGGCTCCGGGTGTGACGCAGGCCATTACCGACGGGTAAATACTGGCGAACGGGCGGCGAAAAAACAGCAACAACGGGGAAACACGCCGGAAAAACCGTCCGCCTACGCTGGTGGCATCAAGCACGAAGGCCGCACCACAGGCCACCAGCGAAAGGGCCCACCATGTCCAACGTTCCCAGCGCAGCACCCGATTCCCAGACCCGGCCCCGGATTGTTGTCGCCGGCGCCGGCCCGGCCGCCCAGGCCCTGGTCCGGCAGCTGACCCGGACCCCCTTTGCCGGCGGAATCACCGTGCTGAGCAACCGCGACGACGCCCCCGACGGGCTGCTCGAACTCGCCACCCTGCCGCAGGTCTCCTTGCGCTTCGGCCAGCCGGTCAGCTACATCGATCCGGACGGACAGCGCGTCACCACCGCGGACGGACTCGAGTTCAGTTACGACCAGCTGGTCATCGCCACGGGCTCCTCCCCCGCCGCCACGCCCCTGGAAGGCGACGGCCGCTGCCTCCGCTACTCCACGATCGACGACGCCACCGTGCTCGGTGAGGCCGTAAAGGACGTCACCCGGGTCCTCGGGCGGCGGCCGCTGGGCATCCTGGTGGGCAACGGAACCGCCGCCGGGCAGGCCGAGGCGGTACTGCGGGCCAGGGGCGTCCGCCCCGTCCGCACCACACTCCGGCCCGCTGCCATCATCCCCAACCTCGCGGGGTCGATGCTTCCGGCCGCCGGCGTGGTTTTCGACGACGGTTCGAGCATGAACGGGGACCTGGTGGTCCTGGCGGAGGAGCGGGTTGCCCGCGACGCCCTCTCGGTGAGCGCCGGGCTGAAGACCGCGCCGCGGGGCGGCATCGTGATCGACCAGGAGTTCCGCACATCGGTGCCCGGGATCTGGGCGATCGGGGATGCTGCCGTGTTCGACGGCGTCCGGCTGGGGCTGCTGGTCGCCGCCGCCTCGGCCGCCTCGGTCTGCGCCTCACAGCTGCTGCGCGCCACCCTGTCCGGGCCGCTCACGGACGCCGCCTGAGCGTCCGCTCCGGGACGGGTTTCAAGGACCCCGTGCGGGTGCGGCGTTGTGGCAAGATGGACACCGAGAAGCCACGAAAGGGACCCCATGAGCCACGAAGCCACCACGGCCGCCGGCAGCGCCGCCCCCGCCCCGCGGGATGCCACGGCCGGCAGCATCGCCTCCTTCATCGACCACACCCTGTTGAAGCCGGAGGCCAGCGAAGCCGAGATCCTCAAGGTCTGCGCGGAGGCGGCGGAGTACGGGTTCAAGTCCGTCTGCGTCAATCCCGTCTGGGTGAAGACCGTCCACACCGCGCTCAAGGGCTCTGGTGTGCTGACCTGCTCCGTGGTCGGCTTCCCGCTGGGCGCCACCCCGAGCGACGTCAAGGCCTTCGAGGCACGCGGGGCCGTCCTGGACGGCGCCGAAGAGGTTGACATGGTCATCAACATCGCCGCCGCCCGGGCCTACGACAAGGGCGCGCTGGTTGATGACATCACCGCCGTCGCTGAGGCCGTCCACGAAGGCGGAGCGATCCTGAAGGTGATCATCGAGACCGCCCTGCTGGACGACGCCCAGAAGGTCCTGGCCTGCGAGGCTGCGGTGGAAGCGGGAGCGGATTTCGTGAAGACGTCCACCGGCTTCAACGGCGGCGGAGCCACCGCGGAAGACGTCGCCCTGATGCGCCGCACGGTCGGCCCGGACCTCGGGGTCAAGGCCTCCGGCGGCGTGCGTTCCCTCGCGGACGCACAAGCTATGATTGCTGCAGGTGCAACACGTATTGGCGCCAGCTCCGGGATCGCGATCGTCAACGGTGAACAAGGCTCATCCGCGTACTGATCCGCTCCGGACAACTGCCACAGTTTTGAGCCCCACGGGGCCGAGGAGGAACGAATGTCCAGCAACACCCAGAAGACCCAACAGACCCCGCAGACCGAGAACCACCTTGGCTCTACCATCGTCAAGTTTGTCGTGATGATGGGCCTGTTCCTCGCCTCCGTGTACTCGCTGAACTTCCTGACGCTGGGCAACCCGTGGCCGATGGCCGTCTGCCTGGTCCTGTTCGCCCTGTCGTTCTGGATCCCGCAGACGATCCTCGGCCGCTCGGACTCCGCCGGCGAAAGCTAGACCCAAACCACGCTTAACCAGCTGAAGCTCCGGATTCCGGAGCTTCAGCTGGTTAAGGCGCGTTAATTCCCGACGACGGCGGCCAGCAGGCGGTGGACCAGCGAGGTGCCCAGCGCGACGGCGGCCGGGAAGTGCACTTTCGCCAGCGCCAGCGCGGCCGCGAACATGCCGATCATGGCGTAGCCGCTGACCGGGATCAGCACGAACCATTCCCGCCGGGACCCGGCGCGTCCCAGCAGGGGGATGGAGAACGCCCCGTTGGCTTTCCAGACGTTCTTCACGAGCGGCAGCTTCCGCAGGAACCTCGGCGGCTTGATCACCAGCGGCCAGAGCAGCGGCACTCCCCCGGTGGTGATCATGTCCCCGACGATGTGGACCAGCACGCCGGTGAGCATTGAGACTGGCAGCCAGGTCCACTGGTGCGGCGCAAACCAGGTCACGAGTCCCGCCATGGCCAGGCCAAAGGCCCAGTTGCTGATCCAGCCATACTTCGGAAAGAGCTTCAGGGCCTTGGCCGCGATGTTGATCAGGAACATGCACAGCAGCCCGGCGCCGACGGACAGGAGCCCCCAGTCGGTTTGCAGCTGGAGCTGTCCGGCCAACGCGGCGAGCAGCACGAAGAACGCAGCGCCAAGCACCGAGTGGGTGCCCTGCCGGTGCCCGCCGCTGGCATTCTCGATGCCGACGGCGATCACGTTGGACAGCGGCGGCAGCGAGTGCGCAATGGTGCTGGAGCGGTGGTCCCAGTCGCAGACCAGGGCTGTCCCCGCCGTTGCCATTCCCCCGATGACGATCCCGGTGGCGTCCAGCGGATACCACCCCAGCGCGTACGGCCCGGTCGAGGCAATAGCCACCCACGCCGCGGCTCCTGACGCGGCGTGATGTCCTCCCATCATCCTTTAACTCCCTGTCGGTGAGACAGGCACAGCGGCGTCGGAGAAGATGTTCCGGATGACGCCGTTGGCCCAGTCGAGGATCTCGGCATCCTGCAGGTCCCGGCCGCCGATCCGTGCCGTCTTGGGCTTGGGAATGAGCACCGCGTCCAGCGCCGGCTTGGCCTGTGCCCCCGGGTACATCCGGGTGAGGCGCATGAGCTTGGACTCCGGCAGCTGGGCCGGGGAGAACTTGATGAAGTTCCCCTGCAGGGCAACATCGCTCAGCCCGGCTTCCCGGGCGCCCACCCGGAAGCGTGCGACGTCGATCAGGTTCTTCGCGGGAAGCGGCAGTTCACCGTAGCGGTCCACTAGTTCGGCGAGGACCTCGTCGATAGCCTCGTGGGTCAGGGCGCTGGCGAGCTTGCGGTAGGCCTCCAGCCGCAGCCGTTCCCCCGGCACATAGTCATGCGGCAGATGGGCATTGACGGGCAGCTCAATCTTCATTTCGGCGGCCTTCTCCTCCGCCTCGCCCCGGTACTCGGCCACGGCTTCGCCGACCAGCCGGATGTAGAGGTCGAACCCGACTCCCTGGATGTGCCCGGACTGTTCGCCGCCGAGCAGATTGCCGGCGCCGCGGATTTCCAGGTCCTTCATGGCCAGCTGCATGCCGGCGCCGAGCTCGTTGTGCGTGGCCACGGCCTTGAGCCGTTCCAGCGCCACCTCGCCCAGCGGCTTTTCCGAGGGGTAGAGGAAGTACGCGTAGGCGCGTTCACGGCCGCGGCCCACCCGTCCGCGCAGCTGGTGCAGCTGCGAGAGCCCGTACTTGTCCGCGCCGTCCACGATCAGGGTGTTCGCGTTTGAGATGTCCAGGCCGGTCTCGATGATCGTGGTGCAGACGAGGACGTCAAAGCGCTTTTCCCAGAAGTCCACGATGATCTGTTCGAGCCGGCTCTCGGACATCTGCCCGTGCGCCACCTCCACCCGGGCTTCCGGGACCAGCTCGCGGATCTTCGCCGCGGTGCGGTCGATGGTGGACACCCGGTTGTGGACGAAGAAGACCTGGCCCTCGCGCATGAGTTCGCGGCGGATCGCGGCGGAGGTCTGCTTGTCCGTGTACGGGCCGACGTAGGTCAGCACCGGGTGGCGTTCCTCCGGCGGAGTCGCGAGGGTGGACGTCTCGCGGATCCCGGTCAGTGACATTTCCAGGGTCCGGGGAATCGGGGTGGCGCTCATCGCCAGGACGTCCACATTGGTGCGCATCTTCTTCAGCGCTTCCTTGTGCTCGACGCCGAAGCGCTGTTCCTCGTCGACGATCACCAGGCCCAGGTCCTTGAACCCGAAGTCTTTGGACAGCAGCCGGTGCGTGCCGATGACGACGTCGACGGAACCGGCCTTCACGCCGTCGGCCGTCTCCTTGGCTTCCTTGCCCGTCTGGAAGCGGGACAGCGGTTTGACCACCAGCGGGAAACCGGAGAACCGCTCGGTGAACGTCTCGTAGTGCTGCTGGGCGAGCAGCGTGGTGGGCACCAGCACGGCAACCTGCTTGCCGTCCTGCACCGCCTTGAAGGCGGCCCGGACCGCGATTTCGGTCTTGCCGTACCCGACGTCACCGGAGATGAGCCGGTCCATCGGGATCTCGCGCTCCATGTCGGCCTTGACCTCGTTGATGGTGGTCAGCTGGTCCGGGGTCTCCACGTACGGGAAGGCCTCCTCCAGCTCCCGCTGCCAGGGGGTGTCGGCGGCGAAAGCGTAACCGCGTGAGGCCATCCGGGCCGAGTACAGCCGGATCAGCTCACCGGCGATCTCCTTGACCGCCTTGCGGGCCTTGGACTTGGTACTGGCCCAGTCCGCGCCGCCCATCTTGCTCAGCGCCGGGGTGTCACCGCCGACGTACCGGGTGACCTGGTCCAGCTGGTCTGTGGGCACGAACAGCCGGTCCCCCGGGGCGCCGCGCTTGGAGGGAGCGTATTCGAGGACCAGATATTCGCGTACCCCGTCGCCGCCGCCCGCAACCTTCCGCTGGATCAGCTCCACGAAGCGGCCGATTCCGTGCTGTTCGTGCACTACGGAGTCGCCGGCCACGAGCTGGAGCGGGTCGACGGCGTTCCGCCGCTTGGACGGCATCCGGCGCATGTCCTTGGTGGAGCCGGCCGAGGTCCGGCCGAGCAGGTCGGCCTCGGTGAGCAGCGCAAGCTTGAGCGGATCCAGGACGAAGCCGCGTCCGAGGGCGGCGGTGGTCACCTCGATCAGCCCGGCCTGCGGGTCGTCGTCGAGCTTGTCCACACGGGCGCAGGGGATGTCGTTGTCGTGGAAGAGTTCGGCGAGGCGCTGGGCCGGGCCGGGACCCTCCGTGACCACCACAATCCGCCACTGGTCCCGGATCCGGGAGCCGATGAAGTCCATCATTTCGGCAACATCGCCCTGGTAGCCGCGGGGCTCCCGGGCATGCAGGTTTAGCACGTCGATGTCGGGCAGCAGCTCCTCGTCGGTGGCCAGCGACGTGATGGACCACCAGGAAACGCCGTGCGCGAGGGCCGCCGAGCGCGTCTCGGCCAGCGAGCGGAAGCTGGCGGAGTGCAGGGCCTCGGACGCCTGCGCGGTCAGATCAAGGGGCGCGGCGCCGCCGTCGGACGCCGTCGCCCACGCCGCCTCGAGGAATTCCTCGTTGGTGGCGGCAAGGTCGTGCGCGCGGGTGCGGACCTTCTCCGGCTCGATCACCACCGCGATGGAACCGGCCGGGAGCTGGTCCAGGAACGGGACCATGGCGTCCACCAGCACCGGGGCGAGGGATTCCATGCCTTCGACGGCGATGCCGCCGGCGATCTTCTCCAGCATGTCCGCGGCGGCCGGGAGCTGGGACTTCAGCGTCGCTGCGCGGGACATGACGGAAGGAGTGATCAGGATTTCCCGGCACGGCGGGGCATGGAGCTCCGTGGGGTGGTGCAGTCCGGGCGCGGTCAGCGAGCGCTGGTCGGCGACGGCGAACCAGCGCATCTGGTCGACCTCGTCGCCGAAGAACTCGACCCGGATGGGGTGGTCCTCGGTGGGCGGAAACACGTCGAGCATGCCGCCGCGGACCGCGAACTCACCGCGGCGGGTGACCATGTCCACCCGGGCGTAGGCGGCATCGGCCAGGCTCTTGACGACGCTGCTGAACGGGGCCTCCTGGCCCACCTTGAGCGTGACCGGAACCAGTTCGCCCAGGCCGGCGACGATTGGCTGGACGACGGCGCGCACCGGGGCGACGACGACCCGCAGGGCGACGTTCGGAGAGGCTTCGGGGTGGGCGAGCCGCCGCAGCACCGACAGGCGCCGGCCGACGGTGTCCGACCGGGGCGAAAGCCGCTCGTGCGGAAGGGTCTCCCAGCTGGGGAACTCCGCGACGGCGTCGGCCGGCAGGAAGGCGCGCAGGGCCTCGGTCAGGTCCTCGGCCTCCCGGCCGGTCGCGGTGACGGCGAGCACCACGGGTGCTTTCGCGGCTGTTTCTGTGGCTAACGCCCTCAACCCGTCCGCCATTTCGGCGAGCAGGACCGATCTCATTCCGGCCGGAGCGCTGATCTGATAGTCCTCGCCGCGGGCATCGAACCCACGGGCCGCCTCGGCCTGGACCCGGGCGTAGTTCCGGTCTTCGGCAAGGGCACGGCGCAGACCGGTGAGAGAAGGGCCGTTGAGGCTCATAGCTGTTGCTCCTGATGGGATTCCGGGGTGCAGGCAACACGAATACCCGAAATTCGTGAGAATCCCGGGGTATCCCAAGCCTACAATGCAATGGCAGTCCGCAGCCGCCGCGGCTCCGAACCGTAGGTATGCGCAACGACAAGGAGCTTCCCATGCACGGCACGCCGCAGGACCGCACTTCGAAGCCGGGCAGCCCCAGGACGGTGCTGGTCACGGGCGCGACGGGCTACATCGGCGGCCGGCTTGTCCCGCGGCTGCTGGAGGCCGGGCACGAGGTCAAGGTCCTGGTCCGGACCCCGGCCAAGATCGCCGGCGTGCCGTGGCTCGACCAGGTCGAGGTGGTCCAGAGCAGCCTTGACGACGGCGAGGCGCTGCGCGAGGCGCTCACCGGCGTCGACGTCCTCTACTACCTCGTCCATTCCATGGCGGCCGGAGCAGGTTTCGAGTCGAAGGAAAAGGCGATGGCAGAGACCGCAGCGACGGCGGCGGCTGCAGCCGGTGTGGGCCGGATCGTCTACCTCGGCGGTCTGCACCCGTCGGACGCAGAACTGTCCACCCACATGCGGTCGCGGGAGGCGGTGGGCAAGGTCTTCCTCGAGAGCCCGGTGGACGCCGTCGTGTTCCAGGCCGGTGTGGTGATCGGTTCGGGTTCCGCCTCGTTCGAGATGATCCGGCACCTCGCCGAGACGTTGCCGGTCATGCCTGCGCCGAGCTGGGTGCGGAACCGAATCGAGGCCATCGCGGTGCGCGACGTGCTGCACTACCTGCTCGGCGCCGCGTCGCTGGACGGCAGGATTGACCGGACCTTCGACATCGGCTCGCGCCAGGTGCTCAGCTACGCCGGCATGATGAACGAATACGCCGCCGAGGCCGGGCTGCCGCGGCGCTGGGTGCTCGCCCTGCCCGTTCCGGCCCCCAAGCTGGCCGGGCTGTGGGTGGCGCTCGTGACACCGATTCCGCTGTCCATGTCCCTGCCGCTGGTCGAGTCCCTGCAGACCGACGCCGTCTCACGCGAGCACGACATCGATTCCTTCATTCCGTTGCCCGAGGGCGGCCTGACCCCTTACCGGCGTGCGGTTGCCCTCGCCCTGGGCAAGGAGCGCGACGGCCAGGTGGAAACGGCCTGGTCAAGCGCCGGCGCCGACGCCGATCCGCTTCCCTCCGACCCGGACTGGGCCGGCCACCGGGTCTACCTCGACGAACGCACCTACACCAGCACGGTGGATCCCGAGCATGTCTGGACCATCATCGAAGGCATCGGCGGGCGCAACGGCTGGTACTCGCTGCCGCTGGCGTGGCGCGTCCGGGGCTGGCTGGACAAACTGACGGGCGGAGCGGGCCTGCTCCGCGGCCGCCGGCATCCGCACCTGCTGGCCGAGGGGGAAGTGGTCGACTGGTGGCGGGCCGAACGGATAGACCGCGGCCGCCTGCTCCGGCTGCGGGCCGAAATGCGGGCGCCGGGCCGGGCCTGGCTTGAACTCTCCGTGGAACCGGACGGCAGCGGCAGCCGCTACCGGCAGCGTGCCATCTTCTTTCCCAAGGGGCTGAGCGGACGGCTCTACTGGCTGGCCGTCCTGCCGTTCCACAGCCTGATCTTCCCCGCCATGTCACGGAATATCACCGCCGCCGCCAGGGACCTGCAGGCGCTTGAATCGAAGCCCGCCGGGCACACCCCGTAGGATGTTGGGAGCCGCATCGACCGCAACAACTGCTTTGGAGAACCCGTGCCCCTGAGTGCATCCACCACCCTGCCCCACAGTGTTGACCGCGTTACCGCCGTCCTCGTGAACGAGGACTTCCTGCGCCACACCAGCGAATACGTCGGCGGCACGCTGGAATCGTTTAACGTGGACGGCGACACCGCCGGGGCATTCGTCACCACCATTGTCCGGACCATCCCCACCACGAGGATGCCGGAGATGGCCCGCAAGTTTGTCGGCGAAAGCCTTAAGGTCACCCAGGTCGAAACCTGGGCTGCCCCCGCCGCGGACGGTTCGCGCCAGAGCAACATCTCGATGAAGGTCGCCGGCGCACCGCTGGATGTCAACGCCGTCCAGCGGCTGGTGTCCGAAGCCGGCGGCACGCGGATCGAACTCGAGGGCACCGTCACGTCCTCGGTGCCGTTCCTCGGCGGCAAGATCGCCGAAGCGGCCGAGCCCATGGTCGGCAAGGCCCTGAACATCCAGTCCCAGCAGGCCCAGGCCTGGCTCGAAAGCCACTAGCGGCGTGGAGCTACCCGCAGCCCTGGCAATCGTCCTGATCGTGGCCGGCCTCTGGTCCCTCCTGGTCTGGCCGCAGTTCCTGCGCCGGGTGATGAAGGACCCGCGGGCCCGCGACGCCGGCGGCCGGGCCACCCGGTTCCTCACCGTCCACGTCGTCCTGGTCAGCATCTCGATGGTGCTGGGAGCGGCAACGCTGGCCATCGGAATCGCAAGCCTGCTCGCCTAGCCAGCTCGCCTAGGGCGCTACACTCAGGGAAACGCCCGCGAACTCCCGAAAGGCGCCTCCCGTTGCCACCCCGCCGCCGCGTAATTACGTGGGAGTTCTTCGCCTACGCGCTGATTCTGGGGGCCATTGCCCTCTGGCCCACGCCGGTGGACCGTGCTGGTGGCGGGAAGCTGGCGGAGGCGCTCCAGGACCTGCACCAGCGCGGGATGCCCGGCTGGATCGACTATGCGTTCATTGAGTCGGCGGCAAACGTGCTCCTGTTCGTTCCGCTGGGAGCCCTGGTGGTCCGGATCTTCGGCAGCCGATACTGGTGGACCGGCGGGGCCGCCGGCCTGGTGCTCTCCGCCCTGATCGAGCTCGCCCAGTTCCTCTTCCTGCCTGCCCGGTACCCCACCCTGCTTGACGTCGCGGCGAATACAGGCGGGGCAACCCTCGGCAGCCTGCTCACCCTGCTGGTGCTCACTCTCCGCAGGCCCGTGCCAAACCGGGCCCCGCGACGTACTCTGTGATCACACCCCTTTGCGGGAGGACCAGGAATGCGGATATCGGTTATCGGCTGCGGGTATCTGGGCGCGGTGCACGCGGCGTGCCTGGCGAAGCTTGGTCACGATGTGGTGGGCATCGACCTGGACGCCGGCAAAGTGGCGCAGCTGTCCGCGGGGCAGGCGCCGTTTTATGAACCCGTCCTGGACGAGCTGCTGTCCGCGCTGGAGGAATCGGGGCGCCTGAGGTTTACCACGGAGATGGAGGCCGTGCACGGGTGCGAGGTCCATTACATCTGTGTCGGCACGCCGCAAAAGCGGGGTGAAAACGCGGCGGACCTGCGCTTTGTCGATGCCGCGGTGGAGGCCCTGGCAGCCCAGGTGTCCCCCGGCGATGTGGTCGCCGGCAAGTCCACCGTTCCGGTCGGGACTGCCGCCCGGCTGGCTGAGGTCATCGCCGAGACCGAACCGGGCGCCATGCTGGTGTGGAACCCCGAGTTCCTCCGCGAAGGCCATGCGGTGACCGACACGCTCAATCCGGACCGCCTGATCTACGGCGTTCCGGACGGCAGCGAGGACCACCCCGCGGTGGCCATCCTGGACCAGGTCTACCAGGCGTCCCTCGCCCACGGGACCACCAGGCTGGTCACCGACTACGCCACCGCCGAGCTTGTGAAGACCGCGGCCAACTCGTTCCTCGCCACCAAGATTTCCTTCATCAATGCGATGGCCGAGGTCTGCGAAGCCACCGGCGCTGACGTCACGCGACTGGCCGACGCCATCGGCCTCGACGAACGGATCGGCCGGAAGTTCCTCAACGCCGGCATCGGTTTCGGCGGCGGCTGCCTGCCCAAAGACATCCGGGCCTTCATGGCCCGCGCGGGCGAGCTGGGCGCGGACCAGGCCCTGACCTTCCTGCGCGAGGTGGACGCCATCAACATGCGGCGCCGCACGCGCGTCGTCGAACTGACGCGGGAACTGTGCGGGGGGTCCCTGATGGGACAGCGCATTGCCGTGCTCGGGGCCGCCTTCAAACCCGAGAGCGACGACGTCCGGGACTCACCGGCGCTGAGCGCAGCGGCCCAGCTCCAGCTGCAGGGTGCCGTGGTCACGGTCACTGACCCGCAGGCCCTGCCCAATGCCGCCAAGCGCTTTCCGGAGCTGCCGCTGGAGCCGGACCTGGAAACCACCCTGCGCAGGGCCGACGCGGTGCTGCTGCTGACCGAATGGAAGCAGTACCGCGAGCTGGACCCGCACGGCACCCGGGCCCTCGTCTCGGCTCCGCGCATCCTCGACGGGCGCAACGTCCTCGATCCGGCCAAGTGGCGTGCCGCGGGCTGGACCTACAAGGGGCTCGGCCGGCCCTGACCCTCCTAGTGCGAGATGGCCTGTCCGAGGGCGTCTTCCGCGGCGACCCAGGAGAGCATGGCGCACTTGACGCGGGCCGCGTAGCGCGCCACGCCCTCGAACGCGGCGGCGTCACCGAGTATTTCCGGGTCCGCGGGCACCTTGCCGCGGGAGCGCAGCACCTCGCGGAAGCTGCTAATCACGGTGCGCATCTCATCGACGGCCATACCCTCTGCGAGGTCCGTCAGCACGGAGGCGGACGCCATGGAGATCGAGCAGCCGTTGCCGTCCCAGCGCAGCTCCCTGACCTTGCCGTCCGCGACGGCGACCCGGAGCGTGATCTCGTCCCCGCACACCGGGTTGAGCTGATGGGACTGGCCGCTGCTCGCGCCGTCGGGGACTGCCGCAGCGGACAGCCCGCTGCCGTGCCGGGCCTTGGAGTGGTCCAGGATGATCTGCTGGTACAGCTGGTCGAGACTCATGTACTGCCGTCCTCAGGCTTGGAAGTAGCCGCGGACATCGGCGACGGCGTTAAGGAACGCGTCGACATCGTCCGTCGTGTTGTACAGGTACGTGCTGGCACGGGTGCTCGCAGTGAGGCCAAGACGGCGGTGCAGGGGCTGGGCGCAGTGGTGCCCCACGCGCACGGCGATCCCCCGGCTGTCCAGGAACTGCCCGACGTCGTGCGCGTGGACGCCCGCGACGTCGAACGCTGCCAGGCCGATCCGCTCCTGGCCGGCGGCGGGTCCCAGCACGCGGATTCCGGGGATGGATTCCAGGCCCGCCACGAGACGCTGCCCGAGCTCGAATTCCCAGGCGTGGATCCGGTCCAGCCCGGTCTCGCTCAGGTAGTTCGCGGCCGCCGCCAGGGCGACGGCCTGGGAGATCCGCTGGGTTCCGGCCTCGAAACGCTGCGGGCTCGGCAGGAATCCTGCCCGCTCCATCGTGACGGTGGTGATCATGGACCCGCCCGTGAGAAACGGCGGCATCGCGTTGAGCAGCTCGGCCCTGCCGTACAGGCCGCCGATACCGGTCGGGGCCAGCATCTTGTGGCCCGAGAAGACGGCGAAATCGACGTCGAGTGCCTTGACGTCCAGGGGCAGGTGCGGGGCCGACTGGCATGCATCGAGCACCACGAGCGCTCCCGCTGGCCGGGCGAGGGCAACCAGTGCTGCTACGGGGTTGATGGTGCCAAGGACGTTGGACGCATGGGTGAAGGCGAGGATGCGCGTCCGGCTGCCGATGATGCGGGCGGCGGCCTCGAGGTCCAAGGTGCCGGCGTCGTCGACCGGAATGTAGCGCAGCGTGGCTCCGGTGCGTTCCGCCAGCTGCTGCCACGGAATCAGGTTGGCGTGGTGTTCCATCTCCGTAACCACGATCTCGTCGCCGGCGGAGAGGGCGAAGCGGGCCGCTTCCGGGGCAGCACCGGGCAATGAGGCATTCAGGAAGGAGTAGCTGAGCAGGTTCAGGCCCTCGGTGGCATTCGACGTCCAGATGAGTTCATCCGGACCGGCTCCGATGAAGGCCGCCACCGATTCCCTGGCGTCCTCGAAGGCCTCCGTGGCTTCAACGGCGAGGTGGTGGGCGCCGCGGTGCACCGCTGAGTTCCGCTGCTCATAGAATTCCTGCTCCGCTTCCAGCACGCTGAGCGGGTTCTGGGAGGTGGCGCCCGAATCCAGGTACACCAGCGGCTTGCCGTTGACACTCTGGCCCAGGATCGGGAAGTCGTTGCGGATCCTGAGGACCTCCTCGTTTCCCAGCGCGGTGGCTGAGCGGAGGAGGTGGGCTGGTGTGGCAACCATGGGTATAACTCCTGGATCGGCGGCGGCGTGGCGGAGGAGCATGGCCGCCGATGGGACGGCCGGGCGCTATTACGTCACGCAGATTGATCCTAATTATCCCATGCTTGGCGAGTTGTCCGGGCAGTCGGTCGAGGGACGCTACCGGACCCAGATCCGGACAACGTGTTGGGTCACACGACGGACCGGTCCGGACAAACAGACGCCCCAGCGGGTAACCCGCTGGGGCAGACCGTTTAAGGGAGCCGGCGGCGGCTGGGGGGAGAGCCTCGGTCTCAGAAGGCTCTGACGCCGCCGGCTCCGACCTTGGGGCACAGCTACCGGCTACGGCACTGTGCGATTTCCAATGAAGGAGAACGGAGAAGGGAAAGTATCGGCGCGACCACCTTCAATGGTGGCAGTAGCTGCAACAGCAATCAAGAGTCGCTTGTGAGCAACTCCCCCGTGCTGGTAAAGCCACCGGCCGATGCCCGCCCTGAAGTAATTTCAGTGAAACTTGTTCAGTTCGAGACCGCTGTTCTTTTTCAAGAACTGACTTAATTGAAGCCCCTCGGTCAAACCTGTGCACGAGTAGCCTTTACCCGACTTCTCGATCCTTTCCCCCCGTCCCACTACTTGCAGGTACCCCCGCGGAACCTGCAACCCACTCGTGCAGTACGTAGACGGGCCGGGGACCGGGCGTGGCCGGCGCTGTCACCCCAGCTCAGGGGCCTCCTCCGGAGCATCAGCCGGGTGACGGCTTTCGCGCTTCACCTCAAGGAGCTCGGCACGCCGGCTCACGCCCAGCTTGGCGAAGATCCGGCTCAGGTGCCCCTCAACGGTGCGCGGCGATAAGGAAAGCGCGGCGGCAATGTGGGCGTTCGTAGACCCGGTCGCCACGAGCTCCAGGATCTCCGCTTCGCGGGCCGTCAGCACCGGTCCCTGTTCGTTCCGCAGAGCCGGCACCGGGCCGGATATGCCGGCGTCTGCCATGAGGTGATGAAGCCTGCGCTGGACCGCGGTGAGCCGCCAGCGGTCCGGGCTGTGCTCCAGGCACGCCGCCGCTTGCTGCGCAGCCTCAAAGGCCAGAAGCCCGTGGCCGGTGGCGGTCGCCTCGTCGCTGATGGCGATTAACCCGGCCGCGTCGTTGGAGGCCACTGCGCGGGCGAAATCAGCCAGCAGCCGCCCCTCGGGCCCCTCCATGGCGCTGCTGCTCGAAGCCAAAGCCGTAGCACTGCCGGTGTCCCCGCTTCTGAGCAGAAGCCTTCGGATGTCCGTTTCAACGCCTCTCAAGCCTTGGTGCTGCGCCTGGTCAGCCAACGCTTCGAGCTCCGCGCTGTCCCCGTCGCTGGTGAGCCTCTCCACGGTAAGGCAATACGCGGCGGAAAGCAGCCGAAGGCTCTGGGGTCCGCTGTAGGCTGCCGCGTGGAAGCCCTTGGCCTGCTCCCGGGCCTCCCCCGGGCGCCCGGCAAGGGCTGCTGCGTACCCGGCGGCAGCACGCGCGAAAGGCAGCACCTCCAAGGGATCAGCGATGGCGAGTTCTTCCACGGCCCGGATCAACTCAGCGAAGCTTTCCATGATTCGTCCCCGGCGCAGAAGCGCGAACCCGCTCATGGCATGCAGCATTCCGCCGCTGTACAGCAACCGGGAGGGATAATCCGCGGCGTAGCCCTCAAGGACTTCCGCAAGTTCCCCCCATTCCCCCGCCCGGACGAGGCTGAGGCAGTGCCGGGCCAGTACCTCTTCCTGGGCCAGCGGCAGCGTCAGCCCTCCGGAGACGGCGCCTGCCCAGGCCTCACGGTCCAGCCGCAACCCCGCAGAGAGCCGGCCCTGGGCCGAGCGAAGCTCGCCGAGGGCCGAGACGGCCGGAAGGCGGACTTCCGGAACGGTCCCGGCCGCATCGATCAGGTCCTGCAGCCGCGCCTCGCGGACCGCCGATGGTCCGTCCCACTGGCCGTGCAGGATGTCGGCTGCCAGTCCTCCGGCGGGCAATTGGGACCACGGGGATTCATTCGGACCGAGGCCGGCGTTTCCGGTTGCTGGTTCCGCCACCCGTTCCCGCCCTGCAGCGTCCATCCTGTCCGGTAGCCGCGCGGCGAGGCGCGCTGCAAGGTATGACAGCCTGCCATGGGGCACAGGCCCCACCGCCGCAAGGTCGGCGGCGGCTTCCGCCGGCAGGCCAAGGAGGTAATGCGCATACGCGAGGTGCATTTTGGCTTCGGCAAGAAACCGCGTTTCGCGCACAGCCTCGGCCGCCTGGATCGCGGCCGCAGGGTTCAGGTCCGTGTTGGCCGCTGCGGCGGCCTGGAGCAGTTGCGCTGGCGGGACCGGCGCACCGCATTCCAGGGACCAACGGAGCTGGTTCAGGAACGCTTCAGGCCCCACCACCCCTGCCGAGGGCAAATCAAGTAGGCTCGCCCGCAAGGTCGCACTCTGGCCCGCCGGGACCCGGTGCCGGATTATCTCGCCGAGCAACGGGCTGGCTGGCCGGACGGTACGGTCATGCCCCGGGGAAACGGTGAGTATTCCCGCTGCCTCCAGCGCGTCGACCGTTTTCGGGTTGCTGAATCGCAGGATCTGGCCCAGCGGGAGCGGCCCGGCCAGGGCCACGATGGCGGCCACGGTCCGCTCTTCGGCGGTCATGGAGCGCAACTGCTGGTCGATGACGTCTGCCGCAGGCACCCCGGCCAGATCGGGGTTCGCGCTCAGGAACCACACGCCGTGGCGGAGGACGAGGGCGCCGCTGTATCGCTCGTGCTCGATCAGGGACATCAGCATCAGCGGGTTCCCACCTGTTACCTCAGCGAAGACGGCACTGGCCCAGGGGGAAACGTCAGCTCCCAGCACGTGTTTGCAGAGCTCGTGGACTCCGGCCCGGTTCAGCGGTGAAAGCTCGAACTTGGACAGGAGCCCGTCGTCCCACAGGGCCAGGAACTGTTCCGGGATCGACGGGCCCGGACGGCTGGTGGCCAGGATTTCCGCGGCACCGACGGCAACGGCGCGCGCGAGCAGTTCCGTGGTGCCACGGTCCAGGAACTGGGCGTCGTCGACCACGAAGAGCGGCCGGACCGCCTCGGCCTTGAGCCGGTCCGACACGGCCTTTAGAACGGCGGCAAAGGAGTCCAGTTCTGAATCCGGCAGTTCGGACAGATAAGGCGCCAGCGCTCCGAAGGGCACCGCGGCCAAGGCTCGCGTGGCGGCCAGCCGGATCACCGAGCCGCCCGGAGGCAACTCGCGGAGCACCGCCTTGTACACCGCCGTCTTTCCCGTGCCCGCGGCACCGATGATCAGGACACCTGATTTTGAGTCATCGAGCAGGGACCGGGTCACATCCTTGACCAGGCCGGACTGCCCGATCAGCGCAGCGGCCTCAGCGGTGCCATCCATGCCGGACACCTCCCCCGGTACCCCGCCGGACCACGGACGGCCGGCGGGGCGGTCGGGGATCAGCCAATCCGAACGCTTTCCGCCGGAGTGGAGATGACATCTTTGAGTTCCGATCTGCTGGCCACGTGGAGCTTCGAGTACACCTGGTAAAGGTGACCCTCAACCGTGCGGACCGAAACATGCATCTGTTCGGCGATCTTGCGGTTGGAGGATCCGGCAGCAGCCCTCACCGCGACTTCGCACTCCCTGGCAGTGAGGGTGGACGTCGTGAGCGAGTGCAGGCCGTTCTTCGGGCTGCCGAACCTGTCATCGAGTGACTGTTGCGTCCGCTGTCCGACCCGCAGGGCGATCCGGTTACCGGCGTCGTTCGCGGAGCTGACGGACTTGCGTGCCGCGTCACGGGCGAAAATGGCGTTGCTTGCTGCATCGGAATCCTTCGATACGGCCAGAAGCTGCTCGCTGTCCGATTCCTTCACGCCTTCCGCGAGCCGCACACAGAGACCGGCAAAAGATCCGGTCACGCGGGCGGCAAGGTTGCCGAGCTTGACGGCCATCTGCCGGTCACCGAGCCTGGCCGCGGCGGACAGGAACAGCAGTCCCGGGGCCAGCAGGGAGGCTGCGGCATCGCGGTCTGCCTCGGCCACAAGCGCCCGGATGGCCATGGCGCGCTGTCCGAGCTCGGCCAGGGCACAGAGTTCGAAATACCGGGTCATCCGGACCACCAGCCAGGGTGCGCGCGGTTGCAGCTGAGCCAGTTCCGCCAGCTGAAGGCCGGCTTTCTCCTCGTCCCCCTGCAAGGCGGCGGCGTAGGCGAAGGCCGCCATTGCCAGGCCGGCCACCGAGTCGGTGTCCCGGGCCAGGAGCTGCTCCATGCCGGCCCTGAGCCGCGGCAGCGCGTCGTCGAGGAGGCCGGCATGAAGGTCAAGGACTCCCTGCCCGATCTCGAACATTCCGCCCAGCCGTTCCTGCGGGTCGGCGGTGCCGGTGGTAGCCGACAGGAAGGCCGCGGCCTCACGGAACTTGGCCGAGAGCAGCATCAGGAGCAGAAACCGGCCCCGGATGTGCCGCATGGCCCGGTCCGAGAGCGGCACCGACCCCGCGGATGAAATGATCTGCTTGCCCAGGCCGAATGCCGCGGCGACGTTTCCGGTGACGGCCATGGCTTCGCAGCGCAGGCTCGCGGTCAGGATTCCGGCTTCCGTGTCCAGCAGGCCGCCGGTCGGGTTGTCGGTCATGGAAAGGACGTCCTGGTACCGGCCTTCGAAGACAGCGAGTTCCGCTTCAGCGACCCGCAGCCGCTGCCGGGCCGCGTCCACCACTGCCTGGTCCTCGTCGGAAACAGCTGCGAGCCGCCGTCCGATTTCCTGCAGCGTGGCGTTGGCGTCAGCCGCCGCGGAGCCGTTCTGGGAGCCGGTCTGCCTGTCCAGTTCTGCCCGAAGAAGCTGCAGCGAGGTCCAGTCGGCCAGCGGAATGCCTTCACCCGCGGCGGCATCCAGGGTGGAGAGAAGCCGCCGTGCGGAGTCGGGGTTGTTCGCCGACATGTGGGCCTGGACTGACTCGACCGTGGCCTGGGTGGACGTTCCGCGGCCCTGCATCTCGTTGAGGAACCGCAGTGCCGCTACCGGATCGGACGAGTTGTTCGCCATCCGCGCGGCAGCCAGGGCCTGCTCCGGACCTACCTGTTCGCCGCAATCCAGCGCCCATGCAACGCCTGCTGATCCGCCGCCGGCGTCCGGCTGCTCCGAATCCTGGAGCACGGCCGTGAGCCGGCGGCGGAGCTCGGCGCTGCGGCCGGGCGGCACCACGCTGGCAACGATGCCGGCCGACAGCCGGTTGGCAACGCTGACCATCGGGGGGTGTTCGTGGCTGACGTGGATCATGGCCCGCTCCTGCAGGGCGTCCATATCCTGGGGGTCAGCGATCTTCATGAGCGTCTGCAGCGGAACCGCGCCGGCCAGGGCCAGCAGTTCGAAAACGTCGCGCTGGCCAGGGCTCAGCCGGTTCAGGCGGGCCTTCACGACGTCGCGGATCTCCCCGGTCAGGGCGATGGGGCTGTTGCCCAGCACCCAGACGCCGTCCTGACGGATGATCGTCCCCAGTTTGATCTGTTCCCGCGCGAGGGAGTGAAGGAAGAGTGCGTTTCCTCCGCTTGCGCTCCACAGGGCCCGTGCGGCGGCATGGGAGAACTGGCCCCCGTATTCGTTGCCCAGGGAAGCCGCTACTTCGTTGAAGTCGAACGGCGAGAGGTCCATCCGCCGCAGCAGGTCATCTTTCCACAGCCCCATGATGTCCCCGCCCACATGCGGAAGATCCACGCACGCCGCCAGCAGGGTGACGTGCGAGCCGGCGCCCAGCTGGGCAACCATCATGCTGGACAACTCGTCCAGGTCGTGGGCATTGTCGACGAAGAGGATGACCCTGCGTCCTTGTGCCTTGTTGTGCAGTACCTGGGTAAGGCCCCGCAGCACCATCAGGGGGTGCTCCAAGTGTGAGGCGTCCAGATCGTTCAGCAGAACGCTCAGGGCGCCGTAAGGGAGCTTCGAGGAGATGGAGCTGCCCCGGACCTGGACCACCGCGTAGTCCGGACCGAGCTGCTCGAGGGCACGCTGGGCGATGAACGACTTTCCCGCCCCGTGCTCGCCGACCAGGACGACGCCGCAGCCGGAGCCTGACGTCAGCGTCTCGACGACCTCCGCGACGATGTGGTTACGGATGAAGGGTTTGTCGTAGCGCCCGGGGGCGAACCGCTGGGCTGATGACATAGGAGTAGTTTTGCCGCTGCCCGCAGGCAGGCCGACGTCTTGCTGAAACATGAGTGAGACCTTCGCAATCAATGGTTGACCAGTGATAAGTCAAAACTATGGATCAGGGGACTTTTCGGTATGCGTAAGTAGTACTCGAATACGCAACGGGTACTTGGCCGCGTACACCCGGGTGTACTCAGTTATGCCGCAGCGCCGAGGGGCTGGAACCAAGTAGTCGGCAGCCGGTCCCGCGTGTCCTTCGCCGTAGCACCGGCCGGCCCGACGTCGTGGGGCCGGGTAGGCGGGGCCCGGAGCCACGCTGCGACTACCCGGCAGCCGGCTTCCGGAGCTGCTAGTTACCTGCGATGCCGGGGAGCTGGTCGCGGCCCTTGACGTTGAGCTTGGCGTAACTCCGGTACAAGTGGCCTTCCACGGTGCGGACGGAAACGTGAAGTTCGGCGGCGATCCTCCGGTCGCTGAACCCGCGGACAGCCAAGGCCACGATGTCCCGTTCCCGGCGGGTCAGCAGTCCCAGCACGTCGTCCGCGGCCTCCGGCTCGAGGCCCGGGTTGTTGTCGGCCCGGTCCAGGCACCGTTTCCGGTGGGACATGGCCATCCGCTCGCGCAGGGAATCCCCGGCTGCCCGGAAGGCGTTGGCGGCAGCGTCATAGGCGAGGGCCGCGAAGCCCCAGAGTTCGGCATCTTCGCAGCTCTTGGCAGCCGCCAGGTGGTCCGCGGCCAGATCCGTGCAGATCGCCGCGGCATAGTCGCAGATGGCTGCGGGCCGGGGGCCTTCGAGGAAAGGCTTCAACTCGAGGAGCCGGAAGGCGGCTTGCCGGTCCCCCAAAGCAAGGCAGAAGGCGAGCGCGTCGAACTCCGGCCCGGCACTGTCTGGTCCGGCATCGGGCCGGCCGAGTAGCCGGAGCTCGGCGATGGCCTCGGGATGATTTCCAAGCCGGGCCTTGCCGTAGACCACCGCCATCGCGGCGAGCCCGCGCAGGTAGCGTGAGACAACCGGCGGGACGCGCTCATAGTCCGCGAGAAATGATTCCGCCCTCTCCCGTGATCCCACTTCCGCGGCCGCGGCGAATGCCATCGCGGCGGTGAGGCCGAACAGCTGCTGGGGATCAGCCAGCCGCAAAGACTCGAGGGCGGCACTCAGCGTGTTCAAGGCCTGGGCGGCTTTCCCCTGGTAAAGAAGCATCACGCCACGCGCCGCATGCGCACCTCCGGCAAAGGAGATGAGGTTGGGTCCGCTTGCCGCGGCAAAGCGGGCCAGGAGGGTTTCCGCGGCCCCCCAGTCACCGGCATGGATTACGGCCGCAGCGGCCCGGACAACCAGGAAGTCCGTGAGGAAGTGCAGTTCATCGTGCCCGGCGCCAGCGGCCGTCAGAGCTTCGGCGGCTACCGCATAGGCACTGACCGATTTACCCTCGACGAGGAGCCGCTCGGACTCCAGGGAGAGCCTGAACGCCTGGTCCAGGTGGTTAACGGGCGGCTCTGCGGGGCCCGTGCCGGTGCCACTGCAGCTTTCTCCGGCCATGGCGAGCACCATGCTCCGGATCGTGGCATACCGGTCCTGCATGGCCGCCCGGATCCGTGAGGCCTCGGCAGGCTTTTCCTGCGCCAGACGCTCACCGGCTTCGAGGAGAGCCTCCGCCCGCCGCGAAATGTCCTCCGGCGTGTGGCCCTGCGCGGACAGCACCGCGGCCCACAGCAGGGTTCCGGTCAACAGGCTCGCAATGCTGTGGCCTTTGCCGAAGTCGGCATCGAGGATCTCGCGTGCGGCGGCGTAATCGGAGGTGTTGTAGTGGGTGCGGGCCATCACCGACCGGGCCGCCAGCTGCAGGTCGGGGTCCTTGACCAGGGACGCAGCATGGCGGGCCAGGTCGTCCTGGTACAGCCTGCTTGCCAGGGTCGCGGCCCTGAGCAATTGCCGGTCCGGCAGCTCCGCCCCGCATTCTATGGACCAGCTGACCTGCCGCAACAGCCCTTCGGCGGACGCCGGCTCCTTATCCATGAGCCGCAGCAGGCTTTGCCGGAGCTGCAGGCTGCGCGCGGGGGAAATCAGGTTCCTCAGCGTGTCGGCGTACACGGGGTGCCGCAACCGCAATTCAGGATCGGAGGCGGCCGTGACTTGGATCAGATCGTGTTCTATCAACGCCCCCACGGTCTGTTCGCCTACCACGGCTTCAATCAGTTCCTTGGATACCGGTTCGGCGAGCGCCACGAGGTTCAGCGCCTGCCGCTCTTCGGGCGAGCGCCGCAGCAGCTGCCGCCGGACGACGTCGGTGAGTCGGTCGCCGTGGCTGTTCAGGGGACGTGTCAACAGCCAGACGCCATTGTGCTGGTGCAGCGTGCCGTCATTCTTGGCGTCATCGATCAGGGAATTGAGCAGCAAGGGGTTGCCCTCGGACGCCTCCCAGAGGATCTCGGCGACGTTCGGCAGGACCTGGGGACCCAGCGTACGTTCCAGCATGTCGGTTGTTTGCTGCTGGGTCAGGGGACGTAGATCGTGCCGCTCGGCGATGCCTTCAAACCACAGCTGCAGCAGCGGTTCGGGCAACCCCGGCCGTGAGGCGGCGCCGACCAGCAGCTTCGCCCAGCCCGCGGCGGCCAGCTCCACGAGGATTCCCGCGGTGGCCTCGTCGAGGTCGTGGGCGTCGTCGACGATCAGCAGCAGGGGCTTCCCGGTGGCACGCCGCTCTTCCTCCAACTGGCTCCACAGGGTCCGAAGGACTGCCAGCTGGGAGGTTGCTTCCTGCACGGGAAGGCCAACGATGAACGGGCCGAGCACACCGTAGGGGACGTGGCTCAGCGAGGGGCTGCCGTGGATCCGGACCGGTGTCACCTCGGGCGCCAGCTCTGCAACCACTGCCTCCATGAGGGTGGTTTTCCCGATGCCGCTGTCGCCGAGCAGCATCACGGCGACATGCGTGCCGCCCCGTAGTGCCGCCACTGCCGATCCCAGGTCCTCCGACCGCCCCGTGAGAGCGGCGGTTGTCCCGGTTCCGGGCTCGCTGGCGCGCAGCTTAGATGAGTCCAAGCAGATCACTCCGCGAGGACACCCCAAGCTTTGTGAACACCTGGTACAAGTGGCCCTCCACGGTGCGCACCGAAATGCCGATGTCCAGGGCAATGTCCTTATTGGAAACTCCGTTGCCGGCCAGGGTCGCTATCTGGCGCTCGCGTTCAGTCAACAGCGGCCCCTTGTTCCGGGGGGTGACCGGCAGCGCCTGCACGGACTCCGAAAGTTTGTTCAACATCGTGTGCGCTGTGCTGGCCGTGCCGCTCAATCCTGCAGCCTGGGCGAAGTCCAGGGCCAGGGCGGCGCATCGGGCCTGCACGGCGTCGAGCTCCAGGCTGGCGGAAAGCTCGGCGGCCTGCAGCATGACCGCGGCGTCCTTCGTCCGGCTGCCGATGGCGACGACCCGGGACAGCTCCGCCAGGGGTCCCTGCCGTTTCGCCGCAATCTCCTCCATGAAGGTGAAGTCCTTGGCTGTGCCGTTGACGGTGGCACCGAACATGCAGATCCCCGCCAGCGTGAAACGGCCGGCCTGGTAGTGGACCTCGGCCGAGTGCACCAGCCGTTCCCGGGCCTCGGGATCGCCCAGCCAGCGCGAGGCCATGTCCATGCAGAACTCGGCGGAGGTACGGACGGCAAAGCGGGCCGGTCCCTCGGCCGACCGCGCCCGGTCAAGGTAGATGGTCGCCTGGATGGAGTTGCCGGTCTGGGCGTAGGCGAACGCAGTGGCGGCGTAGGCCTGCCGCAGGGACTGCAGGCTGGTCCGCACCTCAAGCTGTGCGATGGCCGCCAGCAGGGGGTCCAGCGCCAGGTAGCCGCGCCCGGCGTACACGTATGCCAGCCCGACGGCCAGGTCCGTGGCGGCGCTCCCGGAGTGCAGGCCGTGACCTGCCCGTCCGCTGGCGTCCTTGAGCATTCCGATGCTCTGCCGCCAGTACCCGGAGAACAGGAGCACATTGAACGACCGCCACGCGAAGTTCTCCCGGATGCGCGGGACGTTGGACCAGTCCCCCAGCTGCCCGCCGATTTCGCGCATGAGCATCCGGGCGTCCAGCTCCTTGCCCGTCATGCTGAGGGCTTCCATCAGGATGATGGAGCACCGGAGCAGGTGCACAGGATCGCCGCCCCCGCCCTCAGCCGCCGCCTTGAGCCGCTCCATCATGGGTTCAAAGTCGCCGATGAAGGACAGGAAGTTGAACTCGCAGAGGTCCAGGCACAATGCCGCCTGGTGGATGTCTTCCCCGGATTCCGCAGGCGTCTCGAGGCTGAGCTCCTGGAGCCGCAGCCGGGCCTGGCGCACCATTTCGGGAACTTTGCCGGAACGGTGCTCCAGCCAGGCCATGCAGTCCGCCTTGGCCGTGATCAGCTCCGCAAAGGCCACAGCACCCAGGGCGCGGATCTGCTCCTCGGAAACGTCGTCAAGGGCGGACATCGCCTGCAACGGCAGACCCAGTTGCAGGTAGGCGGCCGACTTCTGCAGCTGCCCCTCCGCCCATTCCGGATCCATTGGACTCAGGCTGCCGGCACATTCGAGCGCAAACTTGGGATCGAAAAGTTTGACGGCGGCCTGCGCGGCGGCCAGGGCGTGGGTGGGGGCGAGCGGGGCCTGGCAGTCGTGGGTCCAGGCCGCGTAGGCCAGCAGGTCCTCGACGGTTAATTCGCCGAGCTCGTCCGGCTGATGGCCCGGAACCTTGTCCCGCAACTCCAGTCGGCGCTCCACGCTGAGCCAGTTGCGGACGATGTCGCCCAGGTAGCGGTCCCCGAGCGACACGAAGTGGCGGTCGGTGCGGTCCACGACGATCTGGCCTGCGTCCTCCATGTCAGCGATGACTCCGGCTCCGTACATCCTCGCGAGCCGGGACAGCGCCATCGTCCGGGCGCAGGACAGGACTTCGATGACTTCCTTGGCCACGGGCGTTTCGCGGGCGTAGCGGGCCCGGACGATGTCCTCCAGTCCCGTGCGTCCGTCGAGGACGACCTCGTCCAGCAGGGTCCATACCGAGCCGGACAGGACGAGGTTTCCGCGCTCGATCTGCTCGGAGACCACGGCCTGCAGCAGGGTCGGGCTGCCGCCGACGAGCTGATGCATCTGGCTGGCGAGGGCGCTTGATACGCGGTGGCCAAGCGCCTTCTGCAGCACGTCCAGGGTTTCCAGCTCGGTGAGGTTGGCGAGCCGGACCTCGGCGAGCTGGCCGGTGGTGATGAGCCAGTAGAAGTCCGGAGGGAGGTCCGTGGTCCGTTGGGCTGTCGCAATGAGCCTGGCGGTCTGGGTCTGGAGCAGGTTGAGCAGGACCCCTGTACTCAGTTCATCCAGCGAGCCTGCGTTGTCCAGCAAAATGACGCACGGCCGGCCCGCCGCGTCGTCGCGGATCAGCGAGGTGATTCCGTGCATGATGGCGGTCGGGGATCCGAGTGAACTCTGCGGCAGCCGGGCGAGCGTGAACGCCAGGCAACCATACGGCGTCGCGGAACCCGGTCCCGAGCTGCGCAGCTGCAGGGCATAGACGTCGGGTCCGAATCCGGACAGCGCAGTCCGTCCGACAAGTGACTTGCCGACGCCGCGGTCCCCTGTGATGACGACACCGGTCCGCCCGTCTTCCAGCAGTGCGGCCCGGACGCGGTCCGCATCAGCGGCACGCGCCAGACCTGACCACCGGTGCCTGCTGACGGCACCGGCAGCGTGCTGTTCGGCGGGCGCTAATGTAGTGGAAACATTCCCCCAGCCCAGTGATTCCCTCGACATCCAGTTTCCTTCGTACCACTTCGCAGCGGACAGCCCCAGGCCGCCCACTTAGAAGTAGCGTATCTCCATCCCCCGACATGAGAGTAGAGCGATCATAGCCGGAAAATGCGATGGTTGAAAGGAAAACCGCTTCGGGGCGGGCCGTGCCTCAAGGCGCCTTAACGGGATGGAACTGCTGTTGGGCGGCGAGCAGGCCGTTGCGGATGAGGACCTCCACAGCGTCCGCCGCGGAATCGAGCAGGAACGGCAGTTCCTTTTTTTCCGTGGAGGAAAAGTCCCGAAGGACGTAGTCGGCCGTGTCCATCCGCCCCGGCGGGCGTCCCACGCCCACCCGGACCCGCAGATAATCCTTCGTGGCGAGGGCCTTCGAAATGTCGCGCAGCCCGTTGTGGCCCCCCTCCCCACCGCCGATTTTGATCTTGACGGTGTTAAAAGGGATGTCGATTTCGTCGTGCACGGCAATAATGTGCCCGGGAATTATGTCGTAAAATTTCGCCAGTGCCGACACCGGGCCACCGGAGACATTCATGTAGCTCAGCGGCTTGGCGAGAACCACGCGGGGGCCGCCGATGCCGAGCCGGCCTTCAAGGACCTGGGCCCGGGACTTGGAGGACTTGAAACTGCCGCCTACCCGGGCGGCAAGTTCGTCCAGGACCATCTGTCCGACGTTGTGCCGGTTGTGTGCATACTCGGCTCCGGGGTTGCCAAGGCCTGTGATCAGCCAGTTGTCGGTCATGGATCAGTCCTTCGTAGTGGGCACGAGGTGGGCAGGTCGCGGGCAGTTCAGCGCGATGGGCTCCGGCGGCGGAGACGACGGTGGCCGGGCCCCAAAGGGACCCGGCCACCGGTGAAGTCGCCGGAATTACTCGGCTGCAGCCTCGGAGGCCTCTTCGGTGGACTCTTCGGTCGCCTCGGAGATGTTGACCACGAGGGACTCGGGGTCGGCCAGCAGGGTGGAGCCGGTCGGCAGGACCAGGTCCGAAGCGTGGATGTGCTGGCCGGCGGTGCGGCCTTCGATGCTGACCTCGACGGCGGTCGGCAGGTGGGTCGCCTCGGCCTCGAGGGAAACGACCGTCATCTCCTGGTTGTAGGCGGTGCCCGGGGCAACCTCGCCGGTCAGGTGCACGGGGACGTCCACGGTGACCTTCTCGCCGGTGCGGACGGTCAGGAGGTCGAGGTGCTCGATGATCTGCTTGATCGGGTTGCGCTGGATGTCCTTGACCAGGGCGAGGTGCTGCTCGCCGTTGATGTCCAGGGCCAGGAGGGCGTTGGAAACGCGGACCGCGAGCGTGGTGGCCTTGGCAGGAAGGGTGATGTGGATCGGCTCTGCGCCGTGGCCGTAGATGACGGCAGGGATGCGGCCTTCCATGCGGGCGCGGCGGGCGAAGCCCTTGCCGAATTCGGTGCGTACTTCTGCTGCGAGCTTCTGCTCAGCCATGGGTATCTCCTAGGTGGACTAGCGGTGTTCAGCAAGGGCGGAGGTCTGTTTGCGACCTTCAACGCCGGGCGGCGTGCGGCCGCCCTTCCGAAGGGAGATTCAGACCCAGTCGATAACGGAGACCAGCAGTCCGGCTTCCGCTTTAACACGGATTAGAACTGCTCTCCCTCGCCAAGGTTTCGAACTAAGGCTACCAGCGCCGGGCCCGGTTGCGAAAACCGGGCCCGCGCCGGTGAGGCACTAGGCCTTGCCGTCGAAAAGGCTGGTGACCGAGCCGTCGTCGAACACTTCGCGGATGGCGCGCGCGATCAGCGGCGCAATCGACAGCACGGTGAGCTGCGGGAAGCGCTTGTCGGCACCGATCGGCAGGGTGTCGGTGACCACCACTTCGCGGGCCCCGGACTCGGCCAGGCGCCGGGCGGCGGGGTCCGAGAAGACCGCGTGCGTCGCGGCAATGATGACATCCTTGGCCCCGGCGTTCTTGAGGACCTGGACGGCGCCGGAGATCGTTCCACCGGTGTCGATCATGTCGTCGATCAGGACGCACGTGCGGCCTTCGATCTGCCCGACCACGGTCTTGGAGACAGCCTGGTTGGGGACGGTGAGGTCGCGGCTCTTGTGCACGAAGGCCAGCGGCGCCCCGCCGAGGCGCTCCGCCCACTGCTCCGCGACGCGGACGCGGCCGGTGTCCGGGGAAACCACCGTGATGTTCTCGGTGGCGACGCGGGTCCGGATGTATTCCGCGAGCAGCGGGATGGCCATCAGGTGGTCCACCGGCCCGTCGAAGAAGCCCTGGATCTGCGAGGTGTGCAGGTCCACGCTCATGATGCGGTCGGCGCCGGCCGTCTTGTACAGATCCGCGACGAGGCGGGCCGAGATCGGTTCGCGGCCGCGGCCCTTCTTGTCCTGGCGGGCATACGGGTAGAACGGCGAGACCACGGTGATGCGCTTGGCGGAGGCACGTTTCAGTGAATCAATCATGATCAGCTGTTCCATGAGCCAGTTGTTCAAGGGTGCCGGGTGCGCCTGGATGACGAAGGCATCGGTGCCGCGGACGCTTTCGCCGGCCCGGACATAGATCTCGCCGTTGGCGAAGTCGTACGCGTCCAGGGGCAGCAGTTCCGTTCCCAGCTCCTTGGCGATCTCCTTCGCCAGCTCGGGATGCGCACGCCCGGCCGCAAGCACCAGCTTCTTCTCGCCGTGTGCCGTAATTTCGCTCATGATTGCTAGCCCTCTTCTGTTGTTGCCGGAGTACTGGAGGATGATGGGGTGGCGCCGGCTGCCTCGGCCAGCGCGGCGGATACCGAGCCCGGGCGGTGTGCGATGACCCAGCCCTCGGCGTTGCGCTGCTTGGCGAGGGACACAGCCAGGGCCCCGGCCGGCACATCGCTGCGGATCACGGCGCCGGCGCCGCTGTAGGCGCCGTCGCCCACCTGCACCGGGGCCACGAACACGGTGTTGGAACCGGTGCGGACGCCGGAACCGATGACGGTCCGGTGCTTCTTCTCGCCGTCGTAGTTGGCCGTGATGTTGCCGCAGCCGATGTTCGTATCCTCGCCGATCTCGGCGTCCCCGGCGTAGCCGAGGTGGGAGAGCTTGGAGCCGCGGCCGATCGTGACGTTCTTCGTCTCGTAGAAGGCACCGATCTTGCCGGTCTCCCCCAGCACGGTCCCGGGCCGGAGGTACGTGAAGGGCCCGACGCTGGCCTTGGCCCCGATCGTGGCCCCGGAGCCATGGGTGCGGATCACCGTCGCGCCTTCGCCGATCTGGACGTCCGTCAGGGTGGTGTCGGGGCCGACGACGGCGTCCCTCGCCACCGTTGTTGCGCCGTGGAGCTGCGTGTTGGGCAGCAGGCGGACGTCCTCGTCGAGGGTGACGGTGGCATCGATCCAGGTGGTGGCCGGATCCACGACGGTGACGCCGGCGCGCATCCACGCCTCGACGGTGCGCCGGTTGAGCTCGGCCCCGAGGGCCGAGAGCTGCACCCTGTCGTTGGCCCCTTCGACCTGCCAGCGGTCCTCGGTGACGACGGCGGCCACCCGGCCGCCTGCCTTCCGGGCCAGGGCCAGCACGTCGGTGAGGTACTTCTCACCCTGGGCGTTGTCCGTTGTGACGTGGGCGAGCGAGTCGCGCAGGACTTCGGCGTCGAAGGCGTAGATGCCCGAATTGATTTCGCGGATGCTCCGCTCTGCGTCGGTGGCGTCCTTGTGTTCCCGGATGCCGGTGACGGTGCCGTCCTCGGCACGGAGGATGCGGCCGTAACCGGTGGCATCCGCCAGCACGGCGGTGAGGACGGTGACGGCATTCCGGTCCGCCTCGTGAACAGCGACCAGCTCAGACAGCAGCTGCCCGGTCAGGAGGGGCACATCGCCGTAGGTGACGACGACGGTTCCGCTGAGCGGGGCCTCCGGGCGGAGCGCGTCGAGCGCCTCGAGGGCCGCTTCCACGGCGCGGCCGGTGCCCGGGACCTCGTCCTGGTCGACGATGAGGGCGCCCGGGTCAAGGGCGGCGATGTGTGCCGCGACAAGGTCGCGTTCGTGCCGGACGACGAGGGCCAGTTCCCGCGGCGCGATGGCGCGGGCGGCGGCCAGGGCGTGTCCCACGAGGGAGCGGCCGCCGATGCCGTGGAGGATCTTGGGGGTACGGGACTTCATCCGGGTGCCGGCACCTGCAGCTAGGACGATTACGGCGGCCGGGCCGGAATTCTCGGGGCTCACGTACGGGCTCTCCTTGCTCAGCGGCTCAACTCTCGCCGCCGTTCGGTGGATCTGATTGCCCCGCGGCCGAGGCCGGACAGTGCAACTTCCGTTCCCCGTCAAAGCACGGGAGTTCCGCCCATAGGACTCGAACCTATACTCCACGGCTCCAAAGGCCGGGGTGCTGCCATTACACCAGAGCGGACCGTGCCCGGGCGCTGAGCCCCGGCACGAGAGTCAATTCTGCCACGAAGGTTGAGCCTCGTGCGACTCAGCCGCGGCGGCGGCTGCAGGAGGCAACTGCGGGCACGTGCGGGCAGCGCCTATTCCCCGAGGACTTCCAGGGCTTCGAGCCATTCCAGTTCCAGGGCTTCGCGCTCGACGGCGAGGTCCTTGAGTTTCTTGTTCAGGTCCCCGAGCTGGCTGACGGCTGACGGGTCGGCGGCCGCCGCAGTCATCTGGGTGTGGAGTTTGTCCTCCTGCGCGGTGAGCTTGCCCAGCTGGCGGTCGATCCGGTTCTTGGCTTTCCGGGCGTCGCGCTTTTCAGCCTCCGAGGGGCCGGCCACGGCAGGAGCGGCGCCCGAGCCGGAGCCGGAGGACGTGACGGGGCTGCCTCCGCCGGTGATCGTGGAGCCGGCGAGGGCACCTTCCCGCAATTCGAGGTACTGGTCCACGCCGCGCGGCAGGGCGCGGATCTTGCCGTCGCCCAGGAGCGCCATCTGATGGTCCGTCACGCGCTCCAACAGGTAGCGGTCGTGGCTGACGACGACGAGCGTGCCGGGCCAGCCGTCGAGCACGTCTTCCACCGCGGCAAGGGTGTCGGTGTCGAGGTCGTTGGTCGGTTCGTCGAGCATCAGCACGTTGGGCTCCCCCACGAGCAGGCGCAGGAGCTGCAGCCGCCGGCGTTCGCCACCGGAGAGGTCCTTGACCGGCGTCCACTGCTTCTCGTTGGTGAAGCCCAGCTGCTCCACCAGCTGTCCGGCGGTGAATTCCTTGCCGCCGACGTTGAAGGAGCGCTTTTCCCGCTCGATCACTTCGATCACGCGCAGGTCCGCGACGTCGTCGAGCTCCTTGACCTCCTGGGTGAGGACCGCGGTGACCACCGTCTTGCCGCGTTTGAGCTTCCCGGAGCTGGGCTGGATCTCGCCGTTGAGGAGCTTCAGCAGGGTGGTCTTGCCGGCGCCGTTGACGCCCACGAGGCCCAGCCGCTCACCCGGTGCCAGCCGCAGCGTTATGTTGTCGAACAGCTTCTGCCCGGCCTCCCCGCCGAGGAAGTCCAGGGACACGTTTTCGAGGTCCAGCACGTCCTTGCCGAGCCGGGCCGTGGCCATCTTGCTCAGCGCCGTCGAGTCGCGCGGCTCCGGGACGTCAGCGATCAGGGCGTTGGCTGCCTCGATCCGGAATTTGGGCTTGGCGGTGCGGGCCGGGGCGCCGCGGCGCAGCCACGCCAGCTCCTTCTTTACCAGCTGCTGGCGCTTGCTCTCCATGACGGAGGCGGAGCGGTCACGTTCGGCGCGGGCCAGGACATAGGCGGCGTAGCCGCCGTCGAAGGGGTCCATGATCCCGTCGTGGATTTCCCAGGTCTTGGTGCAGACTTCGTCGAGGAACCAGCGGTCGTGGGTGACCACGAGGAAGGCGCCCTGGTTGGCCCGCCAGCGGCTCTTGAGGTGCCGGGACAGCCACGCGACGCCTTCGACGTCGAGGTGGTTGGTGGGCTCATCGAGCATGATGACGTCATGGTCCTCGATCAGCAGTTTGGCGAGCGCCACCCGGCGCTTCTGCCCGCCGGAAAGGGCATGCACGTTGGCGTGCCAGTCGACGTCGGACACGAGTCCGCCCATCACCTCACGGATCTGGGGATTGCGGGCCCATTCATAGTCGGCCTGGTCCCCGACGATCGCAGCACCGACGGTAAGGTCGCCGTCGAGCACGTCACTTTGGTCCAGGTATCCGATGTTGACCTCGCTGCGCTTGGTCACCCGGCCGGAGTCCGGAGTGGAGCGCAGAGCGAGCAGGCGCATGAGGGTGGACTTGCCGTCACCGTTGCGGCCCACCATCCCGATCCGGTCGCCCTCCTCAATGCCGAGGGTGATGCCGTCGAGGACGGTACGGGTTGCGTAGGAAACCGTGAGGTTCTCGCCGCCGAGCAGGTGTGCCACTGGGAACTGCTTTCCTAGATGAAATGTAGGGCTGGGTAAGGTACCGGGCTGGGTTAAATGCCGACCCGGAGAGCGCCGGCGAAAGCCGGGGCTACTAAAGGAGCGTATCGGAGATGATGCGCGCCCCGTGCACCGGCCCGTGCACGGCCATCGCATCGAGGCCGTGGTGGCGCAGGTCCTCGGCCAGGCCGGCCGCGGCTGCCGGGCTGTGCGCGAGGAAGGCCACGGTGGGCCCGGACCCGGAGACGATCCCGGCGATGGCACCGCATGATTCGCCGAGGCCGAGGGTGTCCCGCAGCTGGGGTGCCAGTTCGATCGAGGCCCGCTGGAGGTCGTTGACGAGGACCCTGCTCAGGGCGTCCGCGTCGCCGCCGCGCAGCGCCTTGAGGATCCGCGGGTCCACGGAGTTCGGTTCCTCGACCATCACCCCTTCCGCTGAGCGCAGCCGGTCCAGGGTCCGGTAGACCTGGGGGGTGGGCAGGCCGAAGTCGGCCGTGACGAGAACCCAGTCCGTCTGGGCCTTGACGAGCGCCGGGGAGAGGTCATCGCCCAGGCCGAGCCCGACGGCGGTCCCGCCGAGCAGGGAAAACGGCACGTCAGCGCCGAGCTCGGCCGCCAGGTGCGCCAGTTCGTCGCGCGAAAGCCCGCTGTTCCACAAGGCGTCACAGGCCAGCAGCGTGGGCGGCGGCATCGGCGGAGCCGCCACCCATCCCGCCGGCGACAGGAACGCGCTTGGTGATCTCGAGGTGGACACCGGTGGAGTGCTCCGAGACGTCGGCCATGATGGCGGCGGCCTTGTAGGCCAGGTTGCGCTTGTCCAGGGGGATGTCGGCGGCGTCGAGGTCCACCGTGCTCGCCGGGCTGAGGCTGACGGTGATGTCGCCGGTGTCCGTGCTGGTGGCCGCGACCTCCTCGTAGAGGGACACCGCAAGGTAGACGCTGGCGACGGAGTGGTAGCCGTCAGCCCGCAGCGGCCCGACGTCGAGTGAGACGTTGACTTTGCCGGGGGCCTTGACCCGCACGGTCCTCGCGGCAAAGCGCCCTCTCACTGCGTTCATGGCTCCACGCTATGGCATGGCGGCGCAGGCTCAAAGCCTCTCGGGCCGGGTGTGCGCTTCGGCTATCCGGGAAAACGCCGTGATGTCGAGCACTTCGCCCCGTGCAGTGGGGTCCACGCCCGCGGCCCGCAGGCACCGCTCGGCTTCCGCCGCACTCCCGGCCCATCCCGCGAGGGCCGCCCGCAGGGTCTTGCGGCGCTGGGCGAAGGCGGCGTCGATCACGGCGAAGACCTGTTCCCGGGTCGCGGCGGTGACCGGTGGTTCCCGGCGTGTGAAGGCGACGAGGCCGGAATGGATCTTGGGCGCCGGCCAGAAGACGTTCATGCCGATCACGCCGGCCTTGCGCATGCTGCTGTACCAGGCGGCCTTGACCGACGGCACGCCGTAGGTTTTGGACCCGGGGCCGGCCGCGAGGCGGTCGGCAACCTCGTCCTGGACCATGACGAGGCCGTGCCGGAGGCTGGGGAAACGCTGCAGCAGGTGCAGGACCACGGGAACGGCAACGTTGTAGGGAAGGTTGGCGACGAGCGCGGTTGGTTCCACGGGCAGTTCCGTGACCTTCATGGCGTCGGCCAGGACAAGGTGGAAATTGTCCGCGGCCTGCGGGCGCCACTTGCTGACCGTGGCGGGAAGCTTTGCCGCGAGGACGGGGTCGATTTCGACTGCCACGACGGAGCGCGCTGCGTCGAGCAGGCCGAGGGTCAACGACCCGAGACCCGGGCCTACTTCCAGTACTGTCTCGTCCGGCTGGACGTCCGCGGCGGCAACAATCCGCCGGATGGTGTTGCCGTCGATCACGAAGTTCTGGCCCAGTGTCTTGGTGGGCCGGACCCCGATCTCCTCAGCCAGCCGGCGGATGTCGGAAGCGCCCATCAGGGGTGCAGGCGCGGCCACGGAGCCAGTTCCGGGCGCGCTGCCGCGGTCGGTTCCGGGCGCGGCGGCAGGCGCGGGAGGGGTCGGTTCAGTCACGTAGGTATCCTATCCCGGACATGGCAACGGCCGGGTCCGGAGTACCGGACCCGGCCGCATGGCCGTCTTTAGCGGGCGTCTCTTAGCGAGCGGCCCAGCCGCAGCCCCAGGGCTGCAGGCCGCGCTGCGCGTAGACACGGTTGGCAATGTCGATCTGCTGGGCCTTGGTGGCAAGGCTGGCGTTGGGCGCGTACGCCCCACCGCCGGAACCGAGCCAGGTCCGGACATCGAACTGCAGGCCGCCGTAGTAGCCGTTGCCGTTGTTGATCGACCAGTTGCCCGTGGACTCGCACTGGGCGACCTTGTCCCACATGGCTTCGTTCATCATCGCCGGAGCGGCGGCACCGGTGTTGCCTGACTGGGCTGCTGCCGGGGCTGCTGCCTGGGCGGCGGGCTTGGGCTTTTCCTTGGTGCCGACAGTGACCTTCTCGGTAACCGGCTGGACGCTGACCGCCTCGGAAACCAGTGTCCGCGACGCTTCCCGGCCGTCGACGAGGACCAGCTTGAAGCTCTTGTTCAAAGTACCGGCGACGCCGGCCTGCGTCACGTCCCGCTGGCCTTTGGGCAGGTCGGCACTCTCGGTGCTGACGGTCTCGAACGGTACAGGCTCGGTGGTCTCGGCCGTCTTGGTCAGGTCAATACGTGAGACCTTGATGACCATGTCATTGACCACGGGGGCGTTGCCGGGCTGGGAGGTCCGGTCATCGGCGCCGAGCGTGACGCCGGCGTCGGTAAGAAGCTGTGAGACGGTGGCGGCCGTCGTGGTGGTCGGAGTGACCTTGCCATCAGCGACGATGCTCACGGTCTTCGGCGTCGAAATGGCCACGAAGGACCCGGACACGGAGAGCTGCGCATCCTTCGGAACCGACAGTTCCGAGGCGCTGGCGACGCCGAGTTCCGTTACGAGGCCCTCGACGGTGGGTGAGGTGGTGTTAATGGTCCGCTCGGCGCCGTCGAGGCTGACCTTTACGGCCTTTGCGAGATTGACGTTGATGACCGATCCGTCCTGCACATGGGAATCCGCCGAGGGAGACACCCTGTCAGACGACTGCAGTTCCACCTTCGCGCCCTTGACGACCTCGCCGACGGTGCCGCCGAAGGTCTGCACGGAACTTACTTTTCCGTCGACGTTGAGCGTCACTGTCTTGTTGTTGCCGACGAAGGCCACCAGGCCCAGCACGAGGGCCACGAGCACCACGATCTGGGTGCCGACCTTGACGAAGCTGAACTTGCCGTCGGAAGTGAAGAACTTGACCACGATTGCCCGTATCTCTTGGACCATCCGGGCACGGGGAAAGCGCACAGAATCAGCCGCCGCGAAAAGCCCCAAGGGGCAGCCCGGAACGAGCCCAGGTATTCGCCGTAGCAGTGTGCACTGGCACACTCACATACAAAAGCGCGCATGCGGATTCTTCGCCGCAATGCACGCCCTGCAGGAGTGAATTTATCCGTTGGCCTTCCCCGACCCCGGCTAATTGCTTACCACTGTAACCGTAGCGTTATAAACGAGCCAAGATTTTGTGCATACCCGGTATGCCTGATCGGCGCCCTATGATGTGTGTTTCAGGCCCAGGATCCGTACGCGCGCACCGTATTTTCGCTGATTTGCGCGCACAATGCCGAGAGCTCGCTTCCAGTCAATTCCGCCATGGCACGAACGGTATACGGAACCATATAGCTGGCGTTGGGCCGCCCCCGGTGCGGGTGCGGCGTCAGGAAGGGTGCGTCGGTTTCAACGAGGACCCGGGAGGGCTCCGCAATTGCCAGCGCTTCGCGCAGGTTCACCGCGTTCTTGAACGTCACCGTGCCGGCAAAGGACATGTACCAGCCCTGCTCGTTGCAGATCCGGGCAAGGGGCTCCCCGCCGGAAAAGCAGTGGAAGACCACGCGCTCGGGGGCGCCTTCCTCGCGCAAAACCTGCACCACGTCGTCATGGGCGTCCCGGTCGTGGATCTGCAGCGTCAGGCCGAGGCGTTTGGCGATGTCTATGTGGCGGCGGAACGAATAGCGCTGGTGGGCCAGGCCCTCGCCTTCGGTGCGGAAGAAGTCCAGGCCGGTCTCCCCGATCGCGCGGATGCGGGGATGCGAAGCAAGCGCCTCGATTTCGGCCAGGGCCTGCTCCAGTTCCCCGCGTGCGGCGTACAGCGGGGCATCATTCGGGTGCAGCGCGACGGCTCCCAGCAGCCGCTCATCGAGGTCGACGGCCTGGACAGTAAACCGGGAGGACTCCAGGTCGCACCCCACCTGCACGGCACCCCGGACACCGACGGCCTCGGCCGCGTCCAGCGCCTCTCCGACGCTGACCGTGAGCTCGGCGCTGGGGAAGTCCAGATGGGTGTGGTTGTCCAGCACCGGGACCGGAAGGGGCTCCGGTGCGGGCGGGTACCCTCGCCGGTCCGCACCGTCGCTGCCGGCGGCACGGAAGGGGGCCGGAGGAAGGGGGTTGCGCATCCGTCCACCTTAACGGGGAGCCGCGCTCCCGCCGAATTTGCCTCTCTTAACAGTGGTGGGTTAAATCGTGCGGCAGCCGTGTCTGGAGATTTACCGGGAACTCTCTGTCAGCCCGGGCAGTTCTGTTAGTACCCTGTTATAAATACAGGCGCTATCACCCATGACGAGCCCGGCAATCGAAGCCGATCCGTCGAGGCAACGCGCCAGGGCTGAAAGGCTGCCGATGGACTACCACCGCTCCTCCATAGACGAAGTGCTCCCTGAGGATCGGGGTTTCCAGACTGGTCCGGCGGTCCAGGGGAACGGCGTTGCCCGGCGCCCGGGCCGGGTGCCGGCGGCCATGGACGCTGAACAGTTCCACGCCTTCAGCGAACGCATCCTGAAGGCCATCAACACCGTGATCGACGGCAAGGCGGAGGCGGCCAAGCTCGCGCTGACCGTACTGCTGGCGCAGGGGCACCTGCTCCTGGAGGACGTCCCCGGCGTCGGCAAGACGCTGCTGGCCAAGACGTTGGCCCGCACCATCGACTGTTCGGTGAGCCGGATCCAGTTCACCCCGGACCTGCTGCCCTCCGACGTCACCGGCGTCTCCATCTATAACCAGGCGTCCCGGTCCTTCGAGTTCCGGCCGGGGGCGGTTTTCGCCAACATCGTCATCGGTGACGAAATCAACCGCGCCTCCGCCAAGACGCAGTCGGCGTTGCTGGAGTGCATGGAAGAGCACCAGGTCACCGTGGACGGCAAGTCCTACACCCTGGAGGAGCCCTTCATGGTGGTCGCCACCCAAAATCCCATTGAGATGGAGGGGACCTACCCCCTTCCGGAGGCCCAGCGGGACCGCTTCATGGCGCGGATCTCCCTCGGTTATCCGGACAAGGACGCCGAAATGCAGATGTTGGAGACCCACCAGGCCTCGTCGCCGCTGACGAGGGTAACGGCGGTGGCGACCGCCGGGGACGTCGCGGCCATGATCGCTACAGTGCAGCGGGTCTACGTCTCCCAATCGATCAAGGAATACACGGTGGCGCTGGGGCGCGCGACGCGTGAAAGCGGGATGCTCCGGCTGGGCGCCAGTCCCCGGTCCATGCTCCAGCTGCTCCGGGCCGCCAAAGCCACAGCTGCTCTGGCGGGCCGGGACTTTGTGCTGCCGGACGACGTCGTGAGTGTGGCCGAAGCGGTCCTGGCCCACCGGATCATCCTGGACCGAAAGGCGGCCAGCACCGGGGAAACGCCGCAGAGCGTCATCCGCGCCGTGCTGGCAAAGATCCCGGTCACCCCGGAGGTCGGCGGGGCGCCGGCCTCTCCTGACGGCCGGAACCCCTTTCCTGCCCGCGGGGCCGCGCCATCCGTCCCGCGGCCGCAACGCCGCTAGGGTGGTTCCGCCATGGGGCTGATGGACCGGATTCCGAGAAACATCTTCAGCACCCGCGGCTGGGGCCTGCTGGCCGCGGGTGCGGTTTCCTTGCTGGCGGCCCAGGTCATGGGGCGCCGCGACCTACTGGCGCTGGCCATCTTCCTGTTCGTCCTGCCGCTTCTCGCGCTCGCAGGAACCCGGGTACTCAAGCCACGGTTCCAGGTTTACCGGGAGTTCCATCCCTCCACTGTCGAAACCGCTGCCACCACGTCTGTCCTGCTGGCGGTGGCGCGGACCGGGGCCGGCTCCGGCCACGCCCTGATGGAAGAGAAACTGCCGGCCAGGTTCGGGGAATCGCCCGCCTTCCGTTTTCCCGCGCGCGGGGCGGAAAACGGGACCAGCCGCTACGAATACCATCTCCGGTCCGGGCAGCGCGGCCAGTTCCGGATCGGACCGGTCACGGCCGAGTTCAGCGACCCGTTCGGGCTCTCGCTGCACCGCCACGCGATCGACGACGGCGATATTCTCACGGTGACGCCCGCCGCCGTCGAACTCCCGGTGACCGGCCTGGCCGGCGCCCGCGGGCACGACGGCGTCACCGCGACGCGGACCCGCGCCAACCCGAGCGACGACGACGTCATGACGCGCGAATACCGCCACGGCGATCCGATGCGCCGCGTGCACTGGGCCGCCACGGCACGGCACGGTGAACTCATGGTCCGGCAGGAGGAATCAGTCACCACCCCGGAGGCCACCGTCATCCTGGACCAGCGTCTCGCGGCCTTTCCCCGGGGTGCCCACCCCGGTGTCTCCGCTGTGGCGGACGCGGACGGCCATGAACTCAGCACAAGTGCGGCCTTCGAATGGGCCGTCACGGCGGCCATGTCCATCTCCGCGCACCTCGCCGAGCGCAATTACGCCCTGCGCTTCCTGGACACCGGCGGCGAGCCGGCGTTCCTTCATTCCCCCTCCGCCCCGGAGCCTGAAGCTGAGGAATACATCGGCTCCGCAGGGCTCCAATCGGTCGCCGAGAGCCTGGCTGCCATCCACCTCACCGGGCCGCTCCACCCGCGCCGCGACTCGAAAGGCACCTCGCGGCACGGAGCTCCGGACGGAACAGACTCCGGGCTTCGGCCCTTCGACGACCGGCTGATGGACAAGCTGGCCGCGCACCGGTTGCGCGGACCGGTCCTCGCCATCCTGGGAACCCTTACTCCGGGTGAGGCCCGGGACCTCGCCCCGGCGGCGGGCTTCGGAGCACATGCCTTTGCCCTGGTCGTCAGCGAGCAGGTGCACGAATCCAGCCAAGTTCTCGAGGCATTGCGGCTCGGCGGCTGGCGGGCCGTTGCCGTCTCCGCTGCAACCTCTCTCCCGGACGCCTGGTCGGCCTTTGACCAGGACCAGGCGGCCGGCTTTGCCGGCGCTTCGGATGCCAGGCGCAGTGCGGGGGCGCGGCCATGACACTCACCCCGCAACGGCGCACTCCGGCGGACGACGTCCCCTGGCGGGGCGCAGCCGCGGCCGTCATCCCTTCCCCCGGCGCCGCCCGCCGGCGCCGCGTCGGCGCCCAGCCCTGGATCATGGCCCTGGCCATCGGTACCGCCGTCGCCGGGGCAGCCCTGGGACTCAACGGTGTCCTGCGGGGCTGGGCCTGGTACTCCCCTGTGGTGACAACCGTATTCACAGTCTCCCTGACCATGGCAGCGCTCCGGGCCCTGCGGTGGCGCACCGTTTTCGTAGGTCTGGGTGGCCTGGTCTCGCTCGTTCTGATCCTCACGTTCACCTTCTTCCGCCCGCACAGCATCATGGGTTTCATCCCCTCCGGAGCCACCATGACCCAGCTGGGCCGGTTCCTGCGCCGTGCCAGCGAAACAGTCCTGGCCGAGAGCGCCCCCGTGGCCCCCAATACCGGGATCGTGCTGCTGACCTGCGCCGTCCTCGGGTTGCTGGTGCTGCTCATCGATGCCCTGGCGTTCCCGTTGGCATTGCCCGCAACCAGCGGGTTGGGAATTCTGGCCATCCTGGTGGCCCCCGCCATGATCAAGCCGCAAAGCGTGGGCGTGCTGGGGTTCGTTGGTGCCGCCGTCGGGTACCTGCTCATCCTCGCCTGCAGCGAGTGGTTTGCGCCGGATCCCCGGACCCGGGCGGACACGGCCCGCAATCCCGGGCAGATCCGGCGGGCCGGCCTCACCGGGGCCCTGGCACTGACCGTCACCCTTCTGCTGCAGCTCGTGATTCCAGGTTTCGACCAGGGCACCTTCCCCCAGGGTTCGCGGTTGAACCCGTTCGGCACCGCCACGGGGCTCAACCCGATGATCAGCCTGGGCAACAGCCTGCGGAGTCCCACCGGTGAGGGCCGGATCACCTACGCCACCAATGCCCCCTCCGCCCCGTACCTCCGGTCCGTCACCGTCGACAGCTTCAACGGCGACTCCTGGTCGCCGGACGACCGGGAAGATACCCGCCGGGTAGGCACCGGACGGATGGATCCGGGGCTCGAGTCAGCCGCGACCGAAGTCCGGGTTGTCACGGCCGTCAACACCGGCCTGTTCACCAGCCCCTATCTTCCGGTCCCCTACGCTCCCGAGGCCGTGAACGGCCTCACCGGGCGCTGGAGCTGGGATCCTGCGACGCTCAGCATCAAGGGAGTCGACACCAACTCGAGGGACCAGCAGTACGTCGTGCTCTCCGCGGCCCCGCAACTGACACCGGACCTGCTGGAGCAGGCCCCGCCCCCGGGCCAGGGTGTCGCGGAGCTGTTCCTCCGGCCGCCGGCCAACGTCCCCGAGGTCGTACGCACAACTGCCGCAACAGTCACGGGAGGCAGCGGGACCGCGTATGCCAAGGGGGTGGCGATCCAGAAGTACCTGCGCTCTCCCGAATTCACCTACTCGTTGCAATCCCCGGTGCAGGGCGGCTACGACGGCAACGGTCTGTCCGTGCTGGCGGACTTCCTTGTGCAGAAAAGCGGGTACTGCATCCACTTCGCCTCTGCCATGGCCGTCATGGCGCGGCTGGAGGGTATTCCGAGCCGTATCGCCGTCGGCTACGCGCCGGGGCGCCCCACGGGAGCGACGGTGTCCATCGCCGGCCAGGGCGCGCTTCCGGAGTTCGAGGTGGACGCTCGGGATGCCCACGCGTGGCCGGAACTGTACTTCCAGGGCGTGGGCTGGATTCCGTTTGAACCGACTCCGTCCCGGGGCGTCGTCCCGTCCTACTCCACCGAGAACGCTCTTCCCAGCGGCGCCAGCACCAACGAAAACAACGACGGCCTGATCCAGCCGGAGGAGGAAAACGCCTCCGTCCCCTCCCAGGTTGCTCCGGTCCCGCTGCCCGGCGCCTCAGCCCCCGCCGATGCCGGCACCCAGTGGCTGCCCGCGCTTTACGGTGCCGGTGCACTGCTGCTGGTGGGCGGCCTTGTGGCGTCCCCCCAGCTGGCCCGCCGCCGGGTCCGGCGCCGTCGTTTGAAGGCCGACGGCGGAGCCGGCGGGTCTGCTTTCGCGGCCTTCGCCGAGCTGCGCGATCTTGCAACGGACTACGCCGTTGCACCCCGTACCAGTGAGACGCCGAGGCACTTCTCGGAGCGGCTGCGGCGCTCCGACGCCCTCGGCGATGCGGGAGGTGCCGCGGCTGCCGCGCACGGCGCTGTAACTTCCCTGACCGGTGATTTCGAGCGGCACCAGTACGGGCGGCCCGGCGGAGGGGCGGGCATCCTGCCCGCCGGCCGCACGGCCGACCGCACGGCCAACGCTTCTGCTGCCGCGGCTGTTGCCAGGATCGCCGCGGTCCAGGCCGCGTTGCGGGCAAACGCGCGGCCGCTGGTACGGCTCCGTGCGGCCTGGCTGCCACCCTCCGTCATGGCCAGCTGGCGCAGGACGGTTTCGGCGCCCGCCCGTGCCCTCTCGCAGCTGGCACAGCGCACCCGGCGGGCCGCCAGATCAAGGATCCGCAGCGGGTTCCGCCGGGTGCGCCGGGGCTAGGCCTGCTGTGCCGGCTTCTTCCTAGCCGGCGTAGGGGTCTGCGATGCCGATGTACTGCGTGTAGAGGTATTCCTCGATGCCTTCGAGGCCGCCTTCGCGTCCGAGTCCGGACTGCTTGACCCCGCCGAAAGGCGCTGCGGCGTTGGAGATCACGCCGGCGTTCAGGCCCAGCATGCCGGTTTCGAGCCGCTCGCCCATCCGCAGGCCGCGGTTCAGGTCTTTCGTGAAGACGTAGGCCACCAACCCGTACTCGGTGTTGTTGGCAAGCCGCACGGCCTCATCTTCGGAGGAGAACGTGACAATCGGAGCGACGGGCCCGAAGATCTCCTCGGACAGGATCCGTGCGCCTTCCGCGACGCCCTTCAGGATGGTCGGCTGGTAGAAGTAGCCCGGCCCCTCCACCGGGCCGCCGCCGACCACCGCCACGGCGCCGGAGGAGAGCGCATCGCTGACGAGCTCGTGGACCTTGTTCCGGCTCTTGGCGTCGATGAGCGGGCCGACCTTGGAATCCTGCTCGGTTCCGCGGGCAGTCGTCATCGCGCCCATTTTTGCGGCGAACTTCTCGGCGAACTCCTCGGCGACGGACTCGTGGACGATGAAGCGGTTTGCGGCCGTGCAGGCTTCACCCATGTTGCGCAGCTTCGCCAGCATCGCCCCCGCGACCGCGGCATCGATGTCGGCGTCCTCGAACACGACGAACGGGGCGTTGCCGCCGAGTTCCATCGAGGTCCGCAGCACCGTCCCGGACGCATCCGCGAGCAGTTTCCGCCCGACCTCGGTGGAGCCGGTGAAGGAGAGCTTGCGCAGCCGGGAATCCTTGATCAGGGGACCCGTGGTGGCGCCGGCGGTGGAGGTGGGGATGACGTTCAGGACGCCGGCGGGCAGCCCGGCCTCCATCATCACGGCCGCGAACAGCTGCGACGTCAGCGGCGTGAGGTTGGCGGACTTAAGGACCATGGTGCAGCCGGCGGCCACGGCGGGGGCAATCTTGCGCGTGGCCATCGCCAGCGGGAAGTTCCAGGGCGTGATCAGCAGGCAGGGGCCCACCGGCTTCTTGGTCACGAGGAGACGGGACTTGCCGTCCGGGGAAACGGAGTACCGGCCGAAGGCACGGACGGCTTCCTCGGAGAACCAGCGCAGGAACTCGGCCCCGTAGGTCACTTCGCCGCGGGCCTCGGCAAGCGGCTTGCCCATTTCGAGCGTCATCAGCAGCGCGAAGTCCTCGGCACGCTCGGTCACCAGCTCGAACGCACGGCGGAGGATCTCCCCGCGCTCACGCGGCGGCACCTTCGCCCACGAGTCCTGCGCGGCAGCTGCGGCATCCAGGGCAGCGGCCCCGTCCTCGGCTCCGGCGTCGGCGATGCTCAGCAGCACCTTGCCGGTTGAGGGGTCTTCCACATCGAAGGTCTTTCCCGACGCGGCCGGGCGCCACTCGCCGTTGATGAGCAAACCTGTTGGAACAGTCGCAAGCAGCGCGCCCTCGCGCTCCGCAGTAACACTGGGCTGGGCAGTTACAGTCACGGTTGACTCCCTCGTCGGCAATTCGGGTTAACAGGTAAACATGGGTCGGCTACAGCGCGGCAACAGGCGCTGGATTTACCCTCACGGTACTGCCGGGTTCTTGGCGATGTCTATCCTCGACTGCCCTACTGCGGCCCGGATTCACTGTGCAGCTGCACAGCCTCATCCTCTCGTCCCCCTCCCCGCTCCCCGGTGCGTCCCGGGGCGCGGAGCCTCCGGGTCAGCGGGACGCGAGAACCGCGGAATAGAGCTCCCGCTTGCTGACGCGGGTGTCTTCTGCCACGGCGGCGACGGCTTCCTTGAGCCGGATACCCTGCGCTATGAGCGCATTGACGGCTTCCACGTGGTCCTCCGGTTTGCCCGGCTCGCGTTCCGGGGCGCCGCCGACCACAACGGCGATTTCGCCGCGCACCTCGCTGCTCTCGGCCCACTCCAGCAGTTCGCTCAGGCTCCCCCTGATGACTTCCTCGTAGGTCTTGGTCAGTTCCCGGCAAATGGCGGCACGGCGGTCCGCGCCGAACCGCTCGCGCAGGGCCCGGAGCATCGGCTCCAGCCGGTGCGGCGCTTCAAAGAACACCATGGTGCGGCGCTCGGCGTCGAGATCCGCCAGCCGGGAGGACCGCTCACCGGCTTTCCGCGGCAGGAACCCCTCAAAGCAGAAGCGGTCGGTCGGCAGGCCGGAAAGTGCCAAAGCCGTCAGCACGGCCGATGGTCCCGGGACGGCGGTAACCGTAAGGCCGGCCGCGACGGCCCCTTCAACGAGGCGGAACCCCGGGTCGGAGACCGATGGCATGCCGGCATCGGTGACCATGACCAGGGTCTTCCCGGAGCGGACCTGGTCGAGCAGTTCAGCGGTCTTGGCTGCCTCGTTGTGCTCGTGGTAGCTGATGACGCGGCCGCCCACTGTGATGCCGAGGCTCTGGACCAGCCGGTGCAGGCGCCGCGTGTCCTCGGCGGCGACGACGTCCGCCGTCGTCAGCAGTTCTATCAGCCGGGAGGAAGCGTCCCCGACGTTGCCGATGGGCGTTGCCGCCAGCACAATCCGGCCGGGGCCGCCAGCCTCGGTCTGGTCTGCTGCGTCGACGGCTTGATGCGGTGAGGTGCTGATGTCATGGTCCACACAACCAGCCTACTGCCGCCGCAGGGTCCGGCCGGCGCGGGCCGCGAAAGGTAGCATGGGCAAGGTGACGCAGACCCCCACGAGGCCCGCCGAGGCCCGTTCAGCCGGACCGGCGCCCTCGACAGCCCCGTCCGGACGCAATCTTGAGGGGCACCGCTGGATCAGCCGCCCCACCGAGGCTTTCACCCCCGAGGCCCTGAAAGAGCGGCTGATCGGCAACATACAGAGCTGGCGGGATTATCCTGCGTCGCTGCGTCTGTGGTTCTGGCTGATTCCGGCCCTCACCGCCGGCCTCGGCGGGATCCTGCGCTTTGTCCGGCTGGACACACCCCGCAATCTGGTCTTTGACGAGACCTACTACGTCAAGGACGGCTACTCGCTCCTGGTCAGCGGCTATGAACGATCCTGGCCGGAGAAGGCCAATGACTCCTTCATCGCCGGCAATCCCGGCGTGCTCCTGGACACCCCCGAATACGTCGTCCACCCGCCGGTGGGCAAATGGATGATCGCCGCGGGTATGTGGCTCTTCGGCCCGGACAATCCCTTCGGCTGGCGGTTTGCAGCCGCCCTGACCGGAACGCTGTCCATCTTCCTGCTGGCCCTGATCGCGCAGAAGCTGTTCAGCTCGCTGACGATGGGGGCGGTGGCCGGCGTGCTGCTGGCAGTTGACGGGCACCATCTCGTGATGTCGCGGACAGCGCTGCTGGATATCTTCCTCATGTTCTGGGTCCTGGCCGCTTTCGGCGCCCTGCTCCTGGACCGGCACGACGGGCGGCGCCGGCTCGCGGCCAGGCTGGGCCGGCAGGCCGCCGCCAGCCCGGACGGGAAACCGTCGGCACTCCAGTTGGCTTCCGGCCCCTGGCTCGGTGTCCGGTGGTGGCGCATCGTTGCCGGCGTCTGCCTGGGCCTTGCGGTGGGGACCAAATGGTCCGGACTGTTCTTCCTGGCCGGCTTCGGGCTGCTGACCGTCTTCTGGGACCTCAGCGCACGGCGGGTCGCCGGGATTTCCGGCTGGATCAGCGGCGGCATCCTCAAGGACGGCGTGCCGGCGTTCCTCGGCGTTGTCCCCGCCGCAGCGCTCACCTACGCGGCGACCTGGACAGGCTGGTTCCGGTCGCAGGACGCCTATTTCCGGCACTGGGCGGACACCAACCCGTCCGCGCAATGGGGCTGGCTGCCCAACGCGGTGCGGTCCCTGGCGCACTACCACCTGGAGGCGTACAAGTTCCATCAGGGGCTCAGCGCCGACCATCCCTATGAGGCGAGCGCGTGGAGCTGGCTGGTGCTGGGCCGGCCCACCTCGTTTTTCTACGAATCGCCGCAGCCTGGCAGCCCGGGCTGCCAGACAGGCAGCTGCACCACGGCCATCCTTTCCGTGGGCAATCCCGTGATCTGGTGGGGCGCGGCGGTCTGCCTGGGGGTCCTGCTCTTCTGGTGGGCGGGCCGGCGGGACTGGCGGGCCGGCGCCATCCTCGCGGGAGTCGCCGCCGGCTACCTCCCCTGGTTCCTGTATCCGGAGCGCACGATGTTCTACTTCTACGCCGTGTCCTTCGAACCGTTCCTGGTCCTCGCCCTCGCGTATTGCCTCGGCCTCGTGCTGGGCAAGCGCACGGACCCCCTCTGGCGCCGCCGCTCCGGACTATACGTGGTGACGCTCTTCGTGGTCACCGCCGTCCTGGTGTCGGCCTTCTTTTATCCTGTGTGGACGGCAGAGACGATCTCCTACCAGGACTGGCGTTTCCGGATGTGGATGCCGTCCTGGATCTAGATTGCCCCGGAGTGACCCCGGGACGGCTTGCCGTCCGCTTCCGGGTGGTCGAAGCCCGTCCCTGTACCAGAGTCCGCTCCGGTACCGGCGGTGAAGTTCACTGGCCCGTCAGCGGGATCCTCTTCAGCGCCGGCGTTCGCGGCCTTGGCCCGCCGCCCGAAGCGCGGACGCTTTCCGGCCTGTCCTCCGGCCGGCTCCCCCGCGGCCTGCGATCCGCGGCCGCCTTCGGCCGCTGCGCCCTCGTCCTCCCCTGAAGCGGCGTCTGCTGCAGCACGCCGCTTCGGAAGGCCGCGCCTCTTCCTGGTGGGCCAGGTGAGGATCAGCGTGAGCAGGGAGGCCAGCAGCACCAGGGCGCCGATGACGATGCCGGCGTCCACCCAGAACTGGCCGGGGAACAAACGGATCAGCGTGTCCTGCAGGGAGAACGTCCAGGTGCCGTTCGCGAAGAACAGGCGGTGGAACTCGGTGAAGAACTGTTCCCAGCCGAGAACTGCCAGCACGCCCAGGCCGACAATAAGGGCGAGGCTGACGATTGAGCCGGCGAAGAGCCCCCGGCGGATTCCTCCGGCGCTGCGGCGGCGCAGGTAGATCATCGCGATGAGGCTGAGCAGGATCAGTACGACGCCGGCGCCGAACGCGGACAGGATGACAAGCTTGACGTCGGCCATATGGCTGACTTCGCCCGCCTTGAAAAGCTGGTCCTTGTTGCGGTCGACGAGCTCTCCCAGGTACCTCGGCCCGGCCCAGTTGCTGAGGTAGTCCACGGCGTAGGAACCGTAGGTCATCCTGTCGTCGGTGCTGAAGCCGTAGCCGTCGCCGGGGAAGCCGGGACGGTTGTACTCGACCCACAGGAACAAGGGGCTGGTGACGGCGCGGACGGCCAGGACGAGCAGGATGACCGGGAAGCAGACCGCCAGCAGGACCTGCATGACACGCGGGAGGACCGGCTTGGCCTTGGCCGCTTGCTCACGTTCGGCATTCCGGCGCTCCACCTCTTCGCGGGGCGGGCGGATCTGCAGGGCGGAGGTGTGCAGCTCCTCTTCAGGGGCGGCCCGGTCTGCGGCGGCTTCGGCCGCCCTGCGGCCGGCCCGGCTCCCCGGCACTGCGCCGGCGGCCGGCACGGCGCCGGCGGCCGGCACAGCACTGGCACCCGCTCCGGTTCCAGTTCCGGAAGATCCCGCGTCGTGGTCCGGTTCCCCGGTACCGGGCGCAGCCGGCTTCATCCAGTCGAAGGCGGGTTCGTCGCTGTCATCGGCGGGATCCAGGTGGGGATCCTGCCGATTCTGTGGTGTGGGACTTGTGTCGGTCACTGCAGCTTCGCTTCCATAGGCTTCCGTGCCGCCGGGCCTGCGCCTGGCAACCCAATATCTCTGGTTCCGAGCCTACCGCCAGACCCTCCGGCCGGGCGAGGTGCCACCCCGGGAGTCCGCCGGGATTCCGGGCGCTGTTTGAAGGTCAGTTTGCGTACTGCGCCCAGGGGATGTTCCAGTCCCCGAAGCCGTCGTCGAAAGCGGCAAAGTCGCCTTCCGTGTTGATCACCTGGACCACGTCACCGCTGGTCATGTTGTCGAACACCCATTTCGCGCCGTCCGGTCCCAAGCCGATGCAGCCGTGGGAGAGGTTTGCCGTGCCGAGATAGGGCATGGCCGAGTCCGTGGCCTGGTGGATGAACTCCCCGCTCGGGGTCAGGCGGGTGGCGTAGTTGACGTCGAGCTGGCCGTAGTACGCCGGGTCGCCCGGTTTGAGCCCGATGGTGGACGCATCCATGTGCTCCACGCGGTACTTCTCCATGAAGACGAGGAAACCCCTTGCCGAGGGGAACCGCGTGTCACCCATGGTCGCCGGCCACTTGCCGACCTGCTGGTCGTTGACGCTGGCCGTGAAGGTGTGCGCTGTCGCGTCTGCCACAGCCGTCTTTTTGTCGCCGATGTGCACGGTGACTACCTTGTTGAAGTTCCCGACCTGCCCGTTGCCGAGCTCCACGCCGAACAGCTTCAGATCCATGGTGATGGTGCTGTTCGCGGCCCAGAAGACCTCCGGACGGTACCTGACCATGGTGTTGCTGAACCAGTGGAAATCGCCGGCCTGGCCGGACGTGGAGGTGACCTTGATGGCTTTCTCGACGGCGTCCCGGTTGAGGACCGGTTCACTGAAGGTGATCTGCAGGGGCTGTGCCACGCCGACCTTCATGCCGTCCAGTGGGTAGATCGCGGCGTCGGCCTCATTGGCGGTGGAGACCGTCGTGAAGCTCCGGGTGGTGTTGCTCTTGCGCCCGGCACCGTCGAGCACGGCGAAGGTATAGGTGTAGCGGGTATTGAATTTCAACGGTTCCGATGCTGTCCAGCTGGAGCCGCCTGCGCCGAGGGTGCCCTTCACCGCGTCGCCGGATCCGCTGGTGAGGGCCACGCGCTCGATCTTTCCGTTGGCCACCTTCAAAGTCACCGGCGCGGCCGGATTGACCTGGGTGGCCGCGTTCGCGGGCGAGACGTCAAGCTTGACCGGGGCAACCACAGGGAAGGCAAGCCCCGGCGTCGAACGTTCCGGCGACGCCGCCTCGGAGGCGAAGGACGCGTGGGCCAGCGGCCCCGTCGCGGCAAAAACTCCGCCTGCCGCAGCAAGGGCGCAGACCGCTCCGAGCACGGCGATCTTGCGGCCGGCGCTCCAGCTTTTCGGGGCGATCACGATACTCGGGTCCTTCCAGGGATTACCTTGCTGCGGTCGGGAAACGGGCAGCATCCGGTTTCTAGTAGCGGTAGTGCCCCGGCTTGTACGGGCCCGCGACGTCAAGGTCCAGGTACTGGGCCTGCTCCTTGGACAGCTCGGTCAGCTCGACGCCGAGGGCGTCCAGGTGCAGCCGGGCGACCTTTTCGTCGAGGACCTTCGGCAGCACGTAGACCTGCTTTTCGTATTCACGCTCGCCGTCGGGCTGGTCCCGCTTGGTGAACAGCTCGATCTGGGCGATGGTCTGGTTGGCGAATGAGTTGCTCATCACGAACGACGGGTGCCCGGTGGCATTGCCGAGGTTCAGCAGCCGGCCTTCGGACAGGACGATGATGGACCGCTCTTCGGAGGTGCCCTCGTCGAAGACCCACTCGTGCACCTGCGGCTTGATCTGGACCTTCTTGATGCCGGGGATCCGGGCCAGCCCGGCCATGTCGATCTCGTTGTCGAAGTGCCCGATGTTGCCCACGATCGCTTTGTCCCGCATGCCGGCCATGTGCTCGGCCAGGATAACGTCCTTGTTGCCGGTGGTGGTGATGAAGATGTGGCCCTCGCCGAGGACGGATTCAAGCTTTGCGACCCGGTAACCGTCCATCGCTGCCTGGAGGGCGCAGATGGGGTCGATCTCGGTCACGATCACCCGCGAGCCCTGGCCGCGGAAGGCCTCCGCCGCGCCCTTGCCGACGTCGCCGTAACCGCAGACAACGGCGACCTTGCCCCCCATGAGGACGTCGGTGGCGCGGTTGATGCCGTCCGGCAGCGAGTGCCGGATGCCGTACTTGTTGTCGAACTTGCTCTTGGTGACGGAGTCGTTGACGTTGATCGCCGGGAACAGCAGCTTTCCCTGCTCGGCGAGCTGGTACAGGCGGTGGACGCCGGTGGTGGTCTCCTCGGTGACTCCGAGCAGGCGGGAGCTGATCCGGGTCCACTTCTGCGGGTCCGCCTGCAGCGAGGCGCGCAGGACGTCCAGGAAGACCCGGCCTTCGTCCGATTCGTCCGAAGCGGCCTCCGGCACGGCGCCGAGGGCTTCGAATTCGACGCCCTTGTGGACCAGCATGGTGGCGTCGCCGCCGTCGTCAAGGATCATGTTGGCACCAAGGTCCGGGTCGGTGTCCGCGCCGGGCCAGGTGAGGATCTGCTCCGCAGTCCACCAGTATTCCTCGAGGGTTTCACCCTTCCAAGCGAAGACCGGAACACCCTGCGGGTCCTCAACGGTGCCGTTGCCGACCACGACGGCGGCGGCGGCCTCGTCCTGGGTGGAGAAGATGTTGCAGGAGGCCCAGCGGACCTCGGCGCCGAGGGCGGTAAGGGTCTCGATCAGCACGGCGGTCTGCACGGTCATGTGCAGGGATCCGGCGATCCGGGCGCCTTTGAGCGGTTGGCTCGCGCCGAACTCCGCGCGCAGGGACATCAGCCCGGGCATTTCGTGCTCTGCCAGGCGGATCTGGTGGCGGCCCGCCTCGGCGAGGGAGATGTCCGCGATCTTGTAATCGAAAGTCATGTGAATCCTTTTGGGTTGCCGGCTGGTCATCGGTGGCCGGGGTGGCTGTGACCTTGCGTGTACGGGAAGTAATTCGGTGCGGCCTGGTTCGGGGATCGCCGCAAGGGGGAAGGTCCGGGCGGGACCGTCGCCGGGCTGGTCTGTTCTGCCGGTCAGGGCCGCCCTAGCCGGCGGTGCGGGACGCGGCGTCGTGCTGGTCGGCGTCGTGCTGGGAAGCGGGGGCTGCGGTTGCTGCGGAGAGCAACTCCGGCGGCAGCAGAAGCGGGATACCGTCCTCGATGCGGTAGCGCGGCATCGTTCCGTTACCGTCGGCCTCCGTCGCAACGAGCTCCTCGCCTTCCTGGACCAGTGCGGATCCAGTGACGGGGCATCGCAGGACGGACAAGAGCTCGGGGCTGAGATTCGGCATGGTGAACGCTCCCTGGTGGACGCCGCAGCAGGCGCCGGTGGCTTACGGAGTTTGCACTTCCCAGCCTACCGCCAGTTGGAGCTCACGATGGTTCGCGCAGGATGCGAAGGTGGCCCCGGCGGGTGCCCTCCGCCACAGCCGGCGCTTCCAGGGCCGGATGCGCGCTGCGCTGGCCCTGGACAGTTTCGGGCGCGGCGGGCCGGGACGCCGCTTCGCGGACAGCGTCCGCCAGAGCCAACAGGTCATCGGGTCCGGGGCCCGCCGGCGTCGCGGGCATCGCCAGCCGCAGGACCTCCCAGCCGCGCGGGACCGTCAACGAGTCGGCGTGCTGCTCGCAGAGGTCGTAGCAATGCGGTTCCGCGAACGTTGCGAGCGGCCCCAGCACTGCGGTGGAGTCGGCGTAGACATACGTCAACGTGGCCACCGCCGAATTGCGGCAGGCTGACCTTGAACAAAGACGAATTGCACCCACGAGACCACAGACTACTCCCCTTAGGCGCCGGAACCCGGCACCCTTGGACGTTCCGCGGCGGGTCGCGGGGTCCGTATCGCGTAAATCATCCGCCGGGTTTAGAGTCGAGACATGCAGTCACCGCACCAAGATCCGGGTTTTACGGTCCGCTTGGCTGACCCCGACGCCGGAGCTTCCGGTGCCATTACCGCGCCCACCGGTTCCGGCCCTGCCGCGAGGCCTAAGGGTTTCCGGGAGCGCCGGCGGAACAGGCACGGGCGGGGCCTCAGGGGCGAGCTCATGCTCCCGACCCTCCCGGGCTACCGGACCCGTTCCGACCGTTTCGATGACCTCGTCCTGGATTCGGCCCAGCGGCTCCACGACATCTGGGGGAAACCCCTGGACGGCGTCCGCTTTGCCGTCGACGAGATTCCCCCCGGCCTGGAACAGCTCGTTGCGGATGGAACCCCGGCACCGATGGGCGCTTACAGCCCGGCGACGGAAGAGGAAGGTCCGGTCATCACCCTGTACCGGCTCGTGGTGGAGCAGGCCTGTGGCAGCCGTGAGGAACTCCAGGACCTGGTGCACGACGTCGTGGTGGAGCGCACCGCGGAGATGCTCGGCGTGCCGCCCGAATCCCTGGACCCGGTCTACCGCCGCCGATACTGACCCGGTCCAGATCCGCCGGCGGCCCTGTACCGGTTCCCGCGCCGCCGCCGGTCAGTATCCCAGCGCGACAGGGACCTGCTCCTGGCCAGCGGCGCCGGGAGCCACTGCGACGGTGGAAACGTCCTGCGTGCCGTCCTGCTGCAACAGCACAGTGCCATAGGCGGCTTCGCCGGCGGCGGAGAGCAGGTAGCCGACCACCGGCGAACCCTCCAGCTCGGCGGGTACCTTGATGGAGGCCGTGGTTCCGCCGGCCATATCCGTGGCCGCGGCCGTCCGCACCTTTCCGTCCGCCGTAATCGGCGTATAGGAGATTGTGGCCCGCCCGTCCGGTGCGCCGAATACCAGGTAACGGTCCCCCGCGGTGGGCACGGGCACGACGTGCTCGCTGCCGAGCCGGGCCGAGGCCGGGGACCAGGCGATGTCCGCGGCGTCTTCGGAGGCAAGTCCCTTGGTGACCCGCGCGGCAGCGGTAAAGGAAACGTCCGAGGTGGCCTCGATGGTGTAGTAACCGGCCGGCACGCCGGCCAGCGGAACCTCGGTGACCGCACCGGCCTTCGCCTTCACGACGCCGCCACCGGGCAGGGCCTTCTTCCCGTCGCGTCCGTAGAGCTTGATGGCCACGACGGCGTCGGCGGATCCCGGGACGGCAATATGAAGCGCGGGCCCGGCGTCGGAAAAGCCGGATTTCGCCGTGAGCGCGCCCAGCGCCGCGGGGTCTTGGATGTCCACGCCCGTGACCACCTGGCGGGCCGCGGGGGCGGTCCCGGGAACGATGAAGTCGACTCCGCCGGGAATCAGTCCGCGCAGTACGCTCTGCTGGATGACGGCGGCGACAGGGCCGCCGGCGCTGTGGACCCGAACCCCCAGCCGTTGCTGCCCGGGGGCGAGGCCGGCGAGGATGACCGAACGGGTGCTGCCCGGGGCCAGCAGGAGTCCGCGGCTTCCGGGGGCCTGGATCAGGCCCTTGGCGCCGTAAAGGTCCAGGCTGACCGTGGCCGGAGTGCTGGACGGATTGCTGAGGTTCAGGACCGCTGTCCGGCCGAGTGCGGTGTTCGCCCCGACCAGCCACAGATCATTCCCAGGCTGCTGGCAGCCCGCGGCGGCGGAACCGCGAAGGTCGCCGTCGCCGGCCGTGTAGCTCATGATGGCGCCGGCGGTGGCCTGGCGGTTCGCCTGCGCATCCGCGCTGAGGACGGTGACATCGTCCACCACGTGCCCTGGCGCTACACCGGCCGGCAGCGCCGGCGAACTGGCGGCAGGTTTGGCGGATGAGGTGTCCGTTGCCGAGGGGTCTGCGGCCTTGGCGATTTCGACAAGGGTATTGCCTTTGAGCGTAGCGAGCCGGCTGCCGGGGACCGTTCCCGCGGGCGAGCCCAGCACAACGGCGCTGACCGTGCTCTTCGCGGTGGCTGACTCCGGGCTGAACTGCGCGTCGGTGCCCACCGGAGTCCCTTGCAGCAGCCGGGCGGGGCCCGGGCAAACACCGAGGCTGCTGCCCGCAGGAACGGCTGCCAGGGGTGCCTCCAGCTGCCTGCTGCTGCCGGGCCCCTGCGGCGCGAGCGACGCAGCCGACACGAGCCCGCCGCCCGCGGCAACCAGGACAAGGGCGGAGAGGACCCCGGCCGCAGTGCCGCCGCGGGGACGGCGCTTCTGCTGTGCCGGCTTCGGCTGTGCTGGATTCGGCTGTGCCGCCTTCCGCTGTTCCGGCTTCGGCTGTGCCGCGGTGGCGCCGGGTTCCTTATGCATGTTGATGTTCCTTACGGAGGGAGCCTTCGTCCCGTGAGATCCCGGTGTTCGGCCGGCGGGCCGGCATGGGTATGGCGAGCAGGGCGGTCAGGCCGATCACGACAGCCTGGGCGATGCCCGCCCAGAGAGCCCAGAGGGACTCGTAGCGGATGCTGAGGCTGCCGCCCTCGGCAGGCAGGGTGAAAGCCTGCGCCCAGCCCGAGGTGGTGGCGGTCAGGCGCCGGCCGTCGAGCCAGGCGCTCCAGCCCGGGTCGGCGTGTTCGGCCATCACGACCAGCCTGCCTTCCGGCCCGGCAGGCACCGAGGCGCCGGCTGACACGGTTTCGGACGGCAGGAGCCCGATGGCGGCGCCGGCGCCGTCGGTGATCCGCACGCGGTGGGCGACGTCGGCAGCCGCGATGACCGGCTGGTTCAGGGGACTGATCCGCCAAAGCCAGCCCGCGTCCGTCTTTCCGACGGCGACCAGCCCGGGGACGGCGTCAATCCGGCCGGAGGCGAGCTCGGTGGCGGTGTCTGAAGCCCGCAGCACCACGAAGCCGACTCCGAGCCGTTCCAGGTCCTCGCGCGGATCCACTCCCTGCCCGGCCACGATCGTCGCCACGACACTGCGCAGGGAACTGGCGACGGCGTCGTCGTTCCGGATGGTTTCACTTCCCGGCGCCCCCTGGATGGGCCGGGCGGCGGCGACGGCGGACAGTGCGTCCAGGGTGGTCCCGGCGCCCCGCATGAGAGTGGCATCGTAGCCGCCGTTTCCGGTGATGGAAATAAGCAGGGTGCGGGCCTGTTCCGGGCCCTCCCCGCGGTCGGTCGCCGTGGCCGGGAGCGTGCGCGCCGTGGACGGCTGGATCAGGCGCGCGGTGCCGAGGCTGCCCGTAGGGGCCGGGGAAGAGCCGTCGCCCGACGTCGCAGCCGGACTTTCGCTTTGCGATAGGTTCTGCGCGGCCCAGACCGCCAGTCCGGCCAGGGGCCCGGCGACCAGCAGGCATGTGGCCGCGGCGGCCGTGGTGCGGAGCAGGATAGCGCGGCCGGCTGTGGCTGCGGCGGCCCGGCCGGCGGCGTCGAGCACGCCTTCGGCACCGAGCAAGGCCGCGCCGAGGATCCCGAACCCGGCAGCGGACACCGTGGGTCCGGTGAAGGGGGTGACCAGGATGTCCGTTCCGGCGCCGGTGGCAACGTGTCCGGCGAGCCAGCCGCCGGCGAGCACCAGGGCCGAGCCCGCCCACAGCCAGCGGGAAACGCGTGCCCGGCGTCCCGGCAGGAACAGTGCGGTGATCGCGAGCAGCAGGGCGGGCAGCCCGGCCAAAAGCGCCAATAGCAGCGCCCATGGAACAAACGGGGCCCCGGTGCTGCCGCCGAAGAACGGAAGGCCGGTCAGGCCGCCATCCCCGGCGAAACGCAGCGGCTGCCCCAGCGCCTGCTGCCAGAGTGGCGCGGCATCGAAGCCGAGGGGCAGGCCGGGATCGGCCAGCAAGGCCCGCGGCCGGTCGATGACGGACAAGGCGAACGGCACAAAAAGGGCCGCGCTGGGCAACAGCGCCCACCAGACCGTGCGGCCCCGGCGGCCGAGGAGCACGCCGCACAGGACCACCACCAGGACCAAGGGCAGCAGCAGGGCCGGTGCCGCCGCGGTGACGACCGCCAGGGCGAGGCCGGCTGCGGCCGCCGCGGTCCAGGAAGGCGTTCCGTTGATGCCCGGCTTTGCGGGCGGCTCTTCGGCGGGGCGCCACTTCCCAGCGGAAGGAGCGGCATAGCGGCCACGCCCGACGGCGCTGCCGGTAGCCCGCAGGAGGGCGAGGACAAGCAGGGGAAGCAGCACGTGTGCCAGCAGCGCGCCGAGGCGCCCCTGGTTCAGGGCCACCTGGAGGGCCGGCGCGGCGGCCCAGAAAAAGGCCGCGGCCAGCCGGAGCCGACGCCGCTGGGTCAAGGCGCCGGCCGCCAACCAGGCGCCGAGGGCGGACAGCGGCATCGCGAGGATAAGGAGCCAGACCACGGCCGCGTTGGCATCTCCGGCGCCAAATACGCCGAGCAGCCAGAGCACGTAGTCGAAGGGATCGCCATGGCCGGGGAGCCCGGCGCCGAGGCTGATCCACCAGCTGGAGGCATGGGTCCAGATCTCGTCCAGCCGGAGCGAGACAGGAATCAGCGCACCGCCGGAGACGGCCTCTGCCCCGAACAGGGTAAGAAGCCCGGCCAGCGAAGCGGCCGCGGTGACGAGCACGGCAAGCAGCGCGCCGCTGCCCACCCAGCCGCGCTCGGGCGTGGCCAGGGCTGCGAAGTCTTGGTCCGAGTCGCCGCTGGGCTGTTCGGCCAGCCCGTGGCCGGCAGTGCCCTCCAGCACGTCGTCGGCGCCCAGGGCTTCGATCAGGGAGCGCCGGTGCGCCCAGACTTCACGCCGGGGTGTCTGGAGGCCCTTGATCACGGAACGGCGGATACGGCGGGTACGGGCGGCGTTGCGGCGGCCGGCGGGCGACTGCAGCGGGGCTGCCGAGCGCCGAGAAAGTTGCGAGCAGCTGGGAGAAGCCGTGGCCCGGGTCCTTGACCGCGATGCTCAAAACAAGCCGGAACAGGCTCCCCAGGAGTGCCCCGGCAGCGTGCAGCGGGACCTGCCAGCCGGCCGCGTGTTTGAGGCGGAGATAGACCTGTGCCTTACGTGCCGCTTTCGCGGTGCCCAGTGCGTGGGGGCGGTGGGAGACATGGAACATCGTGGCCGCTGGCACCACCACCACCCGGTTTCCGGCAAGCCGGTTGCGCCAGCAGAAGTCGACGTCGTCGCCGCTCCCGGGGAGCGCAGGATCAAAGCCCCCGAGGTCCTCCCAGACGTCCCGGCGGACGAGCATGCCGGCAGAGTTGACGGCAAAAGTGTCGCTGCGGCCGTCGTACTGCCCCTGGTCCAGTTCGTCAGCGTCGATGAGGGTCACCCGTTCAGCCCAGCGGCTGGTGGAGAGCCCGACGTCGATCAGGCGCCGTTCGGCATCCCAGTCGAGCTGTTTGCAGCCCGCCACGGTGACCGACGGCGCCCGTTCCACGGCGTGCAACAGTTCGGCGAGGGCCTCCGGCGCGGGCGCGGCGTCGTCGTGCAGCAGCCAGATCCAGTCCTTGTCCGGCCGGCTGCCGGCGCCCCTGTCCTGTGTCTTTTCCTGTGCCTGCACGGCCGGGCTTTCCGAGCGCCAGGGCGCAAGGGCGGCGAGGCCGGCCGCCACGGCGGAACCCAGGCCGCTCCGGTGCTGCTCGAAGGAAGTGACGTTGGCCTTGCCGAGCGACTGTTCCAGGAGTGCTGCTGAATGGTCACGCGAGCCGGTGTCGACGCCGATGACAGCATCCGCCGGTCGGGTCTGGGCCGCCAGCGCCGCAAGGGTCCTGGGGAGGAAGTCGCCGCCGTCGTGGGCGACCACGACAGCGGTGACTCGTACTTCCTGAAGAATTAGACTGCTCGCTTCCTAAGCCGGCGGCGCTCCCGCTCGGAGAGACCGCCCCAGATCCCGAAACGCTCGTCGTTGGACAGGGCGTACTCGAGGCACTGCGACCGTACATTGCATGCGCCGCACACCTTTTTGGCGTCGCGGGTGGAGCCGCCCTTCTCAGGGAAGAACGCCTCCGGATCCGTTTGCGCACAGAGCGCATCCGTCTGCCAGCCGAGCTCGCCTTCATCGTCGAAGTCCTGCTGCGAGGGCAGCCCGATCCAGACCGGCTGGGAGGTGTTCCCAGCCTGGAGTGGCGGCAGTTCCATCGGCGGGTCGTCCAGGTCGTTATCCTGGTCCGGGCCGCCGCCTAGAAGCTCGTCGTGCGCCGCAAGGAAGGCGGTGGCCGCGTCCTGGAGTGAATCTCGTGTGTGTTCGTTGTAGCGGTCTGCTGCATCCGGGTCGGCCGGATCCACGTACCAATCACTCGGCACGCCCCGTGAACGGTACTTCGCCGTGGCCTGGCCGGCAACGACGGCATCTTCATGGATACGCTCTGCTAGCCCCATGGCGTTCCTTCCTGATTTTTGCAGCCCCTGCCTGTCGCTTGGACAATCGGATGTGTTCCGGTTTCTGCGCAGCGGCCTTCGATACCTAATTACACGCGTGTAAGTATCCGGGAGTCAAGCCGCGGCCGGAATAATAGTCACCCGCTCATCCAATGCATGGGCACGCCACGCCCGGGATTGTCCGGTTCTTCCGGGCTGCCGCAACCCTGCAACCATCAGTGTACTGAGTACTTTTGGCGCTTTTGCCCGAATTCTGGGGCCGCTTTGCGTCCCGCATGTCGGGAAAGGCCGATTCCCGGGCGGCGCTATGACGGAGAACACACGGCCCGGCGCGGCGTCAGGAGGGCCCGTGACAAGATGAACGCATGAGTATTCCGGCATTCGACCTGATGACCGCCCTGCGTTCCGGCCAGGCCACCTCGCCGCGGCTCACCTGGTACGGACCGGAGGGCGAGCGCGTTGAGCTCTCGGGCCGGGTCCTGGACAACTGGGTCGCGAAAACCAGCAACCTCCTGCAGGACGAACTCGATGCCGAGCCCGGTACGCGGCTCCGGCTGGACCTGCCTGCTCACTGGAAATCGCTGATCCTCGCCCTCGCTGCCTGGCAACTGGGGATGGAGCTCATCCTCGACGCGGGCGAGGCCGACCTGGTGGCCACGGACGATCCCGGCCCCGCCGCGGCCCAGGGGGCGTTCGACGCCGTCCTGGCGGTGGCGCTGCCCGCCCTCGCGATGCGCTGGCCGGGCGAGCTGCCCAGCGGCGTCGTCGACTATGCAGCGGAAGTCCGCTCCCATGGTGACGTCTTCCTGCCGCACGTGGAGCCGGAACCATCGCGCCCGGCCCTGCTGACCACCGCCGGTGCGGAGCACACGCACTCCGGGCTGCTGGACGGGTTTGCTGCCCTGCCGGCCGGAGCGCAGCGGCTGCTGGTGCCCGCGGCGGACGGCCTGGAAGCGGCCCTGTCACGCGCTTTGGGCGCCTGGAAGTCGGACGGCTCCGTGGTGCTGGTGCACCCCGACGTCGAGGTGACGGACAAGCTGCTCAGCGCCGAACGCGTCGACGCCTCGTAGGAGCCGACGCCGGGTAAGAGCCGACGCCGGGTAGGGGCCGTGCCGAGGCCCCGGCGGCGACGCCCCAGGGCTGATGGCCGGGTTAGGACTGGTGCCCGGGCAGATCCGGGTCCTCGACGCGCGCTTCCGGCACCCGGACGCCAGCGGTGCTGTGCGGGTGCCGCTCGATGATTTCGTGGTCGTGCGAGAACTCCGGCTCTTCGTCCAGTTCCTTGTTGAACACCAGGAAGCGGTAGGCGAAAAACCGCACCACGGTGGCTACGAGGATGCCGACGATCCCGGCCGAGAAGAGCAGGTTCTTGTCGGTGACGCCGAACCCGTACTTGGCGAGCGCGGTGAATCCGGTGGAGATGCCGATGCCGATGCCGTTAATGAGGATGAACATCACGAACTCGCGCACCACGTTGTCCTGGCGGCGGTGGCGGAACGTCCAGAAGCGGTTGGCTATCCACGAGAAGATGGTGGCGACGCTGGCGCCGACAAAGCGCGCTTTGGCCTCACTGTCCGTCATCGGTCCGTGCATCAGGTAGTACGTCAGTCCGTTATCGATGACGAACGCAATACCGCCCACGGCTCCGAACTTGGCCACTTCGCGCCAGAACAGCGAGGCCAGCCCGCGCACGCGCTCAGTAAGTGTTGTATTCATGACCCTCCATGGCCTGCTCAGAACTGTCGGCCTTGGCCCAACGGCCCATTTTAGCGCCGTTTGCTGGGCGGCCGCCCCGTTGGAGTGCTTCCCGGGTGCGCTGGAGGGCACCAGGGAGCCCACAAGCCCACCCCCGGAGCGGGCGCACAGGCCGCAGGATTGCCCGTCCTGCCCGCCCCGGCCACGGCAGAGTCGGGGTTCGCGCGAGGTTTTCGGTAGGCTGGGACATATGACTTTTCCTGTAATCGGTGTCGTTGGCGGCGGCCAACTGGCCCGCATGATGGCCCCGGCGGCCACCGCCCTGGGCTTCGAGCTCCACGTCCTTGCCGAAGGTGAGGACGTCTCGGCGGTCTCCGCCGTGCCCAACGCCCCGGTCGGTGATTACACCGATCTGGACCACCTCCTGGAGTTCTCCCGGGACGTTGACGTGCTGACCTTCGACCATGAGCATGTGCCCACCGAGCATTTGCGCGCCCTGATCCAGGCCGGCGTCAACGTCCACCCCGGGCCTGACGCGCTGGTCAACGCGCAGGACAAGCTCGTCATGCGCGCCGCCATCGACCGGCTGGAACTGCCCAACCCGCGCTGGGCCGCCGTCGCCGACGTGGCAGAGCTCATCGCCTTCGGCGATGACAACGGCTGGCCCGTGGTCCTGAAGACCCCGCGTGGCGGTTACGACGGCAAGGGCGTGCGGATCATCGACTCCGCCGAGGACGCCGCCGCTGCCTCCGCTTGGTTCGAGGCCATGTCTCCGCTGCTGGCCGAGGCCAAGGTCGAGTTCAGCCGGGAACTCTCCGCGCTCGTAGCCCGGACCCCGGATGGCGAGTCGCGTGCGTGGCCTGTGGTGCACACCGTCCAGGTCGACGGCGTGTGTGATGAAGTGATCGCCCCGGCACTGGACATTCCACTCGAGGTGGCCGCTGCGGCCGAGAGCGCCGCCCTGCGGATCGCCAACGAGCTCGGCGTCACGGGTGTCATGGCCGTGGAACTGTTCGAGACGCCCGGCGTCGGAGCGGGATTCCTGATCAATGAGCTGGCGATGCGCCCGCACAACACCGGTCACTGGACCCAGGATGGCTCGGTCACCAGCCAGTTCGAACAGCACCTGCGCGCAATCCTGAACCTGCCGTTGGGCGCCACGGACGTCCTCGGCCCCGTCGTCGTCATGAAGAACTTCCTCGGCGGCGAGAACCAGGACCTGTTTTCCGCCTATCCGGCAGCCCTGGCCAGCGAACCTGCAGCCAAGGTCCACTGCTACGGCAAGGCGGTTCGGCCGGGCCGGAAGATCGGCCACGTGAACCTCGTTGGAACGTCGACGGCGGAGGTTGAATCGGTCCGGGCCAGGGCCGCCACCGTCGCCAACATCATCCGCAACGGACGGGTACAGGCCAGCACTGCATCAGGACATCCCGAGGAGACAGTATGAGCGCCAGCACCGAGCCGCAGACCGCCCCCGGTGCAACGCAGGATGCACCCAACGACGGCGCTCCTCTCGTGGGCCTCGTCATGGGCTCGGACTCGGACTGGACCGTCATGGAGGCAGCCGCTGAGGCCCTCGCCGAGTTCGGCATCCCGTTCGAGGCCGACGTCGTCTCCGCCCACCGCATGCCCGCCGAAATGATCCGGTACGGGCAGACCGCGCACGAGCGCGGACTGCGCGTCATCATCGCCGGCGCAGGCGGAGCAGCACACCTGCCCGGCATGCTGGCCGCCGTGACGCCGCTCCCCGTCATCGGCGTCCCCGTACCGCTCAAGATGCTCGACGGCATGGACTCCCTGCTGTCCATCGTGCAGATGCCCGCCGGTGTTCCCGTCGCCACGGTGTCCATCGGAGGCGCGCGGAACGCCGGGCTCCTGGCCGTGCGGATCCTGGCGGCGGGCACCGACAGCCTTGCCGTCCAGCTCAGGGCCCGCCTCGTTGAATTCGCCCAGGAACTCAACGACGTCGCCACGGCCAAGGGCGCCAGCCTGCGGCAAAAAGTAAGCGACGTGTTCGCTGACGGAAACGCCGCTCCGCGGGGCAGCCGCTAAGGAACTCCCTGATGACCAACAGTTACCCCCGCGCCTCGCCGAGCGGCCGTTCCGAGCCAGAGGACCGGCAGCAGCCGCGGGCGGATCCCGTCCGGTATCCCTGGGGCGCCGCGGCACCGGTCCTTACCAAGCGCGCGTTCCTGCTGGTCCTCATGACGATGCTGGTTCCCGGCAGCGCCCAGATCGTTGCCGGCAACCGGCGGCTGGGACGGGCCGCCCTGCGCGTCACCCTGGTGGTGTGGGCGCTGGCACTGGTGGCTGTGGTCCTGCTCCTGACGGCGCGCCCGACCCTGATGAACCTCGTCACCAACCCCCTCGGCTCGCTCCTGCTGGTCCTCGGCCTGGCCGCCCTCGCCGTCGGCTGGGCGGTCCTGTTCTACAACACCCTGCGCCTGATCCGGCCCGTCCTGCTCAGGCCGAAGGTGCGTCCCGCCGTTGTCCTGGCCCTGGTGCTGGCAATGGTCCTCGGCAGCGGTTCCCTCGGCTACGCCGCCTACCTGCTCAACGTGGGACGCGACGCCATCGGGAGCATCTTTGCCAACGGCCCCACCATTGAACCGTCCGAAGGGCGGTACAACTTCCTCATGATGGGCGGCGACGCCGGAGCGGACCGCACGGGACGCCGCCCGGACAGCCTCTCCGTCATCAGCGTTGACGCCAAGACGGGCAAGACCGCGATCATCTCGGTGCCGCGGAACCTGCAGAACGCGCAGTTCAGCAAAGAATCCCCCATGGGCCGCATCTACCCCGACGGCTACGACTGCGGCGACGAGTGCCTCATCAACGCCATCAATACCGAGGTCACCAACGAATACCAGAACCTCTACCCCGGGGTGGCGGACCCAGGGGCGCAGGCGACGCTGGAGGCGGTTTCCGGGACCCTGGGCATCAAGGTGCAGGCCTACGTCCTGGTGGACATGGAGGGCTTTTCCAAGCTGATCGACGCGATGGGCGGCATCAGGATCAAGGCCGGCGGCTGGGTCCCCCTGAGCGGCAATATGGTGGACGAGGCCAACGGAATCCACGGCATGCCGCTGGGCTGGATCCCGGCAGGCGACCAGACCCTGGACGGGTACCACGCCCTCTGGTACGGCCGCTCGCGGGAATTCGTGGACGACTACGCCCGCATCCAGCGGCAGCAGTGCGTCCAGCAGGCGATGCTCAAGCAGCTGGATCCGGCAAAGCTGCTGGCAAAGTTCGAGGACATTGCCAAAGCGGGCACCAAAGTGGTGGACTCCAACATTTCGGCGAGCCAGCTCGGCAGCTTCGTGGACCTGGCCATGAAGGCCAAGGGCCAGGACGTCAGCCGGCTGACCATCGGCCCGCCGGACTTCGATGCCTCGTTCTCCACGGTCCCGGACTTCAACGTCATCCACAAACGGGTGGACCAGCTCCTCGCGGCAAAGTCCTCCGCTGCCGCGGACGACAGCATGGTGCCCCAGGCTGCGCCCGGACCGCTCTCCGCCGCGGGCGCGGCGCCTGCCAAGCAGGTGGCGCCACCGCCGTCGGACTTCACCCCGGTGACCACGACGCCGGACGGCAAGCCGATCACCGAAAAGATGCTCAACGACTTCAAGCGCCAGGGCGACGAACAGTCCATCCGCGACCTCGTCGCCACGAACGGCCAGTGCGCGCCGCTCTAGCACCGGGCCGCCGCCGGGCAGCACTTGCCGCCCGAACCGGCGTTCCACCGAAACCGTAACGACCGAACGTTCTTGACGAGATAGGGACCAGGCAGTGTACGAACTTGAGAACGTCCTCCGGCCCTACGCCTGGGGTTCAACGACGGCGATCGCGAAGCTGCTCGGCAGGCCCGCCTCCGGTGGTCCCGAGGCGGAACTGTGGATCGGCGCGCACCCGGACTCCCCGTCCGTGGCGCGCTCGGCTGCGGCTGCGGCGGCCGTGTCCAGCTCCGAGGGCGACGGCCGCCGCCCCCTGGATGACCTGATCGCGGACGACCCGGTGCACCACCTGGGCAATGAGAGCGTTGCCGAGTTCGGACCCCGGCTCCCGTTCCTGATGAAGGTCCTTGCCGCCGAGCGTCCGCTCTCCCTGCAGGTCCACCCCACCCTGGAGCAGGCGCGGGAAGGCTTTGCCCGTGAGGAGGCGGCCGGCGTCGCCCGTGATGCCACCGAGCGCAACTATAAGGACGACAACCACAAGCCCGAAATGATCTTCGCGCTGACGGACTTCGAGGCGCTGTGCGGTTTCCGCCCGGCCGCGGAGTCACGGGCCGTATTCCTGCACCTGGCGGCATGCTTTGACCTTGCGGGGCTGGACCTGCCGCCGCTGGTCCCGGCGCTGTTGGCGGACCTGGCACAGCCGGACGAGCCGGCAGCCCTCCGCGCCGCCTTCGAGCGCCTCATCGCAGGCGGTGAGGACGTCTCGCATGCCACTGCGATGATCGTGGCCGCCCTCATCTCCGGAGCGCCGATGGCGGGGCACGTGGCGGAGCTGACCACCGTCGTGAACCTCAACGCCGAGTACCCCGGAGACCCGGGTGTGTTGATCTCGCTGCTGCTGAACCGGATCTCGCTGGCGCCGGGCGAAGCCGTGTACCTGCCCGCCGGCAACGTGCATGCCTACCTTCGCGGGCTCGGGATCGAGGTGATGGCCTCCTCCGACAACGTGCTCCGCGGCGGGCTGACGCCCAAATTCGTGGACGTCCCGGAGTTGCTCCGGACCGTGGCGTTCGAAGCCGTCGGGGTGCCTATGCTTGAGGCCGAGACCACGATGCTGGACCAGGAGCTCTACCGTCCCCCGTTCCGGGAGTTCCAGCTGCAGCGCGTCGAGCTTCAGCCCGGCCAAGGACCGGTGCCGCTGGCTCAATCCGGCGCCGGAGTGGTCATCGTCGTTGCCGGCACGGTCCTGCTCGACTCCCCCAAAGGCGAACTCCGCCTGGGCCGCGGCGCGAGCGCGTTCCTGCCCGCCGCCGAGGCCCCCGTCAATGTGCACGCCATCTCCGGCGCTGCAGAGACCGCCCTGGCGTTTGCCGTCACCACCGGACTGAAAGCCTGATTACGTGGATTATTTTTTGCAGGGCCCCCACTGGGCCGACTTCCAGCGCGCGCTCGGCCGGACCGTCCATGAACAGTCCGGGCCCGGCTGGAGCTTCCTCGCTGTGGAGGAGTCGAATCCGGCCGGGAAGCTGCTGTACACACCCTACGGTCCGGTGGCGGCGTCGGTTGAGGCATTCGACACCGCCCTGGCGGCCCTGACTGATCTGGCACGCCGGACAGGCGCGGTGTTCGTCCGGATCGAGCCGGTCAGCGCCGGGCTCGCTGTCCCGGCCGCCGCCGGGGAACTGCGCCGCCGCGGCCTGCAGCCCGCGCCGGTGAACCAGCAGCCGGAGCTGAGCTGGATCGTGGACCTGGACCGCGACTTCAAGGAAGTCCTGGCGGACATGAAGCCGGTGAACCGCAACCTGTACCGGAATATCCATAAAAAGGGCGTGACGTTCCGCGCCACCAAGGATCCGGCCGAGATCTCGGTGCTGCTGGAGTTCCTCCACCTGACGGCTGCCCGCAACGGCTTCAAGCCCCAGAGCGATGAATATCTCAGCCAGGTGGCCCGCTCCCTGATGCCGACGGGAGCCGCGACGCTGTTCATTGCCGAACTGGAGGGCAGTCCCATCGCCGCGGCCCTGGCCTACGACTCCACGGACACCCGGACCTACGCTCACGCAGCGCTGGATGACGCCCACCGCAAGCTCAGTGCCGGAATCCCGCTGCTGGTGACGCTGATGGCCGACGCCAAGGAGAAGGGCTTGAAGCACGTGGACCTCTGGGGCGTGGCCCCCGAAGGCCAACCGGACCACAAGTGGGCCGGCTTCACGGCGTTTAAAAAGTCCTTCGGCGGACGCGGCGTCGAGTACCCCGGGACCTGGGACCTGCCGGTGCGGAAGCTTCGCTACGCCGCGTACCAGCTGGCCCGCAAGGCTGCACAGGCAGCGAAGAGGGCCCCCGCCGGGCTTCGCGCCCTGACAGGCAAGCTCAAGTCCATCCGCCGCTGACGGTCCGGGCGCTGACCCGGGCGCGCGGGCGCGGCCACTGGACATGTCCCCCGGCTGCGTCACTCACCAGCGGGCTGACCCGGGCGCGGCCACTGGACATGTCCCCCGCGAGGCCCCGCGAGTGGATTAAATACCACTATGCCCATCCCCCGGCGCGACCACTGGACATGTCCCCCGCTGCGCCCCGCGGCGGAGCCCACGCCGGAGCCCAGACGCAACGAATCCCGGGACGCTGCGTGCGTCCCGGGATCCGGTGTGGTGGTGCTGGTGTGCTGCGGACGGGTCCGGGGCGGCCTAGCTCTTGCGGGCGTAGCCTTCCCACTTGCTGGCCTGGTGCTCGCCGTCCACAAACCGGATGGTGCCGGACTTGGAGCGCATCACGATGGACTGGGTGAGGACCTTGTTCTTGGAGTAGCGCACGCCCTTGAGCAGGTCGCCGTCGGTGATGCCGGTGGCTGCGAAGTAGCAGTTGTCGCTGGAGACGAGGTCGTTGGTCGACAGGACGCGCTCCAGGTCGTGGCCGGCGTCGATCGCCTTCTGCTTTTCCTCGTCGCTGGTGGGCCAGAGGCGGCCCTGGATCACGCCGCCGAGGGACTTGATGGCGCAGGCGGCCACAATGCCTTCCGGCGTGCCGCCGATGCCCATCAGCGCGTCAACGCCGGTACCCGAGCGTGCTGCGGCGATGGCGCCCGCAACGTCACCGTCCATGATGAACTTGGTGCGGGCCCCGGCTTCGCGGATCTCCTCAACGAGCGGACGGTGCCGGTCGCGGTCCAGGATCATCACGTTGAGCTGGTTGACCTTGACGCCCTTGGCCTTGGCAATGAGGTGCAGGTTCTGCTTGACCGGCAGGCGCAGGTCCACCATGTCGGCGGCTTCCGGGCCGGTCACCAGCTTTTCCATGTAGAACACGGCGGAGGGGTCGAACATGGAGCCGCGTTCGGCCACGGCCAGCACCGCAAGCGCGTTGTTGATGCCCAGGGCGGTCAGCCGGGTTCCGTCGATCGGGTCGACGGCGACATCGCACTCCGGACCGGTCCCGTCGCCGACCCGTTCGCCGTTGAACAGCATCGGCGCCTCGTCCTTTTCGCCTTCACCGATAACCACGACGCCGTTGAAGTGGACGGTCTGGAGGAAGGAGCGCATGGCGTCGACGGCGGCGCCGTCGGCCTTGTTCTTGTCTCCGAAGCCGACCCAGTGGCCGCCGGCGATGGCCGCGGCCTCGGTGACGCGGACCAGTTCCAGTGCAAGGTTGCGGTCAGGCTCGTCGGTCCCGACGGCGAGAGACGGGGAAAGCGTGGAATACTTCTGGGTCATTGGCGCAGGTGTCACGTGAACCTCTTCTTCGAGTGGCGATCATTGAACCCGGACGGCCCAGGTCGATCCGTCGCGGTGATTCGTCTGTAACCGATCATAGTCTCGCCGACGAAGCTACGTCTCGGCATGACGACCATATGAAACACGCCACCGGATCCGGTGCCCGGGACCGTGGATGTGAGAACGGCTCCGAAATGCGCAACTATAGAGGGGTGAGTGAAATGCAGGATACGTCCGCCTCGGCCCCAGCAACCCCCGCCGGCGGAGCCCCGCAAGGTGCCGCCGGGGCGTCCGCCCAGCCACCCGTCAAGCCCGTCATCGCGCCGGGTGCGGCGAAACGGGCGAACGCGTCGGTGATCGGGATGATCATTGCTCTGGCCCTGAGCATCGGGACGTTCCTTCCGATTGTGCTGATGAACCCCTCGCCGAAAAGCGACGGTTACCGGCCCGATGTCAACGTCAGCGCCATTGCAGGCAACGCCGCTGGTGTGGCGGGATTCACACCGGTGGCCCCGCTCACAGGCGACACATTCCGTCCTAATTACGCCCGCTGGGAGTCCGGCACGGGCAGCGGTGTCGCTACCTGGGAGGTCGGCTACATCACTCCGAAGGAGTCCTTCATCGGTCTGGTGCAGACCCGCCAGTCCAACCCCACCTGGCTGGTGCAACAGGTCAAGAACGCGCCGGTGACCGGTACCCGGAACGCCGGCGGGCAGGACTGGGAGCTCCGGGACTCGGGCAAGGGCGAGAAGAGCATGGTGCTGGTCCACCGCGGCACCACCGTCATCCTCAGCGGCACCGCGCAGCTCGACGAGTTCAGCCTGCTGGCCGCCGCCGTCGTGAAGACCCTGGACAGCAACCCGGAGGCAACAGTTTCACATTCGGCCACCCCCTCCCCGTAAAGTAGCCACGTGGCTACTTATCTGACTCCTGCACTTGCCTGGCGCCGACTTCGAGAAGGAAACGAACGCTTCGTTTCCGGCACCTCCTCCCACCCGAACCAGGACGCGTCACGCCGGTCCTCGCTGGTGGAGAACCAGCACCCCTTCGCCGTCATTTTCGGCTGCTCCGACTCCCGGCTGGCGGCCGAAATCATCTTCGACCTGGGCCTGGGCGACGCCTTTGTGGTCCGCACCGCCGGCCATGTGCTCGATGACGCCGTTCTCGGCTCGCTGGAGTACAGCGTCAGCGTCCTGGGCGTGCCGCTGATCGTGGTCCTGGGCCATGACCGCTGCGGCGCCGTCACCGCGACGAAAACGGCGGTCGAGACAGGTCAGATGCCGGTCGGCTTCATGCGCAGCCTGGTGGAGCGGATCACCCCGGCGGTGCTGACCTCCCGGCGGAACAACCAGGACAGCATCAACGAGATGGTGGTCGAAAACGTCAAGCAGGCGTCACGGCACCTCGTGGACAGCTCACGGGTGATCACGGCGGCAGTGGAGGGCGGCCAGGCCTCGGTGATCGGGCTGGCCTACAGCCTGGCCGACGGCAGGGCCGATCTCGTTTCCTCGATTGGGGAACTCTAGGGCTTGCATCGGGCCGGCTGCTCCAACCGGTTCACGGTTTTCGGTGCAGCGCCTTCGCCCAATAAGCTAGCTCCATGACTTCCACTGAAGAGTTGAACACCGAAGAGTTCCGCATTGAACACGACACGATGGGCGAAGTCCGCGTCCCCGTGAACGCCCTGTACCGCGCCCAGACGCAGCGCGCGGTGGAGAACTTCCCGATCTCTGGCAAGACCCTGGAGCGTGCCCACATCGAGGCCCTCGCCCGGGTCAAGAAGGCTGCCGCGCAGGCCAACGCAGAACTGGGAGTGCTCGACGGCGAGCTGGCCCAGGCGATCGCCGACGCTGCCGATGAGGTTGCTGCCGGGAAGTACGACGGCGACTTCCCCATCGACGTCTTCCAGACCGGTTCCGGCACGTCCTCCAACATGAACACGAACGAGGTGCTCGCCGAGCTCGCCTCCCGCGCCCTCAAGGCCGCCGGCAGCGACAAGGTGGTCCACCCGAACGACCACGTCAACGCCTCGCAGTCCTCCAACGACGTCTTCCCGACGTCGGTCCACGTGGCCGCGACCTCCGCGCTGATCAACGACCTGATCCCGGCGCTGGACTACCTGGCCAAGTCCCTGGAGCGCAAGGCAGCCGAGTTCAAGGACGTCGTGAAGTCCGGGCGCACCCACCTGATGGACGCCACCCCCGTCACCCTCGGACAGGAGTTCGGCGGTTACGCCGCCCAGGTCCGCTACGGCATCGAGCGCATCAACGCCTCCCTCCCCCGGGTTGCCGAAGTTCCGCTCGGCGGCACGGCCGTGGGCACCGGTATCAACACCCCCGCCGGTTTCCCGGAGCGCGTCATCGAACTGCTGGCAACGGACACCGGCCTGCCGCTGACCGAGGCCCGCGACCACTTCGAGGCCCAGGCCAACCGCGACGGCCTGATCGAGGCGTCCAGCCAGCTGCGCAACATCGCCATCTCCTTCATGAAGATCAACAACGACCTCCGCTGGATGGGTTCCGGACCCAACACCGGCCTTGGCGAAATCGCCATCCCCGACCTGCAGCCGGGCTCCTCGATCATGCCCGGCAAGGTCAACCCGGTCATCTGCGAGGCGTCGATCATGGTGGCCGCACAGGTCATCGGCAACGACACCGCCATCGCCTGGTCCGGCACCAACGGTGCGTTCGAGCTGAACGTCGGCATTCCCGTCATGGCCGCCAACCTGCTCGAATCCATCCGCCTGCTGGCCAACACCAGCCGCGTCATGGCCGACAAGATGATCGACGGCATCACCGCCAACGTGGAACGCGCCCGCTTCCTGGCTGAGGCTTCCCCGTCCATCGTTACCCCGCTGAACAAGTTCATCGGGTACGAAAACGCCGCCAAGATCACCAAGAAGGCGGTGGCCGAGGGGCTCACCATCCGCGAGACAGTCGTGGCCATGGGCTTCCTGGAGCGCGGCGAACTGACCGAGGAACAGCTGGACACCGCCCTGGACGTCATGTCCATGACGCGTCCCCCGCACAAGGCCTAGTCACCCGAAGGCCCGGCATCCCGGGCGCCGACTGCGCCCGTTCACCAAGGCTCAAACCAAGTCCGACGACGGCCGGCACCCTATTGCAGGGTGCCGGCCGTCGTCGTCCGTTGCGACGGCACCGCCCGGCATTGTCTGTGGCTAGGTCCGGGGCGGCTTTCCCCGGGCGGAACGCCGCTCTTCCGCGGTGTAGGCGGCCGCGGCCGCGGCATCCGCCATGCTGGCGCCGCCAATCCGTGCTTCCCTTAGCCGGCGCGTCTTGGCCGACTGGACCGAAAAGGCAGCGTCCACGTTGCCCACGGCATACGTCAACGCGTCCTCCGCCCGGATCCCCAGGCCGCCGGCCGTCAGCACGGCGTCCTGGTTGGCGCCCAAGTACGTGAACTGCCACCCCCACTGTTTCTGCTGCCGTTCGACGAGTGCCTTGACCATGGCTCCCGACGCCTCCCGCGAGGAGTTCTCCTGGCCGTCGGTCAGAACGGTGACGAGGACCGTGCCCGGGCGCTGGTCTTCCGGCAGCGACGCCAGCTCGGTGCCGGCATCCCCGATGAGCCGCACCATGGCGTCGTGCAGGGCGGTGCTGCCGCGCGGGTGCAGTTCCAGGGCAGGCACACCCTGGATGTCCACGGCGTCGTAGACCCGCTCATAGCTGTCGTCGAACTGGGCGAGGGAGAGCCGGCAGCGGCCGGTCACAGACTGCTGATCGCGGACGAAGGCAGCGAAACCGCCCACGGTGTCGTCCGCGATGGCACTCATGGACCCCGACCGGTCCAGGAGGACGTAGACGTGGGTAAGGGCAGAATCTGTCATGCTTCCCCATTTCCGGCCCGGCAATCCGGGCCAACTTCGCCAGCGGATGCTGGACAGGAGCAGGCTATGACCGGGCACCGACAATAAACCCAGCACCCCAGCCGTGCGATGGGCGCAGCGGCTCAAAGCCGGTCGCCGTCGCTGTTTTGCACTAATTCCGATTCAGTGCAAAACTTCACTATGTGACAAACAGTGCAAATATCAGCGGCGGGCTCCGGGAGCGCAAGCGTGCCGCTACCCGCGCGGCCATCACCGCCATCGCCCGGTCACTGACCTCCGAGCACGGCCTCAACGGCTATACCGTCGAGGAAGTCTGCGAACGGGCGGGCATCTCCCGCCGGACCTTCTTCAACTACTTCCCCACAAAGGAAGACGCGATCATCGGGCACGTCGACGACGATTTTCCGGAAGAGTTCGTCAGCCGCTTCATCGCCGGGGGCGCAGGCTCGCCGGCCGGCGTCATTTCCGCCTCAATGCTCTCCGACCTCGTCAAGGTCTCCCTGGAGCTTTCCGAGCGGATGACCTCCTCCGAGGAAGAAACGCGCCAGCTGATCGGCGTCATCCAAAAAGAACCGCAGCTCATGCTACGGATCATCGGCGCCTCGGAAGAACGCGAGGCCGAGTTCGCTCGGATGCTCGCGGCCCGGGAAGGCGTCCCTGACGACCACCCTGTGGTGCGGATGGCGGTGTCCCTCTTCGGCAGCATCGCTCGGCGGACCAGTGCCGACTACTTCTCCGCGGGCAACACCCGCCCCTACAGGGAGATGCTGCTGGAGAACGTCGAAGCCGCCCGGACCCTGTTTTCCCAGACCCTAGACATCCTGCCGTCCCACCCCACCGAAGGATCCCCATGAGCACCGCCGCCAGTCCCAACGCAGCAGCCGGGCCGCTGCTGCTGACCCAGAAACGCATCTGGATCATCTTTTCCGCCCTGATCGCCGGCATGCTGCTCTCCAGCCTGGACCAGACCATCGTGTCCACCGCCATGCCCACCATCGTCGGCAAGCTCGGCGGCGTCGAGCACCAGGCATGGATCACCACCGCATACCTGCTGGCCACCACCATCGTGATGCCGATCTACGGCAAGTTCGGCGACATCCTGGGCCGACGGAACCTGTTCCTCGTCGCCATCGCACTGTTCACGCTCGCCTCCGTGGGGTGCGCCTTCGCCACCGACTTCTGGGGCTTCGTGATCTTCCGCGCCATCCAGGGCCTGGGCGGGGGCGGCCTGATGATCCTGTCCCAGGCCATCATCGCCGACATCGTTCCGGCCAAGGAACGCGGCAAGTACATGGGCCCGCTCGGCGCCATCTTCGGCCTCTCCGCCGTCGCCGGCCCCCTCCTAGGCGGCTACTTCGTGGACCACCTGACCTGGGAATGGGCCTTCTACATCAACATTCCGATCGGCATCGCCGCATTCACCATCGCCTGGTTCACCCTGACCCTGCCGAACAAGAAAGCCGAGAAGCGGATCGACATCCTCGGCGTGCTGCTTCTCTCCGCGGCCACCACGTGCCTGATCTTCTTCACCGATTTCGGCGGCAAGAAGGACGAAGGCTGGGATTCGCCGCTGACGTGGGCATTCGGCGCCGGCCTGGTTGTGGCAGCCGCCGCCTTCGTGATGGTGGAACGCCGGGCGGAAGATCCGATCATCCCCCTGAGCCTGTTCAAGAACCGCATCTTCGTAAACTCCACCGCCATCGGCTTCACCCTCGGGCTGGGCATGTTTGCCGCCATCGCGTTCGTTCCCACCTTCCTGCAGATGTCTTCCGGGACCTCGGCCGCCGAATCAGGACTGCTGATGCTGCCGATGATGGTGGGCCTCATGGGCACCGCCATCTTTTCCGGCATCCGGATCTCCAAGACCGGCAAGTATAAGCTGTTCCCCATCGTGGGCGCCGCCCTCACCATGGGCGCCATGCTGTGGCTGACCACTCTGACGGCGGACACCCCGATCTGGGTCATCTGCGTCCAGCTGTTCGTGTTCGGCGCCGGTCTGGGGTCGATCATGCAGGTCATCGTCCTGGTGGTGCAGAACTCCGTCCCGGCGGACCAGATCGGAACCGCCACGAGCACCAACAACTACTTCCGTGAAGTCGGGGCATCCCTGGGCGTGGCTGTCTTCGGATCCATCTTCACGTCCCGGTTGTCCGAGTCCCTCGGCAAGGCCTTCACCGGCGCAGGCGCCTCCGCCGAGCAGGCCTCGCAGTCCACCCGCACTTTGGACCCGCAGGCCCTGAGCCAACTGCCGGACCAGCTCAAGGATGCGATCGTCAATGCCTACGCCGATTCGCTGGCCCCGGTGTTCTGGTACCTGCTGCCCTTCCTCGGCATTGCCCTGGTCCTCGCCCTCACCCTGAAGCAGATTCCGCTTTCGGACACCGCCGGCATGGTGGCCCGTGGCGAGGCCGTGGGCGGCGAGGAGGCCGAGCGCCTCGAGGCCGAACGCCGCGCCGGTGCGTCCGCTGCGGACTCTGCCACCGTTGCCGGTGCCGACGCTCCGGCGTCCACGGACGACGACGAGCTCATCACCCAGCGCCGCTAAGCGCCGTCGACAGGGGGCACCGTCAACGCCTCAGGGACGCCGCAACCTGTTGGGTTGCGGCGTCCTCGCGTTGATGCCGGTGGTGTTTCGCCCGCCGCGGGGACCGGTGTTACGCCGTCGTCGACTCACGAACGCGCGCGAGCCATTCGGAAACAAGGGCCTGCACGAGGTCGGGCTGCTCGTGCAGCAGAGCGTGGCCGGCGCGGTCGAGCACGGCCAAGGTGGCGCGAGGGTAGTGCTCGAGCAGGTCCGACGGGCCCTCGTGCCCTGCGGTGGCATCCTGGCGTCCGGCAAGAACCAAGACGGGATGAGGATAGGCAGGTGCGGTTTCCGGCCGATCCCGCAGCTTCCAGTTCGAGAAGATCCGCGCTAGACCCGCCTCGTCAACGAGCGACGTCGCGGGAGCCACATACTGCTGGAACCGGCGCAGAGTTTCGGTCGACTGGATAACGAAGTAGCTCCGGTACGCGGCCTCGAGATCCGGGTCCAGTTCCCCGGCAAGATCGGCCGACGACACCAGGACCTCGTGCGCAGGGAGGTCCTGCGTATGCGCGCCGACCGGGCAGATGAGCGCCAGCCCCACAGCGCGGTCCGGTCTCAGCTGGGCAATCGCCCGAGCCAGGTACCCGCCGTAAGACTGGCCCATGACGAGAAACGGTTCATCACCTACGGCCGTGTCGATGAAGCCGAGGAGAATGTCCAGGACGTCGTCGTTGCTCCTGACCGTCCCGGGCGCCGGAGTGCGGCCCATCCCCGGCAGGTCCGGATAAAGCCGCCGAAAGCCGGGCACGCTGCTGAAAATCGGTTCAAGAGCGCCGGCAATCTCGCGGTGATCCACACCGGCCCCGTGGAGCGCGAGCACCGGCGTGCCGCTGCCGTACTCGGCATAATGCACCGGCACTTCGTTGACCGTGGCTTCCATCCAGACAGTGTAAAAGGCGTGGCCACCCGCGTGGATGGGTCAGCGCTGGAAGTACGCGGCGCCGTCCGCTTCACCGGCCCGTTCGATGCCCTCCAGATGCCCGGGGATGAGTTCCGGGAAGTCCTCCGGCCGGAACCACCCGACGGCGAGGGACTCGTCGTCGTTCACGCGCGCCTCGCCCGAAACGTACCGGCAGCGAAACACCAGCGTCAGGAACTGGCAGACGTCCCCGTTCGGATACGTCACGTGGCCGGACCCATCCACCGCCACGAGGCGTTCGGCTACCGCCACTACACCCGTCTCCTCGAGGATCTCCCGCTCCAGGCCCTGGGCAGGCTCCTCCCCCGGTTCGAGGATGCCGGCGATCAGGCCCCAACGCCCGTTATCGGCGCGCTGGCCGAGCAGCACGCGGCCGGCATCGTCGAACACGACACCCCGGACAGCCGGGATCCAGAGCATGTCGTGCCCGATTGTTTCGCGCAGCTTCACAATGAAGTCAGGGGTTGCCATCCCGTCAGCTTAACCGGCGTTTACGGGGCCGGGACGGGACGGCGCCCCGGGACGCGTGTCACGACGGCAGGAGCATCGCGGCAACCGTTCCGGCGAGCATGAACGGCCCGAACGGGATACTGGTTTTCAGGGTGCCGCGCCGCGAGACCAGCAGGCCCAGGCTCCACAGTCCGCCGAAGAGGAACGCGGCAAAGGTCCCGGCCAGGACATGCTGCCAGCCGAGGAACCCCAGGTACATGCCGAGGACCCCGGCGAGCTTCACGTCCCCGAAGCCCATCCCGGGCGGATAAAGGGCCCGGAGCAGAAAGTAGAAAAGCCACAGCGCTGCACCGCCGGCAACGACGCGCAGACCCGGCCCGCCGAACAAGACCGCGCCGCCCCCAGACCCGGAAACCGTTGCGGGGGCTCCGGCGCCGGCCGCCACCGCGCCCAGCAGCAGCACTCCGGCCACCGCATAGGACGGGAGGACGATCCGGTCCGGCAGCCGGTGGTGCCGGACGTCAATCACTGTGAGCCGCACCGCCACCACCGCAAAGTACGCACAGGCCAGCAGCACCAGCCAGGAGGCCAGGGGCGCCACTTCGCCCAGCTCGCGGAGTCGTTGGATCACCCTCGGATGCTACTGGATATTCCCCGGAACGTGGCCTGGCCTCCGCGTACACTGTGGATATGGCCGCCTGGGACAGCAGAAACCGCTCCGGGCCAGGCATGCCCGAAGGTCCGGATGAGCGGGCGGCCGCCTTCCGGAACTTATGCCGTTCCTCGCCGTGGAAATGGCAGTCGCTGCGCTTCGAGTACCTGGACCGGCCTGCTCCCGGCCAGGACGCGGAGGACCCGGCCGGGGACCCCGCTGCCGGCGCTCCAGACCTCGTACGTGCGTGGCTCCGCCGGCCCGGCGCCCTGCGGCTTGAGACCGCCGAGGGACTCGTCCTCCACAGCACCACGGGGATCAATGATTCTCGTGACGGCTTCTATGTGAGTTCCACGCGGAAGTCCTGGCTGCTGCCCCCGCAGCTTGTCACCCCGGTTTACGACGGCGGCGGCCTGGTCCGGCGCCGGCCCGAAGCCGCGTACGGCGAGCCCTGCTTCGGCAACGGCAGGTTCGGCGCGGCGCTGGATCCCGTGGAACTGGCCGGAAACGCCCCGGTGCCGCTGGAATTTCCGAACTCGAATCCGGTTGAGGTCGGCGCCGTCTCGGAGGTGGACCATGAGGGCCGCCCGGCCCTGGAGGCGACCGTGAGGCCCAACGCGGGCTATCGCCCGGCCTACCCGGACGCGCCCTTGTGCCGGGCCGGCGCCACGCTTGTCAGGATCGACGCCGGTACCGGCGTCTGCGTCGCCAGCCGCTGGCTCGGGGGTGGCACTGTCAGCTACGGCCACTGGATGCGGATCTTGGCCGTGGACGAGTACATGCTCGATGACCTCTTCCTGGCCAACTCCATGAACCTCACGGACGGCCGGCGGCACATCAGCTGGGACGTGTCGCCGGGACTATAACTGGCTGCCGCCTGTTTGCACCGTTAGGCTTCCGGGATGACTGAGCTCGCCGCCTGCTGGCCACCCTTCGGGCTGACCCTGACCACACCCCGGCTGGCGCTGCGCCCTGTCCTGGACGAGGATATCCCCGCAGCGGTCCACGCGGCCCTCAGCGGAATCCACGAGCCCGGCCGCAGCCCTTTCAGCACGCCCTGGGCCGAAACACCCGCCGAGGAACTCGGCCCGAACATGGCCCAGTGGTACTGGCGGTGCCGGGCGAACATGTCGCCGCAGGAATGGACCCTGCTGCTGGGGATCTGGCACGAAGGGGATTTCCTCGGCTGCCAGGACGTTGCGGCCAAGGATTTCGCCACCTTGAGGACGGTCAGCACCGGCTCCTGGCTCCGCCGGGACGTTCAGGGCCGGGGCTTCGGCAGAGAGATGCGTGCCGCCGTTGCCCTCTACGCCTTCGACTGGCTGGGCGCCGACGCCGCCGAATCCGAGGCCGCCACCTGGAACCAACAATCCCTCGGAGTCTCCCGTTCCCTCGGCTACCAACTCAACGGCATCACCAGAGCCTCCTGGGGCGGCAAGGCCCAGGAAGTCCAAAGAGTCCGCCTAACCCCCGCCACCCTCAACCGCCCGGACTGGCAACTGCAGGTGCAGGGCCACGAACCCACCGCAAAATACCTCGGCATCCAAACGTAGCGCGGGGGCGAGGCCACGGCGTTCCGCCGTCGCTTAGACACCTCCCGTCGCTGCGCTGCGGTCGCGGGGCGACCTCCGCTCCGCTTTGGTCGGCGATGCGCTCCTTAGCGGGACCCCGCAGCCTCGGGAAGGTGATCGGCTCACCACGCCGGGGTGGCAGTCCTCAGCAAAAGGTGACGAACGCACTGCCGGGCTGCGGGCCTCAGCAAAAGGTGACGTACGCAAACGCCGGACCACGGTCCTTCGCAAAGGAGCGCATCGCGGCGCATCGGTCCCCGGAGGTCGCCCAGCGACCGCAGGGGCCCTATGCGGTGAAGCGGCGTCCCGAGGGCCCCGAGGCGAGCTTGCGAGCCTTGGGAAGGGACCTCCGCGCTAAGCGACGGCGAAGGGCCGCGGCCCGGCGAACCCGGCCACGGCCCCAACAAAGGAGACGGTAAAAGGGCGAGCCTACCCCTCAGCCCCCTCAAGCAGCTCCGTGACAAGCGCAGCGATCGGCGAGCGCTCCGAGCGGGTCAGGGTGACGTGGCCGAAGAGCGGGTGTCCCTTGAGGATTTCGACGACGGCCGCCACGCCGTCGTGCCGCCCGACCCGCAGGTTGTCGCGCTGGGCGACGTCGTGGGTCAGGACGATCTTGGAGTTCTGCCCGATGCGGCTCATCACGGTCAGCAGGACGTTCTTTTCGAGCGACTGTGCCTCGTCCACGATGACAAAGGCGTCGTGCAGTGACCGGCCGCGGATGTGCGTCAATGGCATCACCTCGAGCATGCCGCGGCCCATGACTTCCTCCACGACCTCCTGGCTCACCAGCGCACCCAGGGTGTCGAAGACCGCCTGTGCCCAGGGGTTCATCTTTTCCGCCTCGGACCCGGGCAGGTAGCCCAGTTCCTGGCCGCCCACGGCGTAGAGCGGCCGGAAGACGATGACCTTGCGGTGCTCCCGCCGCTCCAGGACCGCTTCCAGGCCGGCGCACAGGGCGAGCGCCGACTTGCCGGTGCCCGCGCGGCCTCCAAGGGAGACAATCCCCACGGAGGGGTCCATCAGCAGGTCGATCGCAAGACGCTGTTCGGCGGAACGGCCGTGCAGCCCGAAGATGTCGCGGTCCCCCCTCACCAGACGGACCTGCTTGTCGGCTCCCACCCGGCCGAGGGCGGACCCGCGGCTGGAGAGCAGCACCAGTCCGGTGTTCGCCGGCATCTCGGCTGCCGCCGGGAGAAAGACCGGTTCGTGGCCGTAGAGCGTCGCCACGTCCTCCTCGCCCGCATCGAGCTCCGTCACCCCGGTCCAGCCGGAGTCCTTGACGAGTTCGTTGCGGTATTCGTCGGCCTGCAGGCCCATCGCCGAGGCCTTGACGCGCATCGGCAGGTCCTTGGACACCACCGTCACATCGCGGCCTTCGTTGGAGAGGCTCTTGGCGACGGCAAGGATCCGGCTGTCATTGTCAGCGCCGCGGAAACCCGCAGGGAGCACCTCGGCGGAGATGTGGTTCAGCTCCACCATCAGGGTGCCGCCGTCGTGGCCGATCGGGATGGGCCGGTCCAGTCCCCCGTGCTCCACGCGCAGCTCATCGAGGAGCCGGAGCGCCTTGCGGGCGAAGTAGCCGAGCTCGGGATCGTGCCGCTTGCCCTCCAGTTCGGTAATCACCACGATCGGCAGGATGACCTCGTGCTCCGCGAAGCGCAGCAGCGCGCGGGGGTCCGAAAGCAACACGGAAGTGTCAATCACGAAGCTCCGGGACGGTGCCCTGTCTGCTGTTCCTTCCCCGGAAACAGCAAGACCGGTCGCAGCGGAATCCGCTGCACCGGTCTTTGAGGTGGCTCGCTTGGCGCGAGAGGTAGCTTTCTGTCCCATGTCGGTTCCGACGTCGGGCAGTTGTTCAGAAGTAGCCACATCGACTCCAGCCCCGGGGCGCATGCCCGGAATTGTTAGTGGTGAGGCGGCTCGGCCCGAAGACCGCGCGCGGCCTCCCATACACCCGGTGCGAAAATCCGCTCCATGTATTGGCCTCCCCGATCAGCGGGCGGTTTGCCTGCTAATGGGAACAACGTAATTCGGGGCCGACTTGTTTCCGCGCCTATTTTCCGGCGATTCCTGCTGCCATCGCGTGAACAGGCGGGAAACGGCTCAGGTGCCGAAGCGGCGCTGCCTTCCGGCGTAGTCGCGCAGGGCACGGAGGAAATCCACTTTCCGGAAGGCCGGCCAGAGGGCTTCGCAGAAGTAGAACTCGCTGTAGGCGCTCTGCCACATGAGGAAACCGGACAGCCGCTGCTCCCCGGATGTCCGGATCACCAGGTCCGGGTCGGGCTGGCCGCGCGTGTAGAGGAACCGCGAGATGTCGTCGACGGTGAGCTCATCGGCGAGCTTGCCGATGTCTGCGCCGCGGCCGACGGCGTCGTGCAGCAGTTCCCGGACGGCGTCGACGATCTCCCGGCGGCCGCCGTAGCCGACGGCGACATTGACGTGGAGCTTCTCGCGCGCGGGTGTGCGGGCGGTGAGCTTGGTGAGCCGTTCGGCAAGATAGTCCGGCAGAAGCTCGGGGGCGCCCATGGCGTGCACGGAGATCTCGGCGTCCTCGTCCAGCCGGTCCAGGGTGTTGGCGATGATGCCCATCAGCAGGTCGAGTTCTTCGCCGGAGCGGTTCATGTTGTCCGTGGACAGCATGTAGAGGGTGATGACTTTGACGCCGAGTTCCTGGCACCAGCCGAGGAACTCGTGGATCTTGTCGGCCCCGGCCTGGTGGCCCTGGCTCGTCGGCGCGTTGAACTGGCGGGCCCAGCGCCGGTTGCCGTCCACCATGACGCCGATGTGTTTGGGGATCCGCTCCGGGTCAAGGGACCGCTGGATCCGGCGCTCATAGAAGCCATAAAGGAACCCGGGCAGTTCCATCCGGAGATTCACCTGGCTTCCTTGAAATACGACTGCAGTGCACATCTAGGCTACCTGCCGGACGGCCAAGCCCGGTGCAAGACCGTCCCCTCCACGCGCCGCTGGGCCAGCTACTCATCGGTAACTTGGCCGCCCGCTGGGTTATTATGGCGGGATGGAAAGCAACAGTCGGGAGCCCCTCCCGGAGCGCCCGGCTGACCGCGGAACCCCCATGGACGACGCCGCGGTGAAGCTTGCCGAGCTGCTGATGATCAAGCCCAAGTGGCGCGGCTGGATCCACACCGGAACGGCCCCGCTGGCGCTTGCGGCGGGCCTGGTGCTGGTTCTTCTGGCGCCCAGCCCTGACCTCAAAATCGCTTCCGCCGTCTACGCCCTCACCGGCGTGCTGCTTTTCGGCATCAGCGCGATCTACCACCGCGGAAACTGGTCTCCCCGCGTCAAGATGGTGCTGAAGCGCCTGGACCACACCAACATCATGCTGGTGATCGCCGGCAGCTACACGCCGCTGGCCTGGTCCCTGCTGGACCGGCCCAAGGCGGAACTGCTGCTATGGGTCATCTGGTCCGGCGCCGTCCTTGGCGTGCTGTTCCGCCTGCTGTGGACCAATGCGCCGCGGTGGCTCTACGTGCCGATCTACATTGCCCTTGGCTGCGGCTCCCTGTTCTATTTGCCGGACTTCTTCGCCGCCAATCCGGCGTCGGCCATCCTGGTGTGCGTGGGCGGCGTTTTCTACATCACCGGCGCCGTTTTCTACGCCCTGAAAAAACCCAACTTCAGCTACAAGCACTTCGGCTTCCACGAGCTGTTCCACGCGCTCACGGTCTTTGCCTTTGCCGCGCACTACATCGCGATTGCCCTGGCCGTCCTCAGCTGAGCGCTAGGGCAGCACCCAGCCGCCGGGCCTCCACGAGCGGGTCATGAGGCCTGGTCATGAGGACATCCGGGCCAGCTGTTCCCGTATCCCTTCGACGGAAGCCGTAGGCAGGTCGCAGACCATCCCCCGGCACAGGAACACCTGCGGCGAGCCGTCCGGCGCGGGTCCCCGGTCCTCCAGCAGCGGCACGGCGGGTCCGCCGTCGTCGTCTTCCTTGACGGCAACCACAAGTCCGGGGCTGGGCGAGAGCAGCAGTTCCCGGTGCAGCGCCGCCCGCTCCGGGCCGTCCGGGCCGGCGACGGCGGCCTCCACTGGGCCCACGAGAGCGGCCTGGGCCGTTGCGAGCAGCCAGCCGGCCACCCGCGGCGCCCGGGTGGCCAGCGGCGGCAGGAGTTCGAGGATGTTGCCGGCCAGGGCGCGGTGCCGGCTGGAACCGGACAGCGCCGAGTAGGACAGCAGCGCCCCGGCGAACGCGGCCGCGCCGCTGGGGGCCGCGTTGTCGAAGGGATCCAGGGCCGCCTTGCCACCTTGGGCGTTCAGCACCTGGCCCGACTCCCCTGCAGTGTCCCGGAGGGCCCCGTCAGCGACGAACCGCGAGCATGCTGCGTCAATCATGTCCTCGGCCAGCAGGTACCAGTGCGCCTTGCCGGTGACTGAGGAAAGGGCGAGCAACCCCTCCGCACAGAAGGCGTAGTCCTCCAACAGGCCACCGATGCCCCGCGCGGCGCCATCGTGGGAGACCCGCACCACGCTGCCCGGCGTTTCCCCGGCACCGGCGCGCCAATGCACCCGTTCGAGGTAGGCCGCGATCCGTTCGCCGGCGGCCACCAGATCCGGGCGGTCCAGCACAGCGCCCGTTTCAGCGAGCGCCGCGATGGCCAGGCCGTTCCAGCCCGCCACCACCTTGTCGTCCCGGGCAGGCTGCGGCCGGCGGGAGCGCGCCGCCAGGAGGACCGGGCGTACGCGCTGCCACAGCTCCTTGTCGCCGGCGGACATTTCCCGCCCCGGATGCAGCGGGGAGCCCTCGGCGGTGACCGTGCCCCGGGCGCCGATGTTCATCAGCCGCGCAACGGCGGCACCGTCGTCGGCCCCGAGGAGCCCGGCCAGTTCCCCCGGGGTCCACAGATAAGTAGCTCCCTCGGCGTGCCGACCGGCCACCACGGTGTCCGCGTCGAGGGAGGAGGCCAGCGCTTCGGGAAGTCCTTCGGGGCCGGCGCCAGGAAGCCCCGGCTGCACCGTCCCGGACACCGACGTCCCGGGCTGCGCCCGGGGCGCGAGGCCCAGCGCGGCCAGGAGCCAGTCAGCGGTACGGGCGGCGACGTCGGACGCCTCCGCCACGGGGAACGCGGCCGTGCCGCCGAGCCGCACCCAGTGCGTATAGAGCCGCAGCAACTGGGCATTGTCGTAGAGCATCTTCTCGAAGTGCGGGACGGACCAGTCGCGTGTCACCGAATACCGGGCGAAACCGCCGTCGAGCTGGTCGAAGAGGGCGGAACGGGACATCGCAGCCAGGGCTCGGCCCGCCATGTCCCGGGCTATCGCCGCGGTGTGCGCGGGGCCGGGTCGCGCGGCGGCATGCCGGATCAGGAACTCCAGCACCGGCGACGGCGGGAACTTAGGGGCGGTGCCGAAGCCGCCATTGTCAGGGTCCTCGGAGGCGGCCAGGGCTTCCACCGCCTCGGACAGCAGTCCGGCGCCGACCGGCTCCGGCGGGCGGTCCACCCGCACGGCGGCTCCGAACTGCGCGGCGGCGAGGCCGCGTGCGAGGGCCTCGGCGTTTTGTTCCACCGCGCTGCGGCGCTCCGACCATGCCTCGGTTACGGCTTCAAGGACCTGGCGGAAGGATGGGCGGCCCGGGAGCTGGCGCGGCGGGAAGTACGTGCCTGCGTGGAAGGCACGCCCGTCGGGCAGAAGGAAGACGGACATCGGCCAGCCGCCTTCACCGGTGATCGCCTGGGTCGCGGCCATGTAGACGGCGTCGACGTCGGGCCGTTCCTCCCGGTCGACCTTGACGGCGACGAAGTTGGCGTTCAGGAAGTCCGCGGTGGCCTGGTCCTCGAAGGACTCATGCGCCATGACGTGGCACCAGTGGCAGGCCGCGTAGCCGATGGAGAGGAATACGGGCACGTCGCGCGCGGCGGCGAAGGCAAAGGCCTCGTCCCCGAACGGGCGCCAGTGGACGGGGTTTCCTGCGTGCTGCCGGAGGTAGGCAGAGGGTTCTGTCCCGAGGGCGTTGGCGGCCTCGGGGACAGTCCGGTCAGCTCCGGTGTCAGCGGTTTCCGGGTCCCGCATCGCCGTTGACTTCCGGGCGCCTAGCTGCCCCGTCCTCAGGTTTCCGGCTGGCCGCTTCCGGGAACGTTGCGTCCGGGACTGTTGCGTCCCGGGCCACCGGTGCGCCGTACGCCGGCGCCGCACCGTTCACCGGTGCGCCGTCCGCCGGTGCGCCGCCGTCAAGGGCCGCTTCCGCGGCCGCCGTGCGTTCTTCCTCCACCTGCGCACGGTAGCGCACCCGGCGGATGCGCCGCACCATGTCCACGATCAGCAGCGCCGTCAGCACCACGATGAAGGCAGTCAGCAGGAAGCCCAGCAGCCCGGGTGTCACCTGGTCTTCGGACACTCCCGGACGCAACGACGGCGAAGGAGCCGGCGCGGGTGTTGTGGCCAGGGCGGTGAGCAAGAAATGCACGGTTAAGACCTTCTGTGGGGTACGGAGCGGGGCAACCTCATAGTTCCAGGGAGCCCATATCTCTACGGGGCCTGAATTCTACGGTGCCTGTATTTCTACGGGGCCTGAATTCTACGGTGCCTGTATTTCTACGGGGCCTGAATGCTACGGTGCCTGTATTTCTACGGGGCATAGAACTTGCCTGCTTTGTCTATCTTAGCCCCGCAAAGAAGTCTTTTTCAGGCAGTTCCGTAGGCACGCGTGACTGGATCAGGGAGTAGTCCTCCCACGGCCAGACGCGGCGCTGCATTTCCGCGGACACAGCGAAGAAGAACCCCTCCGGGTCCACCTGGGTCCGGTGGGCACGCAACGCCTCGTCCCGGGCCTCGAAGAAGTCCCCGCACTCGATCTGCGTGGTGGTGGGGTGGGTCGGCGCGGGAGGAGTGTGGCCCTCCGCATCGGCCTCCAGCCAGGCCGCGAGGCGTTCCGCGTAGGGCGACTGGAGTCCCGCTTCCTCCAGCGCGTAATGCAGGGCACGGAACCGTTCCGGGCTGAAAGCGCGGTCGTAGTAGAGCTTGCTGGGCGCCCACGCCTCTCCGGCATCCGGATAGCGGGCCGGATCACCGGCGGCCTCGAACGCCTCGACGGCCACCCTATGCGCCATGATGTGGTCCGGGTGGGGGTACCCCCCGTTCTCGTCGTAGCTGAGGATGACCTGCGGCTTGAACTCCCGGACCAGGCGCACCAGCGGGGCGGCTGCCCGTTCCAGGGGCTGGGTGGCGAACGAACCGGGAGGCAGCGGCGGCAGCGGATCGCCTTCCGGCAGCCCCGAGTCCACGAAACCCAGCCAGCGCTGCCGGACACCGAGGACCCCGGCCGCCCGCGCCATCTCAAGGCGGCGGGCCCCGGCCATGTCCCGCTTGGGATGCGGCTCCCCTTCCATGGCAGGGTTCTGGATGTCGCCGCGGGAACCGTCGGTGCAGGTCGCCACCAGGACGTCGACGCCGGCGGCGGCATACATGGCCATCGTGGCGGCGCCCTTGCTGGATTCGTCGTCGGGATGAGCATGGACAGCCAGCAGCCGGAGCGGCGCTGACGGACGGGGGGACGCTGTCATCGTGGGACGGCTCCTCTTTCATCTACAGGTGATCGGTACTGTTCGTCGCGCGCTGGACTCTCGTCCGGTATCGGCTTGGGGCCCGGGGGAATCTCCGCGTCCCGATCCACACTAAACTGGACTGGTGACTTCCGAGGATCAGCCTGCCGCGCCCGCGTCGGCATCACCCAGCCTAGCCAATCGTTACGGCGGCCAAAAGCGCGCACTCTCCCGCAAGGCCAAGCGCATTATCCTCATTGCCGCCCTCGCGGTCGGCATCGCATTTCTGGCGTGGATCTCGACGTCGAACTCCGTTGGATCGGTGAGCTTCAAGGACCTCGGCTACAGCACGCCGGACGCCACCGTCGCCCAGGCCGATTTCCAGGTCACCAAGGAGCCCACAGCGGACGCCAAGTGCGCCGTAAAGGCGCTGGATGAGAAGTTCGCCGTCGTCGGCTGGAAGGTCATCGACATCGGGCCCAACCCGACAGACCAGGGCACTGACGGCGGCCGCACCACAGCGCACCGGGCGCTGATCCGCACCGAATCGCAGGCCGTATCCGCCGTCGTGGACAACTGCTGGATCCCCGACGGCAGCAAGTAGCCCGACGCAGGTGCCGTTCCGGCCCGCCGTAACACGGTGTGATGCACGCCGCAGTGTTCTTTGGTTTATCCACAGCATTGACTACAATGGATCAATACCTTTCCCCCGCTGAGCTGGTTGCTGAGTTCCATAAGTGGCCACCGAGGCGGGGTCTTTGCTTGTTTGACCACCTAAAGGAGAAGTCCGTGTCTACCCCCAACAGCGCAACTGCAGCTTGGCTCACCCAGGAAGCTTTTGACCGCCTGAAGGCAGAGCTGGACCACCTTTCCGGCGCCGGCCGGGCGGAAATCGTTCAGAAGATCGAAGCAGCCCGACAGGAAGGCGATCTGAAGGAGAACGGCGGCTACCACGCGGCCAAGGAGGAGCAGGGCAAGATCGAGGCCCGCATCCGCCAGCTCACCGCCCTGCTCCGCGATGCCCACGTCGGCGAGTCCCCTGCCGACGACGGCATTGTGGAACCCGGAATGATCGTCGTTGCGAAGATCGCCGGCGACGAGGAGACCTTCCTGCTCGGCTCCCGGGAGATTGCCGGCGACTCCGATCTCGACGTCTTCAGTGAAAAGTCCCCCCTGGGCGCCGCCATCGTCGGCCACAAGGAGGGCGACCAGCTCAGCTACACCGCCCCGAACGGCAAGGACATCGTGGTGGAGATCATCTCCGCCAAGCCCTACGTGGGCTGATAGCGGGCGGGCCGGGCTGACCGGTCTAAGTGCCAACGACGACGCCGGCCTCCCCCTTCGCGGGGGAGGCCGGCGTTTCGTTTTTTCACGGCGCTCCGGCGGTGTAGGTTCCGGCGCTTAGCGCCCGGTCCGCAGGCCCGCGCCCCGGGTGTTCAGCAGCAACGCCGCGACCACACCGCCGATTGCCCCGCCGAGATGCGCCTGCCATGAGACATAGCTCGCCACGGTGGGAAGCATGCCGAACAGGATTCCGCCGTAGACCATGAACAGCACTACGGACAGCACGATCTGCCACCAGTTGTGGTTGACGAACCCCCGGACCAGCAAGAAAGCGAAGAGCCCGAAGACCAGGCCGGACGCGCCCACGGTCACGTGGAAGCCGCCGATCAGCCAGACAACCACGCCGGAACCAAGCCAGCTGGCGGCCAGGGCGGTCAGGAAAACCCGCCTCCCGGACAGGAACACCAGAAACCCGAAAGTGATCAGCGGGAGCGTGTTGGAGACCAGATGCGCCAGGCTGGCGTGCAGCAGCGGGAACGTGAAAATGTCGAGCACTCCGTCAACGCTGCGCGGGCGCAGTCCGAACGTGCGGTTCAGGGAATGCAGCAGAAGGGTATTGAGAATCTCGATCATGTACAGCAGCAGCACAAAGGAGCCCACCACCACCAGCCCGCGGCGGGCCCGCGAGGCGCGTGTTTCGACGGTACGGGGCCGTTCGTCCGGGAAGGAGCCGAGGGTCATGGACCCTAGTGAACCACAATCGGCTGGAAGCCCTCTGCCCGGAGGGCGGCGAGGACCTGCTCGCAATGTTCGTGGCCCTTGGTTTCCAGGTTCACGGTGATGGAAACATCGCCCATACTGATCGAGCCGCCCACCCGGGTGTGGTCCAGGCCGGTCACGTTCGCGTCATTCTCGGCGATGATGCGGGCGATCGTTGCGAGGGAGCCGGGGCGGTCGTCCAGCATCATCCGGACCGTCATGTACCGGCCCGCGGCAGAGAGGCCGCGCTGGATGACCTTAAGCATCAGCATGGGGTCGATGTTGCCTCCGGACAGCACCACCGCCACGGTTCCCGGGTTCTCGATCTTGCCTTCCATCAGGGCAGCGACGCCGACGGCCCCGGCAGGTTCCACGACCATCTTGGCGCGTTCCAGGAGGAAGATCAGGCCCCGGGCCAGTGCGTCCTCGCTGACGGTGACGACGTCGTCCACGAGTTCGCGGATGATGCTGAAGGGCAGTTGGCCTGGCCGTCCCACGGCGATGCCGTCGGCCATGGTCGAGACGCGCTTGAGCGGCACGAGGGCGTCCGCGGCGAGGGAGGGAGGATAGGCCGCTGCGTTTTCGGCCTGTACCCCGATGATGCGGATCTCGCGGCCGAGTTCCTTTGCCCGTGCCTTGACCGCGACGGCGACGCCGGCGAGCAGCCCGCCGCCGCCGACCCCCATGAGGATGGTGTCGACGTCGGGCACCTGTTCCAGGATTTCCAGGCCGACGGTGCCCTGGCCGGCCACCACGTCCACGTCATCGAAGGGATGGACAAAGACGGCCCCGGACTCGTCCGCGTAACGCTTCGCTTCGGCGAGGGCTTCGTCCACGTTGTGGCCGTGCAGCACCACCTCGGCGCCGTGGCTGCGGGTGGCGGCGAGCTTGGGCAGGGCGACCCCGAGCGGCATGTAGATGCGGGCGCCGATGCCGAGGCTCTTCGCCGCGACCGCGACGCCCTGGGCATGGTTGCCGGCGGAGGCCGCGACAACGCCGCGCTTTTTCTCTTCCGGGGAGAGCTTGGCCATCCGCACGTAGGCGCCACGGACCTTGAACGAGCCGGCGCGCTGCAGGTTTTCACACTTGAGGAACACGTCGCCGCCCACCAGGGCCCCGAGCGCCCGGGACGACTCCACCGGGGTCCGCGTGATAATCCCGTCGAGCAGCTTCTGCGCCTCCAGGACATTGTCCAGCGTGACGGGCAGGCTCTCAAGGGTAAGCACGAACGAGTCTCCTTCTTCGGGTCAGGCTCCGGCGCCCCGGCCGGCATTGCTGCCCGGGTCACCATGGTGGTGTGCGGCGTCATCGCGGCCGGCAGGTGTTTCGCCCGGCAGGTCGACGTCTCTGAAGGTGTTGTCGGCGCCCGGCACGGCAGGGGCAAGCACGCCCTGCTGGCCAGCGGTTGCAAGCACATCATCATGTTCCCACGTTCTGCCGGCAATGTAGCGAATCGACGAATTTGCTACGGCGAGGATCGGCACGGAGAACAGGGCACCGGGGATCCCGGCAAGGTAGGAACCGGCCGCGACGGAGAGGATCACGGCCACCGGGTGCAGGGCGACGGCCTTGCCCATCACCAGGGGCTGGAGGATGTGGCTCTCCAGTTGCTGGACCAGCAGCACGATCCCCAGCATGATCAGGGCATTGACCCCGCCGTTGGCGACGAGGGCCAGGAGCACGGCGACGGCGCCGGTCACGAGGGCACCGACGATGGGGATGAAGGAACCGAGGAACACCAGCACGCTCAGCGGCAGGGCGAGGGGGACGCCGATGATGGCGGCGCCGACCCCGATGCCGACTGCGTCCACGAAGGCGACGAACATCTGGATGCGTGCGTAGCTGACCATTGAGGCCCAGCCCTTGCGGCCGGCGCCGAAGGTGGCGGCGCGGGCCTTCCTCGGCAGGAGCCGGATCAGGAATGCCCAGATACGGTCCCCTTCCAGCAGGAAGAAGATCAGGATGAACAGGGACAGGACCAGTCCCGCGGCGAAGTGTCCCGCGGTGCTGCCGAAGGACAGGGCGCCGCTGAGGATGCTGCTGCTGTTGTTCTGCAGCGCCGCGGTGGCTTCCTTGATGTACTGGTCGATCTGCGCGGCTGACAGGTGCAGGGGCCCTTCCGCCAGCCAGCCCTGGATCTGTTGGATCCCCACCAGCGCCTCGCTCCAGAGCTCGGAAAAGCCGGACACGAGCTGCCGGCCCACAAGGGCCAGGGCGCCTGCTATCGCTCCGATGAAGCCCAGGACGGTGACCGCGACAGCGGCCCCGCGCGGCAGGTGCCGTGTCCTGAGCCAGGCCGTCACAGGGCTCAGCAATCCGGCCAGCAGGGCGGCGACCATGAGCGGGATCAACAGGAAACTGATGTGGCTGAGCAGCCAGATCAGGGTGGCGCTGAACAGCAGGATCAGGCCCAGCCGCCAGGACCACGCAGCCGCGATCCGGACTCCGTAGGGGATGTCCCGGTCCAGTTGGCGGTCGGTCAGGACCCGGAGCGGTGCGCCGGGTGTGGCCGGGGTGGATCCAGGATGCGGTGCGGCGGCGTCAGCGTGGGTCATAGCCCCATGATTCCCCAGTGGCGCCCGGATGGGAAACTCCGCCTTAAAGCTCGCAGCCGATGCCCCAGCTCATGCCGGACTCCTCCCCCGGCTCCAGCCAGCGGAGGCCGTCTCCGCTGTTGAAGGCGTTGGCCGGGCCCGTCATGGGTTCGAGAGCCACCGCCTTGGCCCTGCCCGGAAACCTGGTGGAGAGGAAGACGTGGACGTAGGAGCAGTTCTCGTCCTGCCAGAGGCTGACACTGCGCCCGTCCGGGGCGCGCAGCGTGTGCCGGGCGATGCCGCCGTCGAACGCCAGATCCGTGTAGGCGGAGTCGATATCCAGCCCGCCGACCCGCCGTCCGCCGCGCAGGTCAAAGTCGCCGCTGACCGGCTCGCCGCTGCGCGGAATGAGCCGGTCATCGGTCACGAGCCTTGTACTGGCGCCGACGGTGATGGTGAGCTCCTCGCTGGGCACGTCCCCCAGCCGCACGTAGGGGTGCGCCCCGAGGACGTACGGCGCCGGCGCCTGGGAGTCGTTGATAAGCGTCTGCCGGACCACCAGCCCCAGGTCCTCCGCCAACTCGTACCTGACCCGGTGGCGGAGCAGGAAGGGATAACCGTGCTGCGGGAAGATCACCGCTTCCAGCGTGACCGAGAACTGGGATTCGTCCACGAGTCCGTAAGCGGCGTTACGCAGCAGTCCGTGGCTGGCATTGTTGCGGGACACCTCGGTGATGTCGAGCTGCTGCTTCTCGCCGTCCAGGTACCAGACGCCGTCCTCCACCCGGTTGGCCCACGGGGCAAGGGTGATCCCGGCGGCCCCCGGCGGGATCTCCGCGTCACCGTAGGTTTCGGTCAGCTGGACGCCGCCGCGGCTGTAGAGCCGCAGCCCGGCGGCCAGTTCCGTCACGACGGCGAGCGCGTCGCCGCGCCGGAGCTCGTATTGCCGGCCCGTGGCGTAGCGCCGCGCGGTACTCTCCGTGCTGTCTGTCCCGGGAGCGCCGGTACCTGCTGCGGAAATCTTCGTCGAATCCATGCGCACCACGGTACAGACCCGCGCGGCAAGGCGATACCTCGGCCCGCACCTGCCTCCGGTTTCCATGGACCTTGGCTTGGCGTCCGGGATCTGGAAGGCTGGAGAGCGCCGGCCGGCGCAGCGGTACGGCCAACCCAAGGAGGACTCTTATGAGCCATGCAAGGACCAGCCCTGAGGCTGCTGCCGTCGCGCAGACCCTGTTCCGGGTCGGTCTCGGAGGCGTGCTTATCGCCCACGGATCCCAAAAACTCTTCGGGTGGTTCGGCGGAGGAGGTATTGAAGGCACCAGCAAGGGCATGCACGCCATGGGCTTCCGCCCCGCGAAACCCAGCGCAATCCTCGCAGGGGTGGGTGAAGCGGGAGCCGGCCTTGCTTTGACTCTGGGGCTGGCGACTCCGGCAGCAGGCGCCGCTGCCGCGACCACGATGGGTGTCGCGGCCAGCGTTCACGCCCCCAGCGGCTTCTTCGCCACGGAGGGCGGCCTCGAGTACCCCGCGGTGCTGGGGCTGGCGGCAGCATCGTTCACCATCGGAGGGCCCGGACCCTTTTCTCTGGATGCGCTGACCGGTCATGTCCTGGACCGGCCCTGGATGCGGGCGGCCGCTTTAGCCGTGATCCCTGCAGCCATCGCGGTCCAGGTCTACCGCCGTCGTAGTGCCCTGGCCGGCGACACGACGCCACCGGCTTCCGGCACCCCGGTGGAACCTGAACCGTCGGAGACGACTTAGCGCTCCAGCCAACACCGTCAGGATCGCGCGTCGACTGCGCCAAGCGTAGGCTGGGCGCATGCCAGAAGCAGTCATTGTTTCCACTGCCCGAAGCCCGATCGGACGTGCCTTCAAGGGCTCGCTGAAAGACGAGCGACCTGATGACCTCGCCGCCGCGATGGTGACCGCAGCCCTGGCGTCCATACCCGCATTCGACGCCGCCAACCCGGACCGGGGCCTCGACGACCTGTATCTGGGCTGCGCCGAACCGAGCGGCGAGGCAGGCTCGAACATGGCCCGGGTGGTGTCGATCCTCGCTGGCCTGGACAACGTCCCCGCCGCCACCATCAACCGCTTCTGCGCCTCCAGTCTGCAGACCCTCCGGATGGCATTCCACGCCATCAAGGCCGGCGAGGGGCAGGCGTTCGTCGCCGCGGGCGTGGAGGCGGTATCTAGGTACAGAAACTGGGCCGGCGCCGGCGAGACCGACGCCAGCACGCACAACCCCCTCTTCGCCGCTGCAGGGCAGCGCACCGCGGCGCGGGCGGCCTCCAACACCCCGTGGACGGATCCCCGGCTCGGCGACCGGATGCCGGACATCTACATTTCCATGGGCCAGACCGCAGAGAACGTTGCCACCAGCTATGGCATCGGCCGGGCGGACCAGGACGCCTGGGCGGTGCTCAGCCAGAACCGTGCCGAAGCAGCCATCGCCGCCGGCTTTTACGCACGCGAAATCACGCCGTACACCCGCAAGGACGGCACGGTGGTGGACCGGGACGACTCACCCCGTGCCGGTGTCACTCTTGAAGCGGTCAATGCGCTGCAGCCCGTTTTCCGCAGCGGCGGCACCGTGACCGCCGGCAACGCCTGTCCGCTCAACGACGGCGCCGCGGCCGTCGTGGTCATGGACGACGCGCGTGCCCGCGAACTCGGGCTGCAGCCACTCGCCCGGATCGTGTCCACCGGTGTCAGTGCCCTCTCCCCCGAGCTGATGGGGATGGGCCCGGTGGAAGCAAGCCGCCGGGCGCTGAAGCTCGCCGGGCTCGGAATCGGGGACATCGACCTCGTGGAACTCAATGAGGCGTTCGCGGTCCAGGTGGTGGCCAGCGCCAAGGAGCTCGGCATCGACCATGACAAACTCAACGTCAACGGCGGCGCCATCGCACTGGGACACCCCTTCGGCATGACCGGCGCCCGGATGACCGCCACCCTGCTCAACGCGCTCCGCGAACGGGACGGGCACCTTGGCCTGGCCACGCTGTGTGTCGGCGGCGGCCAGGGCATGGCCGTGGTCCTGGAACGGCTTAGCTGAGTACTAAGAAGCGCTGGGTAGCAATAAACGCAGGCCGCCAACAGACGCAGCCCTTAGCAAACGCAGGGAGCCCCGCCGTTCGGCGGGGCTCCCTGTTACTGCGTGCTTAGCCGGTCGGGCTGTCAGTCGTCCCCGCGGAGGATCGACAGCAGGCGGATGATCTCCACGTACAGCCAGACGAGGGTCACGGTGAGGCCGAAGGCGGCAGTCCAGGAGAAGCGCTGCGGGGCGCCGCTGCGGACTCCGGCTTCGATGCTGGTGAAGTCCATGATCAGGGAGAACGCAGCCAGGCCGATCGCCAGCAGGCCGATGAAGACGCCGAGCGGGATCCCGAAGATCTCCATGCTCGTGCGCAGGCCGAACGGTGAATCCACCGCGCCGGTCCACATCATCACCAGGTTGATCAGCGAGAAGACGGCGTAGCCGATGATCGCGATCATGAAGAAGCGCATGGCCTTCGGGGTGGCCCGCACCTTGCCGCTCTTGAAGAGCACGAGGGTGACGGCGAAGACGGAGAGCGTGCCGATGACGGCCTGCAGGCCCACTCCGGGGTACAGCCCGTCGAGGATCCGGGTCAGACCGCCGAGGAAGAGGCCTTCCAGGCCGGCGTAGGCCAGGATCAGTGCCGGTGAGGGCTGCTTCTTGAACGTGTTGACGAGCGCGAGGACGAAGCCGCCCAGCGCGCCGACGATCATCAGCAGGGATGCCAGGCCCTGGGCGACAACGAGAGTCACGGCTGCGCCGGCGACGACCATGGCGAGGCAGGCCGCCGTCTTCATGATGACATCGTCAAAGGTCATGCGACCCGTGTCGGCGGGGCCGGCGGCGGGCCGGTTGTACATGTCCTGGAGCTGGTCCTGGGTCATGCCCTGCTGCGCGGCGTTCCAGCCGCCCTGGGCGTAGCCGCCCTGCGCGTACCCGTTCTGGCCGTACGGGTTCTGGGCGTAGGGGTTCCGGCCGTAGTTGCCCTGGCCGTAGGCCTGCGGGGCAGGCGGTGCCTGGGTGGCTCCACGGAAGTTCTTTCCGTTGAAGATCGGGTTTCCGCCAAGTGCCATTGCGGGTGTCCTCCAAATAAAGGGGGTGAGTGATGAACCGTGCGGGGCTGTTGGTGTTTGTCTACAACCCACGCTACCAAGTCCTACGGCTGACCGGCAGGGATAGTTCCCGGCGGAGGCCCTCCGCAACACAACCGTGATCCGGGGCCCGAATTCCCTTCGTGCGGGGCCCGGCCACCCGGCCGCGGCTGCTCCGGGTGAGTACCCCGGAGACGAATGGTTTAGGAATACTGGCGATCAACAAAAGTTTTCTTTAGCGCAGATGAAGTACCGCGCGGGCATGGCTTCACGGTTGTTACCCGATCGCGATGTAGCCCCTGCTCCGGGCGGCCTTTTTCGCCCATACCGCGCTGTAACATGGGCCACAAGGTGACGGACCTCACAGCCTGTTCTGTTCCGCATCGCACCAAAGCACCACCTTCGTTACCTGACCGTTCGCAGCGGTTGCAAAGGCGCAACCCAGACCATCCCCATGTGGAGGTTTTCAATTTGAGAAGCACAACGAGAGGCCTGTCGCACAGACGGCGCGGCAGACTGCTGAAAGCTGTGGGGGCCCTTTTCGCCGCCGTGGCCGCGCTACTGCTCGTCGTCGCACCGGCGTCGCAGGCCACTACTCCCTCGCCGACACCATCCCCGTCGGCCACCACGTTCCAGAACAGCATCAGCGGCTTCCTCCGCGGCGATGACCGCGCCCCCATAGCCAACGTGACCATCACCGCCAAGAGCGGCGACTTCACGGGAACAACAAAGTCCGCGGCCAACGGCTCATGGTCCATCGGCGTCCCCACCCAGGGAACGTACGAGGTTGAGCTGGACGAATCCACCCTTCCGGAGGGCATAAAGCTCGCCGACGGCCAGGAGAACCCCCGCAAGGTCACGTTCAGCCAGACCACGAACCTCTCGGTGATCTTCGCCTTCGGTAAGGGCATCGTCATCCAGCAGCAGGACTTCGGCCAGAACCTCCTGAACCGCCTCGTTGCCGGACTCAGCTTCGGGTTGCTGCTCGCCCTCGCCTCCGTGGGCCTGTCCCTGATCTTCGGTACCACCGGCCTGACCAACTTCGCACACGGCGAAATGGTCACCCTTGGCGCCGTCCTGGTCTTTACCTTCAACGCCATGAACCTGCCGTTCTGGCTTGCCATCCTGCTCGCCCTTCTCGGCGGGGGGCTGTTCGGCTACGTCCAGGACGCCGGGCTGTGGAAACCGCTGCGGCGCCGCGGTACCGGCCTCGTGCCCATGATGATCGTCAGCATCGGCCTCGCCCTCGCGGTCCGATACGTGATCCAGTTCTACTTCGGCGGTGCCACGCAGCAGCTGCCCTATGCACAGAGCGCGGAGATCCAGATCGGCCCGGTCTCCATTTCCCCCAACAACCTCTGGTCCCTTGTGATCAGCGCCGTCGTCATCGCGCTGATCGGCATCATCCTGCTGAAGACCCGGCTCGGCAAGGCCACCCGTGCGGTGGCCGACAACCCGGCCCTCGCGGCGGCGTCGGGTATCGACGTCGACAACGTCATCCGCATCGTGTGGGTGGCCGGCGGCATGCTGGCGTCCCTTGGCGGGATCCTCTGGGCCTACTACCGGCCCGGCGTCACCTTCGACATGGGCTCGCAGATCCTGCTCCTCATCTTCGCCGGCGTGACCCTGGGCGGTCTCGGCACGGTCTTCGGCGCCCTGATCGGTTCCGTCATTGTCGGCATCTTCGTGGAGCTGACCACCGTCTTCGGCCTCGCAGCCGACCTTAAGTACGTGGGAGCACTGTTCATCATGATTGTTGTCCTTCTGTTCCGGCCCCAGGGCATCTTGGGCCGTCGCGAGCGCGTGGGTTAGGAGACAGCCATGGATTTCGGATTCATATTTTCCAGCGCTGCCGGTGAACTGTTCAGCCCGACGACGGCGGCCTACGCGCTTGCCGCCCTCGGCCTTGCGGTGCACTTCGGCTACTCCGGCCTGCTGAACTTCGGCCAGGCCGGCTTCATGGCGGTGGGGGCCTACGGCTTCGCCATCTCCACTCTGTCGTTCCGCGTGCCGTTCTTCGTGGGCCTGCTGATCGCCGTCATCTGCTCGGCCATTTTCGCCCTGCTGCTCGGCATTCCGACGCTCCGGCTGCGGGCCGACTACCTGGCCATCGTCACCATCGCGGCCGCGGAAATCGTCCGCTACATCGTCACCACCAACCAGCTGACCCCAGTGACCGGTTCGGCCAACGGCCTGGCGGCCTTCGAGGGCGACTTCTACGCAATGAACCCGTTCCCCGAGGGCTCCTATCTGGGCATGAACAACCGCGACTTCTTCATCCGGGTCGTCGGCTGGGTGCTGGTCATCGTCTGCTGCACCCTGGTGTGGCTGCTGATGCGCAGCCCCTGGGGCCGTGTCCTCAAGGGCATCCGCGAAGACGAAAACGCCGTGCGCTCGCTCGGCAAGAACGTCTACGCTTACAAGATGCAGGCCCTGGTCATCGGCGGCGTGCTCGGCGCCCTGGCGGGCATGATCTTCACCCTCCCCCGCGGCGCGGTCCAGCCGGCCAACTACGGCACCGAACTGACGTTCTTCCTGTACACGTGCCTGCTGCTTGGCGGTCTCGGCACCGTGCTGGGACCGGTCATCGGCGCCATGATCTTCTGGGTCGTGCTGTCCCTGACGCAGGGCATCCTGTACGGCCTGATTGAATCCGGCGCCGTCACCTGGCTGAACACCGTCCAGGCCGGTCAGCTGCGTTACATCCTGGTCGGCGTCGCGCTGATGCTGCTGATGATTTTCAGGCCCCAGGGCGTCTTCGGCAATAAGAAGGAGCTGGCATTCGCATGAGCACCCAGAGCGGAGAATCCGCAACCACCGGCAGCACCGGGCTGTCGGAAGAAATCAACTACATGACGGATGCGCGCCCCATTGCCGCCGGCGAGACGGCACCGGGCTGCAAGAAGCGTGATCCGATCGTGGTGGCGGAAAACGTCACGCGCAGCTTCGGCGGCATCAACGCCGTCGACGTCGAATACCTTGAGATTCCGCGGCACAAGATCACAGCGCTCATCGGCCCGAACGGTGCCGGCAAGACGACCCTGTTCAACCTGCTCACCGGCTTCGATACGCCCAACTCGGGCAAGTGGCACTTCGAAGGCCAAAGCCTTGCCGGGGTATCCCCCTACAAGGTCGCCCGGATGGGCATGGTCCGCACGTTCCAGTTGACCAAGGTCATGGGCAAGCTCACGGTCATGGAGAACATGCGCCTCGGCGGCTCCAACCAGCCCGGCGAGCGGTTGTCGAAGGCCCTCTTCAGGGGAATCTGGGGCGGCCGGGAGACGGAAATCACCGCCCAGGCCAACGTCCTGCTGGAAAAATTCAAACTGGATGCCAAGAAGGACGACTACGCCGCGTCGCTTTCCGGCGGCCAGCGCAAGCTGCTCGAAATGGCCCGGTCCCTGATGGTCCGGCCCAAACTGGTCATGCTTGACGAGCCGATGGCCGGGGTCAACCCCGCCCTGACGCAGTCGCTGCTGGACCACATCAAGAATCTCAAGGCCGAGGGCATGACCGTGCTGTTCGTCGAGCATGACATGAACATGGTCCGCCATATCGCTGACTGGGTGGTGGTCATGGCCGAAGGCAAGATCGTGGCCGAGGGACCGCCGTCGGAAGTCATGAAGAACCCCGCCGTGATTGACGCCTACCTGGGCGCCCACCACGATGTGGACCTTGGTGACTCGGAAGGCATCAAGGAGCTGGCTGCCGAACTGGTGGCTGATGACGAGTCGATCGTGGGCACCGAGGATGCCGGCATCATCTCCCTCGACGTCGTCGCCACGGACGGCGAGGGGCCCGCCAGGTCGGGCAGCAGCGCCCCGGCGCATGGCAGGCGCAGCGCCGAGGAACCGAACCGCACAGAGAAGGACACCGAATGAGCGCCACCAGCGCGGCCCCCGCCGCCAAGCCCGTGCACGATGAGGATTCCGTCGTCAAAGTCACCAGCCTGGTGGCCGGCTACCTCCCCGGCGTCAACATCCTCAACGGTTGCAGCATCGAGGCGCGCAAGGGCGAGCTGATCGGCATCATCGGTCCCAACGGCGCCGGCAAGTCGACCCTGCTCAAGGCGATGTTCGGCCTCGTCAAGGTCCACTCGGGCTCGGTTGTGGTCCGCGGCCAGGACATCACCGGGCTCAAGGCCAACAAGCTGGTCAGCAAGGGCGTCGGCTTCGTGCCGCAGAACAACAACGTGTTCGCCACCCTGACCATCGAGGAAAACCTTCAGATGGGGATGTTCCAGCGGCCCAAGGACTTTGCCGAGCGGTTCGACTTCGTCGCCGGCCTGTTCCCCGAGCTCGCCAAGCGACGCGCCCAGCGTGCCGGTTCACTGTCCGGCGGCGAGCGCCAGATGGTTGCCATGGGACGAGCCCTGATGATGGACCCGGCCGTGCTGCTGCTGGACGAGCCCTCCGCGGGCCTCTCCCCCGTCAAGCAGGACGAAACCTTCCTCCGGGTCCACGAGATCAACCGGGCCGGCGTCTCCGTGATCATGGTGGAACAGAATGCGCGCCGCTGCCTGCAGATCTGCGACCGCGGCTATGTCCTTGACCAGGGCAAGGACGCCTACACCGGCACCGGGCGCGAACTCATGAAGGATCCCAAGGTCATCCAGCTCTATCTGGGCACCCTGGCGGACACCGTCGAGTAGCACCCGTCCCAGCAGTTCCCGGGAGGGCCGTCACCAGCCGGTGGCGGCCCTCCCGCATGCCTGCCTGGGGCCCCGCCGCTCCCCATCCCGCTCACACGCAAGAAACCCCCGTCCGGCTGGACGGGGGTTTCTCGGTGTCCGTGGGAAGCGGCTTAGAGCTTGCCGAACTCTTCCTTGACGGCCTTGTAGGTGTTGTCGTCCTGGTACTCGTAGATGCCGATGTAGGCTTCCGTCGGGTCGCCGGCGTCGGAGAACGTCACGGGGCCGGACTGGCCGTCGTAGTCGATGTCCTTGCCGTTGCGCAGCAGGGTGACGCAGGACGGGAAGTCGTTGCACTTCTCGCCCGATTCGGAGACCGCCTTAAGCTGGGCGGCGATGTCGGTTCCCTTGGTGCTCTTGGCAGCCTCAGCGGCCAGGGCGATCAGGTTCACGGCATCGTAGGATTCGCCTGCGTAGCTGTAGTCCTTCAGGGCCGGGTCAATGGCCAGGAGCTTCTTCTTGAAGTCCTCCTTGGCGAAGGTGCCGGGGATGGTGCCCCGTGCGCCCTTCAGCGTGCCGGCCTGGAAGTCCTTGCTGTAGTCGGACGTGTTGCCGTCAACCATGAAGATCTGGGGAGCCTTGATGCCCTTGCCCGTCATCAGCGGGACGATGCTCTTGGCCTGGTCGAACGTGATCAGGGCAATCGCGTCCGGCTTGGCTGCGATGACCTTGTCCACCTGGCTGCTGAACTGGGAATCGCCTTCATTGAAGAGCTCCTGCGCAACAACCTTGCCGCCGGCGGCCTCGAAAGCGCTCTGGACGTTCTTTGCCAGGCCGGTTCCGTAGGCGTCGTTGAGGACGATCATGCCGACTGTCTGGGCACCACAGGTAGCCATGTAGTTGCCGAGGACCTTGCCCTGGAGCACATCCGAGGGGGCGGTGCGCCAGTAAAGGCCCTTGTCATCCCAGGTGGTGAAGTCCGGCGAGGTGTTGGCCGGGGAGAACTGGATGACGCCCGCACCGGTGATCTGGTTGATCACGGTCTTGGAAACACCGGAGGACGCGGCGCCGATGACTGCGCTGACGCCAGAGCCCAGCAGCGCCGTGGTGGACTGGGTCGCGATATCGGTCTTGGTGTCGCCCGAGTCGCGGTGAATGACCTCGACCGGCTTGCCCAGCACACCGCCTGCGTCGTTGACTTCCTTGATGCCAAGGTTGACACCCGCAATTTCGGGCGGGCCGAGGAACGCCAGCGACCCGGTGGTCGGCAGGAGCGAACCGATCTTGAGCGGCGTCGGGGTGGTGGTGGCGGAAGCAGGTACGGAACCGCCGGCACCGGCAGGAGTGGTGGCCCCGCCCGTTGCACTGGGGGCCGGGCAGGCGATGCCCGCAGCCGCGGCGGAGGCGGATCCGGTCGTCGACGTCGGGGTGGACGAGCCACCACAAGCCGTAGCCAGAAGGGCGACGCCGATGCTAAGCGCTGTGAGCTTAGCGATCCGGGGCGCCACCTGGGGGAGTGAAGTCATGTAAAGGTTCTCCTCGATCTAAAGGTGCGAACGGCCCTTTGACGCGAAAGATCAGGTGTTCCTGATTTACTTCAAGCTAGTGCAATTTTTAGCCGAAGATAAGTGAGAACGGTCACATCCTTATAACACTCGTTGCATAGGAGAAATCATCGGAGAGGCCGGGCGGCACGGCTTGTTCCCGGGTGAGGAACCGGCGCGGGAACCGGGCGCAGGTGGGCCTTTTCGGGTCGGGGCGCTCCGACGCAGGAAGAAAGCTGCGCGAATACGGGGCCGCGGCAACTGATGTACCCCAGGTGGGACTCGAACCCACAACACGCGGATTTTAAGTCCGCTGCCTCTGCCAATTGGGCTACTGGGGCGCCCGGTCCATGGTATCCCGTCGGAGCACCCTATGCCCTGCCCCGCGCAGTGGAATCGAAGGACTCAGCGGAACGCTCCTCCCCCGCGAAAGGCTCAGCGGAAGGCTCCGGCGTACCGGAAGGTTCCGCTGACGCCGCCCGGCCAGAGGGCCAGTGGAAGCAGCTGGAAGTCCGCGCCCCACGCGGGGTCCGGGGCTTCGACGCCGAGGGAGGTGGAAGCCACGAACCCGAACCTCGAGTAGTACTCCGGGCTGCCGAGCAAGGCAATCCCCCGCTCCCCCGCCGCATTTGCGCGCGCTATGGTCTCCCTCATCAGTGCGGAGCCGATGCCGTGGCGCTGCAGCCGGGGCACCACGCCGATCGGGCCCAGGCCCAGGAGTTTCAGCTCCCCCGCCCAGCCCCGGGTACTGATGACGTGGCCGACGATCTCACCCTCGAGCTCCGCCACAATGCTGAAGTCCGGCAGGTATTCCTCGCACTCGAACAGCCGGGCGAGCATCTCCACCTCCTCCGGTTCTCCGTCGATCCGCTGGCCGGTGACGGGTGAGACGGCGAAGGCGGCGGCAGCCAGGGCCAGGAGGGCGGGCCGGTCGGCGGGCTGTTCGCTGCGCAGCACCAACTCGGGCGCGGGCTTCTGCCCGCCGCTGTCGGCGACCAGTTCGTGCAGCACCTCCAGGGCACGGTCCGCGTCGGCCACGGGGACCAGGATGTGGTCGTGGTGGAATCCTGCCAGGACGTTGCAGCTGATCTTCGCTTCCGTCAGCGCTGCACTGACGGCTGCCGTCAGGCCGACCGCCTCCAGTGACGAATGCACCTGCAGCGTGATCCATGCGCCGACGAAGTCGTAGGACAGCTCAAGGCGGTCCGCTTCTTCCCGCGGCAGCACAACTGTCAGGCCTTCCGCCTCCCGGACAGCTGCCGAAATGCCGCCGGCCAGGGGTTTGCCGTGCGGCCAGAGGGCGTAGACGAACTCGCCGTCGCGGCGTTCGGGATGCATGGTGGCCAGGAGGGTGTACAGGTCCTTTTCAGCTGTCATGTGAGCCAGTCTAGGTGGGGCGCACCCAAGACCGTCCGGCAGCGGCACCGCGTGGCATCCCGCCAACGCAAACGGCGGCCGTTCCCCGGTGGGGGAACAGCCGCCGTCGAGGGGACTGGCTACTTGGAGTCGGCCGGCACCTTGGAGGCGCCGGCTGCCGGCGCGCCTGCGGCCGGAGCGGGAGCCGCTGCAGGCTTGGGTGCCGGCGTCGCCGCGGCCACGAAAGCGCCGCGGGGGTTGTCCAGGTCCATCAGCTGGGTGGTGTCGCGGCCCAGGAAGAGGGTCCAGAACCAGCCGGAGATCACGCGGATTTTGCGCTCCACCGTCGGCATGGCCAGGCCGTGGTAGCCGCGGTGGGCGAGCCAGGCCAGCGGGCCCTTGAGCCCGATGCGGCCGAGGAGGTTGATGTTGGCAACGCCCTTCCACTGGCCGAAGCCGGCGACGGCGCCCAGGTTCTTGTGCTTGTAGTCCTTGAGCTCCTTGCCCCAGCGGGAAGCCCACAGGTTCTTGGCAAGGCGCTTGGCCTGGCGCAGCGCGTGCTGGGCGTTCGGGACGCAGGTGCCGTCCGGCAGGCCGCTGCCCGTGAGGTCCGGGACAGCCGCGATGTCGCCGGCAGCCCAGGCGTTCTCGATGATGCCTTCATCGCCGGCGATGCGCAGGTCCGGGAGAACACGGACGCGACCGCGCGGCTCAAGCGGGAAGTCGGTGGAGCGGACCATCGGGTTGGCCTGCACGCCGGCGGTCCAGACGAGGGTGTCGGATTCGAATTCCTGTGAGGGGGTCTTGTCCGGCAGGTTGATGAGCTTGATCGAGCCTTCGGCGTTGTCCAGCGAGGTGTTGAGCAGCACCTCGATGCCGCGGCTGCGCAGGTGTTCGACAACCCAGTCGGCCTGCTGGGCCGTGACCTCGGGCATGATGCGGCCCATGGCCTCGACCAGGACGAAGCGGACTTCCTCCTGCTTGACGCGCGGGTTGTTCTTCACCGCGGCGCGGGCCAGGTCTTCCATTTCGGTGAGGCATTCGATGCCGGCGAAGCCGCCGCCGACAACGACGAAGGTGAGGGCGCGGGCGCGCTCGGCCGGGTCGGTCATGAGCGAGCCGGTTTCGATCCGCTCGAGGACAGTGTTGCGCAGGGCCACAGCTTCCTCGATGGTCTTCAGGCCGATGCCCTTGTCCGCGAGACCCTTGATCGGGAATGTGCGGGTGATCGCACCGGCGGCCAGCACGACGTCGAAGTAGGGAACCTCGAAGGTCTCGCCGCCGTCGGACGGTGCCACCACAGCGATGCGGTTGGCGTGGTCGATCGAGGTGACGCGACCCTCGATCAGTTCCGTCTGCTTGAGGTGCCTGCGGTGCGAGACGACCGCGTGGCGTGCCTCGATGTTGCCACCGGCCACCTCGGGGAGGAAGGGCTGGTAGGTCATGTAAGGCAGCGGATCGACGACGGTGACGATGCCACCGGCGTCCGCGATCTTTTTCTGCAGTTTGAGGGCTACATACAGGCCGACGTACCCGCCGCCGACGACGAGTACCCGGGGACGGTCCTGGAGCTGAGGGGAGGATGCCATGGGTCAAGAATACCGTAGTTTGTGAAAAACTTCACTAATGAGACGGGCTCTCAACTGGCTGGCAGCAGGGGCCGTTATGACCCCTCAGAACGGCCCCTGCTGCTAGTTAGTTGGGCTGGTTTAGTTGGGCTTGTTAGTTGGGCTTGCCGGAGTCCGCGGGTTTCAGGGTTCCGGTGCCCGGTCCCCCGGACGCGGAAGCGGCCCCGTCCCGACCCTTGGCACCGACGGGCCTCCCTGCACGGCGGATCTGGAAAACCGCCGCCACAATGATGGCCAGGACCAGCGCCCCGAACCCGAGGACGACCATGGCCGGGACAGCACTGTCCAGCTGCGAGGGCGGCTCCGCCACCGGCACCGTGGCTTCAGGCAGCGTCGGCGGGGCGCTGGACGGCGGGGGCGCTTCTGCGGCCGGTGCCGCCTTCGCCGGTTCTCCACGTCGGTGCACGCGGATCCAGTCCGCGATGGAACCCAGCGGATTCGTCTTGGTTTCCGGCACGTCGGCTTTGAGGGCGGCTTCGGCGTTCAGCACGCCATAGCCGTAGAGCGGGTCCTTGCCGGCAGCCCCGGCGTCCTTCGCGGTGCTGACGATCCTGTTGATGACCTGGCTGGCCGTCATGTCCGGCCACTCGGAGCGGATCAACGCCGCGACGCCGGCGACGACGGGCGTCGCTCCGGAGGTGCCCGCCCATTCGGCGTACCCGCCGGCCGGCAGCCCGCCGACAAGGTTCTCAGCAGGGGCGGCGACGCCAATGCTGATGCCCTGGGAGGAGGAGTCGATACTTGCGCGTCCGTTGCGGTCCAGGCCGGCCACGGTCAACACGCCGGGGATGGTGGCAGGAGCGCCGACCTGGATGTTGCCGCCCACCCGGTTGCCGGCCGCCGCCACGATCACGACATCTTTCTGCTCGGCGTAGAGGAATGCGGCGTCCCAGCTCTGCGGCCACTCCGGAGAGGTGCTGCCGAGGGAGATGTTGATGACGCGGGCGCCGTTGTCGACGGCCCAGCGTACTGCCTGGGGGATCTGGTCCTGGTCGCTCTTGCCGCCGGGGTTGGGCGACCCCAGCCAGGTGGAAACCGACATCAGCTGGGCCTCGGGCGCCACCCCGACGATGCCGTCGGGTCCGACCGTTGGCCCCGGCCGCGGGCTGGGGCTCGGGCTGGGGCTGGGGCTGGGGGTCGCACCGGCGGGCTGATGGCCGCGGCCCGCAAGCATGGTGGCCACCATGGTGCCGTGCTCGGGTTTGGCGCCGATGCTCGTGCGCCCGTCGGGGCTGCCGGCGCCGGACACGTCCGCTCCCCCGGCAAGCACTCCCGCCAGGTCCGGGTGGGTCCCGTCCACGCCGCTGTCGATCACGGCCACTTTGACGTTCGCGCCCTTGGATACTTCCCAGGCCTTGGTGATTCCCGAATCGGCGAGCCAGTACTCCTTGTCGCGCCAGGAGTCCGCGTGCGCGGCGGGAGCCGCCGCCAGCGTTGCCGGAAGGATCCCGGCCGCCAGCACCAGGGCCGTCATCGCGGAGGCGGTCCGGCGGGGCCGGGCTGTTGCTCTGGTCATTCGGGTCCTATCGGCGGTACAGCGGTTCCAGCGGGCTGCGGCGGGTGGAGCGGAAATCAGTCCGGCGGACCTGCCGCCGGCGGACGCCCGGATCAGCTGATGCTGAGGGCAATGCCGTCAAGAATATCGTGCTCGCTGCTGACGGCGGTTGCGATCCGGCCCGCGGTGGCTTCCGCCAGACGCTCCAGGACGCGGCGCCAGACCAGCCCGCCGGCGCCGATCACATCGACCCGGCCGGGGTGCATGTATGGCAGGGAGGCGCGCTCTGCCCGCGTCATCTGCAGGAGTTCGGTGCAGGCACGGCGGACCCTCTCCAGGCTCAGTTCCGTTCCGTGGATTGCCGCCGGGGAGTACTCGGGCAGGTCCAGCGCATGGGCGGTGATGGTCGTGACGGACCCTGCCACCCCGACGACGGCGGTGCTGCGTTCGAGCGGGACGGTGCGGGCCGCGTCGTCGATGGCGGCGTCGATGTCGGCTTCCGCAGCGGCGATCTGCTCCGTCGTCGGCGGGTCGCTGCGGAGGTGGCGTTCGGTCATCCGGACGCAGCCGATATCGACGGACTTGGCCGCCAGGACGCCGTCGGAGTTCCCCAGCACGAATTCGGTGCTGCCGCCGCCGAGGTCCACGACCAGAACGGGGTCCGCGCCGCGGGAGGGCAGGACGCTGCGGGCGCCGGCGAAGGACAGTGCGGCTTCTTCATCCCCGCTGATGACTTCGGGTTCGACGCCGAGCAGTTCCCGGATCCCGTCGATGAAGACCTGCCGGTTTCCCGCGTCCCGGGTGGCCGACGTCGCCACGAAGCGGATCTTCTCAGCCCCGTGGTGCCGGATCAGCTCCGCGTATTCCCGCGTCGCGGCAAACGTGCGCTCGAGGGCTTCCTCGGCGAACTCCCCTGTTGCATCCACGCCCTGCCCAAGGCGCACGACGCGCATCTCACGCACCACGTCGGTGAGCCTCGGAGTTCCGTGCCCGGCCTCGGTGGCGTTAGGACCGTCGGAGTGCAGGCCGTCCGGGTTGAGGCCGTCGGTGTCAACGTCGGCGATGAGGAGGCGGATGGAGTTGGTTCCGCAGTCGACGGCGGCGACGCGGCTCACTGGCCGGCCTCCGGGGAGCCGGCGGTACCGGAGGAGGAGCCGCCGCCCGGGACGCCGGCGTGGGTGGTGCGCGCGGGCCGGACGGGGGCAGGCCGGCCGACGATGTCAGGAAGACCCTGCGGCCCGTGCCGGCTGAGGTCCCGCGAGGGGACCTCACCGCCCGTGTCCCAGGCTCCATCGCAGTAGCAGCGGTCGCTGGTCCACCATTCGGCGATCCCGGCCAGTGCCTCGTCGCCGAGCGGATTCACCCCCGCGCCCGCGGCCAGGGAGTGCCCCACCAGGACGTGCAGGCATTTGACGCGGGTAGGCATCCCGCCGGCGGAAACACCGTCGATTTCAGGCACTGCACCGGTGCCGGACCTCGCACCGATCTCGGCCCGTGAGGCCAGGTAGGCCTCGTGCGCGGCGCGGTAGCGCCCGGCCAGGTCCGCGTCGGCGGCGAGCCGCTCGTTCATCTGGTTCATCAGCCCGGCGGCTTCAAGTCGCGAGACAGCGGACGTGATGACGGGATGTGTCAGGTAAAAGGTGGTGGGGAACGGCGTGCCGTTGCTCAGCCGGGGCGAGGTGGCCGCCACGAGCGGGTTGCCGCAGATGCAGCGGGCCGGGATTTCGACGACGTCCCGGACAGGGCGGCCGAGCTGCCGGCTCAGGACCTCAAGGTCGTGCGGTGACGGCCGGCGCGACTCTTCGGAGGCACCGGCCGTTCCGGCGGGGCCTGCGGTTGCTGATGCCGGAGCCCCTCCCAGGAGGCTGTCGTCCACTCGGTTCTCGTCCACTGGCGCGGCACCTTTCCTGCCCTGTTCGGCCTGTGCGTCGGCCGGCGGCGGGCGCCGCTTTAGTCTGTTGCCGAACGCCGGATGGATTCCCAGAGGGTGTCCACCCATGGCAGCTTGGCCGGGTCTTGGGATGCTGCTGCTCCGGCCGCGCCACCGGAGTCGCCGGCGGGAAGATCACTGCCGAAGACCCAGTAGCCCGTCTCTCCGGGCATAACCATGTTAATGCGGTCCCGGGCCTGCTGCTTAACGTAGTTGGGATCCTGCCAGCGGGAGACCTGGCGCCGGAGGTCGTTCTGCTGGGACTGCTTTGCGGAAATGTCAGCCTGCAGCGCGGCGATTTCGGCGCGTTTCTCGAAGAAGATCTTTACCGTCGGGGCCAGCATGATGGTGATGGCAATCATGACCACGGCCAAGGCCAGCATGCGTCCGGAGAACGCTTTGGCCGGGACCGGGGCCTCGTCCGATCCGGCGGCAGCCTTGCCCGCGCCGCTGGTTGAGGTTGCTCCCTGGCGGCCGGCTGCCTTGGGCGCACCTGCCTTGGTCACACCCGCTTTGGCAGCGCCGGCCCGGGAGGCGCCGGCCTTGTGCCCGGCAGCTTCGGCGTGGTTGTTTGTGGCGGTGTTGGCTCTGTTGGAGCGCGCCGGGGCAGCCTGCCGGTCGGTTGCGGCTTTGCCCGGCGCGGGGCTGCCTGCCTCCGGCTGGGAGCTGTCCGGACGGGAGCTGTCGCGGTGCGGGCCGCCAGCCGGGGAGGCTGCGTGGCCCGGGGCGGTCCGGCCGCCGAAGTCGGCCTGGATGACGTCGCCGCCGTCGCCCGCTTCCGGGGACTTGGGGGCCGCGGGCGTGGCCCGGGGAACCTTGGGACGGCGCGTAGCCATGTCACTCCTGTAATGCCCGGTCCTTGCTGGGCTGGCTTGCTGCTGTGTACTAAAACGACGGTGCCTAAAAACGACGGTGCCTAAAACAGAACCGGCGGCCATGGTCTTTCAACCATAGCCACCGGTTTCCGGTTTTCGGCGCTACTAGCCCTTGAAACGCGGGAAGGCGCTGCGGCCGGCGTACCGTGCGGCGTCGTCGAGTTCCTCTTCGATGCGCAGGAGCTGGTTGTACTTGGCAACGCGCTCGGAGCGGGCCGGGGCACCGGTCTTGATCTGGCCCGCGTTGGTGGCAACGGCGATGTCAGCAATGGTGGTGTCCTCGGTTTCGCCGGAGCGGTGCGAGGTGATGGTCGTGTAACCGGCGCGCTGGGCGAGGGATACGGCGTCGAGGGTCTCGGTCAGCGATCCGATCTGGTTGACCTTGACCAGCAGCGAGTTGGCGGTGCGCGAGTCGATGCCGGTCTGCAGGCGTTCCGGGTTGGTCACGAAGAGGTCGTCGCCGACGATCTGGACCTTGTCGCCGATGGCGTCGGTGAGGGCCTTCCAGCCGTCCCAGTCGTTCTCATCCAGCGGGTCCTCAATCGAGACCAGCGGGTAGTCGGCGACGAGGTCGGCGTAGTAGGCGCTCATGTCGGCGGAGCTCAGGGCCTTGCCTTCGAACTGGTACGCACCGTCGGTGAAGAACTCCGAGGAGGCGACGTCGAGGGCCAGGGCGATGTCCTTGCCCGGGGTGTAGCCGGCGTTCTTGATGGCTTCCTGGATCAGGTCCAGGGCTGCACGGTTGGACGGCAGGTTCGGCGCGAAGCCGCCCTCGTCACCGAGGCCGGTGGAGAGGCCCTTTTCCTGCAGCACGGCCTTGAGGGCGTGGTAGACCTCCACGCCCCAGCGCAGACCTTCGGAGAAGGTCTCGGCGCCGAGCGGGACAACCATGAATTCCTGGATGTCGACGTCGGAGTCGGCGTGCGAGCCGCCGTTGAGGATGTTCATCAGCGGGACTGGGAGGACGTGGGCGTTCGGGCCACCCAGGTACTTGTAGAGCGGCAGGTCGGCGGATGCGGCCGCGGCGTTGGCGACGGCCAGGGAAACGCCAAGGATGGCGTTCGCGCCGAGCTTGCCCTTGTTGGCGGTGCCATCAAGGTCGATCATGGACTGGTCGATGCTGCGCTGGTCGGTGGCGTCGAAGCCGATCAGGGCGGGGGCGATCTGGTCGATGACGGCGTCGACAGCCTTCTGGACGCCCTTGCCGAGGTAACGGCCCTTCTCGCCGTCGCGGAGTTCAACGGCCTCGTGCTCGCCGGTGGAGGCTCCGGACGGAACTGCCGCGCGGCCGATCTGGCCGTCGGACAGCAGAACTTCAACTTCTACGGTCGGGTTGCCACGGGAATCGAGGATCTCGCGGGCGTGGATGGCATCGATAAGCGCCATGAATATGCTCCTTTGGGTGAAGCGATCTGCTGGGAATGACTGCTGGGACTCTAGCTGGGAATCAAGCTGAAAACCGACGTCCTCGTCCCTCCTAGCCTAGTCGAGAGTGGCGCAGGTTACGGAAATCTATCCAATACCGGACGTCATCAGGGCGCCGGCGGGCGGGCATGAAGGTCCTGGAAGCGCCGGGCCGCCCCGCGGAGGGCACGCTCGGCGTCGAGCCCCTTGGCCCGGGCCGCGGCGGCGATGCCGAACAGGAGCTCGCCGAGTTCCTGTTCCGTGCCGGGCAGGTCGACGGCGGGGACACCCGTGGCGCTTTCGGTTCCGGCGGGCGCTCCGGCCGGCGTGAGGCCGGCCCGTTCGGCGCGGTCCAGGAGCTTTTGGGCCCGTGCCAGGGCCGGGAGCGCCCCGGGGACACCGTTGAGGGCGTCCCCGGGGTGGGGTTTCGCTGAATGCAGCAGCTTTTCGGACCGCTTGACGGCGTCCCACTTCAGGACGATTTCCTCCACCGTCGCGGGAAAGGAGTCCTGCAGCGTGCCGTCGGGCCGGAACACGTGCGGGTTGCGGCGGATCATCTTGGCGGTGAGGCCGCGGACGACGTCGTCGAGGTCGAAGGCACGGCGCTCCTGGGCGAGCCGGGCGTGCAGGACAACCTGGAGAAGGACGTCACCCAGCTCCGCCTGCAGTTCCGCGTCGCCGCGGCCGGCCTCGATGGTCTCGGCCACCTCGTGGGCCTCCTCGAGGAGATACTCCACAAGGGACTCATGGGTGAGGGCACCCATCCAGGGGCAGTGCTCACGCAGCGCCGCAATCACCCCCACCAGCACCTGGACGGGTGGAGTGTCCTCGTCAGCCAAGGTCGGCGTAGGCCTCGTTGATGTACTCGACGAGGGCTTCCTTCTCCTCCAGCGGGAGGAAGGCGGCCTCGGCGGCGTTGAGGGTCAGCTCGAGCAGGTCATCGAGGTCGTAGTCGAATGTCTCCACGAGCAGTTCGAATTCGTCGGTCAGGGTCACCCCGCTCATCAGCCGGTTGTCCGTGTTGATAGTGACGTTGAAGCCGAGCTGGTAGAGCATGTCCAGCGGGTGGCTTTCAATTCCCTCGCCGAAGCCGGCAATGGCGCCGGTCTGCAGGTTGGAGGAAGGGCAGATTTCCAGGGCGATGCCGCGGTCGCGGACCCAGCTGGCGAGCTCGCCGAGGCTCACCAGGCCGATGTTGTCACCTTCGTCCGCGTCGTCGTCGTCCTCGAATTCGACGGTGACGTCCTCGGCAATCCGGATGCCGTGGCCCAGGCGGAGGGCCCGGCCGTCCACGAGCGCGGATTGGATGCTGTCCAGCCCGGCGGCCTCACCGGCGTGCACGGTGGCCGGGAAGTTGTGCTGCGCGAGGTAGGTGAAGGCGTCCTTGAACCTGGAGGCCGGGAACCCGTCCTCGGCGCCGGCGATGTCAAAGCCGACTGCGCCCTTGTTGCGGTGCCGGACGGCGAGTTCGGCGATCTCCTGGGCGCGGTCGGCGTGGCGCATGGCGGTGATGAGCTGGCCGACCTGGATTTCCCGGCCGGTCTCGGCAACAGCGTCCACACCCGCGTCGAGGCCGGCCTGCACGGCCTCCACGGCCTCGTCCAGGCTCAGGCCTTTCTGCAGGTGCTGCTCGGGTGCCCAGCGGACTTCTCCGTAGACAACGCCGTCGTCGGCCAGGTCCTCGACGAACTCCTTCGCGACGCGGAACAGACCGTCTTTGGTCTGCATGACGGCGATGGTGTGGTCGAACGTTTCAAGGTAGCGGACCAGGGAGCCGGAGTCTGCGGATTCGCGGAACCACTCCCCCAGGGCGACCGGATCGGTCGAGGGCAGGATGTGCCCCGCAGCCTCGGCCAGTTCAATGATGGTGGCAGGACGCAGCCCGCCATCCAGGTGGTCGTGAAGGGAAACCTTGGGAAGGCCCTTCAGGTCGAAGTCGAGGTCAGGGGCAGCGTCAGGAATAGTCTCAGTCACGTTCCCACCTTAGGGTCGGAGGACCCCGGATGCCAGTTGCAGGAGTCTAGCGCTGGCAGGCACTCCGGCTTGGATGCACCTTGGATGCACCCAAAGTTCGGGCCCGAGTCAGGGCGAGACGGCAGGCACCGGCTCACCGGCGGCCGGACCGTCCTGAAGCCCTGCCGCAGGGCGTGCCGGCGCTTCCGCTGGGGGGCTGGAGGAAGGTTCTGTCGCGGAGCCGGCGGGAACGTCGTCGTGCCGTCCCAGCCGTTTGTGCCACCAGCGCAGGGCGTGATCCATCGCGACGCCCAGCACGATCGCAAACACCACGGCTATCCCGGCGCTCAGCAACGGGTTGTGGTGCAGCCATGGGAAGGAGCTCGCAAGGAGGCCGATGCCGATGGAGTAGATAACCCATGTGAGGCAGGCAACCGCGTCCAGGACGAAGAACCTCCGGTGCCGGAATCCTGTTGTCCCTGCCACGTAGTTGACGGCAACGCGCCCCCAGGGAATGTACCGCGCCGTGAAGATCAGAACCGCGCCGCGCTTTTCCAGCTCGTACCGCGCCCAGCCGAATATCTTCTGGACCTTCGGCTTCCGCATCCACCGCCAGCGCTCGAGACCGATCTTCCGGCCCAGGAGGTAGGCCATGTTGTCGCCTGCCATCGCACCTACCAGCGCGGTCAGGCCCAGGATCCAGAGGTTGGGGTTTCCGCTGTGCCGGGAGAACGCCGCCAGCGCCACGATGAGCGTCTCACTCGGAACAACCATTGCGAAGCCGTCGATAAAGAAAAAGACCAAAAGGAGGGGGTAAATCCACCATTGGCCAGCTGCATGGAGCACGGCCTCATTTATGAACTCCACGCAGCATTGCTCCTAGACGACATGAGGCGAACGAAAGTGACGTAAACCGATCCTTAGTGTCCCACGGCCGGAACGCAGTTCGCTACGGATCCCGCTGGCGGATAGCGTCGGAGGACGGGCTCGTGACGAGCCTCTGGCCCTGCCCGTTTCCTAGTCCCCAGGACGCCCGGACGCCGGACCGGGCTCTTCCGCGGGGGCCGTGCCGGGCTTGTCGGCGGGGGCTGTGCCCGGCTCGTCAGCGGGGGCCGGGCCGGGCTCATCGGCCGGGGCCGGGGCTTTGCCGCGGAGCTTGCTGATCGCCATGTCGATTCCGATGCCAAGGACAACCGCGCAGGCCACGGCCACGATCACTCCCAGCAGGTGGTTGTCCTCAAACCACTGACCAAAAAACAGCCCGATTGCCACGGAGTAGCTGGCCCAGAGCACGGCGGACACCACGGTCAGCGCCACAAACCTGGGCCTCGGGTAGTGGGTTGCGCCCGCAGTGAGGTTCACGGCCACCCGGCCGATCGGAACGAAGCGTGCCACCAGGATCAGCGATGCCGGCCGTTTGCGCAGTTCCGTGCCGGCCCACCGGAAGGTCGCCTGCACCCGGTGCCCCCGCATCCATGCCCATCGGCGCGTCCCGGTCCTCCGGCCGATCAGGTAGGCGGCGTTGTCGCCCACGAAGGCGCCCCCCGCAGCGGTCAGAAGCAGGAGCACGGGCGCCGGGACGTCCGCGGTCGCGGCGACCGCGGCCAGCCCCACCACCACCGATTCGCTGGGGATGGGCGGAAAGAATCCATCGATGACGCAGCACGCGAACACGAGGATGAGGACCCAGGGTTGCGCGGCGGCTGCCAGGATGAAGTCGTTGATTGCCTGCACGGTTTCCTAACGCACGGCGGGACGTGAGCGCTCCCGGGCCGATCGGGCCGCGGTCCTGGCCGTTACCCGGGGTGGACTGCTGTGGAGCTAGTGTACTGCCGGCCCCACCCCTCGTTGCCCTATCACTCCTGGCGGTTAACCGGCCCGGTTAAGGCCCGGAAGTGACAGGGCAACGCGGTGGTGCTCAGGCGATGCGGTCGATGATCAGCTGCTGGGCCGGGCGGGAGCCCTCCGGCGCGACCACCACGGCGTGCTCCAGTGCTTCCCGGGCCCGGTCGAACTTCTCCGGGGTGTCGGTCAGCAGGGTCATCAGCGGTTCGCCGGCCCTGACCACGGCGCCGGGCTTGGCATGCATCCGCACGCCCGCGCCGGCCTGGACCTGGTCTTCCTTCCGCGCCCGGCCCGCGCCCAGCCGCCACGCAGCCACCCCGACGGCCATGGCGTCGAGTTCCACCAGCACGCCGTCAGCAGGCGCGTAGATGACCTCGGATTCCTTCGCCACCGGCAGCTTCGCCCGCGGGTCCCCGCCCTGCGCCTCGATCATGCGGTTCCAGACGTCCATGGCACGGCCATCCCGGAGGGCCGCCCTCGGATCGGCGTCGCGGACACCGGCGCAGGCCAGCATCTCCTCTGCCAGCCGGACAGTCAGTTCGACGACGTCTTCCGGGCCCCCGCCGGCGAGGACCTCCACGGATTCCTCCACCTCGATGGCGTTGCCCGCGGTCAGGCCCAGGGGCGTGTCCATGTTCGTCAGCAGCGCCACCGTGTTGACGCCGGCGTCCTTGCCCAGCGCCACCATGGTCTCGGCCAGTTCGCGGGCCCGGGCCTCGTCCTTCATGAAGGCGCCGCTGCCCACCTTGACGTCGAGCACCAGCGAGCCGGTGCCTTCGGCAATCTTCTTGCTCATGATCGAGGAGGCAATCAGCGGAATGGCTTCGACCGTTCCGGTGACATCGCGGAGGGCGTAGAGCTTCTTGTCGGCCGGAGCCAGTCCGGCGCCCGCCGCGCAGATGACCGCGCCGACGTCCTGGAGCTGGGCCAGCATCTCCTCGTTGCTCAGCGCGGCGCGCCAGCCCGGGATCGATTCAAGCTTGTCCAGCGTGCCGCCGGTGTGGCCCAGGCCGCGGCCGGACAGCTGCGGCACCGCCACGCCGAAGACCGCGACGAGGGGCGCCAGCGGCAGGGTGATCTTGTCCCCCACGCCGCCGGTGGAGTGCTTGTCGCTGGTCGCCTTGACGCCGCCGTCGGGCCGGCGCAGGCTGGAGAAGTCCATCCGCTCGCCGGAGGCGATCATCGCGGCGGTCCACCGTGAGATCTCGGCCCGGTCCATGCCGTTGAGCAGGATGGCCATGTTGAGGGCCGCCATCTGCTCGTCCGCGATGGCGCCGCGCGTGTAGGCGTCGATGGTCCAGTCGATCTGCTCGGGGCTGAGCACACCCTTGTCCCGCTTGATGCGGATGATGTCGACGGCGTCGAACGCTTCGGATCTGCTGTTGTTCTGGGTGGTTTGTGTCACCGGGGTTCCTCCAGGTGTTGGGGGCCAAAGGCGTCGGGAAGGACCTGGTCCATGGTCCTGATCCCCTGGGTGGTCATGAGCTCCATGTCCGGAGCCCGGAATTCGTACAGCAGCTGCCGGCAGCGCCCACATGGCATCAGGACGTTGCCGTCCGCGTCCACGCAGTAGAAGGCGCGCAGCAGGCCGCCGCCGGTCATGTGCAGGTTGCCGACGAGGGCGCACTCCGCGCACAGGGTCAGCCCGTAGCTGGCGTTCTCGACATTGCAGCCGCTGACGATCCGCCCGTCCGCGGTGAGGGCGGCCGCCCCCACCGGGAACCTCGAGTAGGGGGCATACGCGTTGTTCATGGCGGCGACCGCGGAGGCCTCGAGGGCCGCCCAGTCGACGTCGTTGCTTCCCATTTCCGTCAGCCCTTGACGTACGGTATGCCGCTGGCGGCGGGAGGACGGGAGCGCCCCACGAGGCCGGCGACGGCGAGCACCGTCACCAGGTAGGGCAGCATGGCCATGAACTGGCTCGGGACCGGGGTCCCGATGATCGTCACGATGCTCTGCAGGTTGTCCGCGAAACCGAACAGCAGGGCGGCGAAGAATGCCCCGATGGGGTTCCAGCGGCCGAAGATCAGGGCGGCGAGGGCGATGAAGCCGCGGCCGCCGGAGATCTCCTTGGTGAAGCTGTCGATCGCCACGAGGGTGAAGAACGAGCCGCCGATGCCGGCGATGGCTCCGCCGAGGGTGACGTTCCAGAAGCGGGTCGCGTTGACCTTGATGCCCATGGTGTCCGCCGCCTGCGGGTGTTCGCCCACGGCCCGGACCCGCAGGCCCCACTTGGTCTTGAACAACCCGACCCATACCAAGAGGACGGCGGCGTACATGAGGTAGCCGACAACCGACTGCTTGAAGAGGATGGGGCCCAGCACGGGGATGCTGGAGAGCACGGGGATGTCGATGATCGGCAGCCGGCCCGGGGCGTTGAACATCTCCTTGTCCGCCTGCATCACGGTGCTGAACAGGAAGCCGGTGACACCGGACACCAGGACGTTGAGCACCACCCCGACGATGATCTGGTTGACCACGTACTTGATGCTGAACAGCGCCAGCACCATGGACACGGCGGCCCCGGCGACGGCGGCGGCGAGCAGGCCCACGAAGGGGTTGTGGGTCAGGGTGGCCACGATCGCGGCGGTGAACGCGCCGCCCAGCAGCTGGCCCTCGATGGCGATGTTGACGACGCCGACCCGTTCACACAGCACGCCGGACAGCGACCCGAAGACCAGCGGCACCGCGAGGGTGACCGATCCGGCGATCAGGCCCGCCAGCGAGATGCTGGGGGTGCGGGCGCCGCCGACCACCCAGATGAGGAAGGCGGCCACGAAAAGGACCATGAAGGTGACCGGGAGCCAGCGCGGCGGGCGCTGGTTCCTGGTCTTGAGGAACAGTGCATAGCCCGCCAGGGCCAGCATGATGACGGAGAGCACGATGCCGCCCACGAAGGCCGGCACTTCGATCGCCGGCAACTGGAAGAAGTCACCGCTGGAGGAGATGCCGAACTTCGCGGTCTGGTGCGGGCCGAGCAGGCCGAAGAAGATGAGCGCGACGACGCCGAGCGCGAGCAGCGTCACGGGCAGCTTCCAGGTCACGGGTTTGAAGGTGACCACGGGCCCGGCGTCTACGGCCGGCCGGGTCCTTTCGGATCCGGTTTCCTGCGACTGCGGTTTTCCCGGCTGGGGCGACGTTGCTGTTGTGCTCATGCTGCACCTCCGGTGGTTGCTGCCTGCCGGGATTTTCCGGCGGTTGCGGCCTTCTTCTTGCGCGGGTTGAGCCCGAAGATCGCCCGGACCAGGGGCGGCGCCGCGATGAACAGCACAATCAGCGACTGGACCACCAGCACGATGTCGATCGGCGTTCCGGTCTGGATCTGCATCTGGACCGCTCCGGCGCGGAAGGCACCGAACAGCACGCCGGCGGCGAAGGTGCCCCACGGCGTCGAACGCCCCAGCAGCGCGACGGTGATGGCGTCAAAGCCGTAGGTTGCCGCGACGCCGTCGGTGAGGACCTTTTCGGTGCCCGCCACCTGGGCGACGCCGGACAGTCCGGCGAGCCCGCCGGCGATGGCCATCACCAGGATGGTGGCCCGCGGAACATTGATGCCGGCCGTCAGCGCCGCCTTGGGGTTGGCCCCGACGGCACGGAACTCGAAGCCGATGGTGGAGCGGTTCAGCAGCCACCAGACGAAGACGGTGGCGGCGATGGCCAGCAGGAAGCCAAGGTGCAGCCGGTACTGGCTGCCGAGGATCTGCGGGTACACGGCTGACGGGTCCAGGACGGGCGAGATCGGGGTGGTCTCCCCCGGCCGCTGGAACGCAGGGGTATCCAGCAGGTAGCGCACGAGGTACAGCGCGATGTAGTTGAACATGATGGTCACGATCACCTCGTGGGCGCCGGTGCGGGCCTTGAGCAGCCCGACGAGCCCGCCCCAGACGGCACCGCCGACGACGCCGGCCAGCAGGACCAGCAGAAGGTGCAGCCCGACAGGCAGGTGCAGCGCGAAGCCCAGCCAGGACGCGAGGATGCCCGCCATGATGATCTGGCCCTGGGCACCGATGTTGAACAGGCCGGCGCGGAAGGCCAGGGCGACGCCGAGGCCGGCCGTGATCAGCGGGGTCGCGATGGTGAGGGTTTCCAGCAGCGGCGCGAGCTGGCCGCCGATTCCGGATCCCCGCGGGTTGTACACCGAGCCTTGGAACAGAGCGACGTACGAGCGTGTTGCGGCTGACCAGACGGCGGAGAGGAAGTCGCTGGGGCGGGCGAAGAAATAGCCTGCCGTGGCGCCGACCTGCTTGTCCGTGCTGGCGATGAGCAGTCCGCCGAGGATCAGCGCGAGCAGCACCGCGAGGACGGAAACGAGGCCGCTGCCGGTGAAGATTTTGCGCAGCACGGTGTCAGGACCGCCCGGGACGGTGCCGCTCTGGCCCGAGACGGGCACGGCCGAGGGTCGCATGGCGCCGCCGGCGGTGTCCAGCGCGGTGGGCGAGGCGGCGTCGGCTGCCTGGATCTCCCCTTCGGGCGGCGTAGTGCCTGCGGCTGTGCCTGTCGCCTTGCCTGCGGCGCTGCCGGTGTCCCGGGGCCGGTTCGGCCGCGTGCCGGGGCGAGTGTTGTTCAGTCATGGTGCTCTCCTACGGCGCCGGAGTGGGTCTCCGGCACGGGCTGGGCGGCGTGCGCCGGGTTTGTGGCCCGAGTGCCGGCGTGGTGCCTGGTGGCGGTGTCTGCCTGGGCGTCGGCCGGGGACAGCCCGGCCATCATCAGTCCGAGGACGTCGCGTCCGGTGCCCGCGGGGACAATCCCCACGAGCTTGCCCTTGTAAAGCACCGCGATCCTGTCGGCAAGCTCAATGACCTCGTCGAGTTCGGTGGAGACGATCAGCACGGGGGTGCCGTGGTCCCGCTCCGCCACGATGCGTTTGTGCAGGAATTCGATGGATCCCACATCGACGCCGCGGGTGGGCTGGGAGGCGATGAAGAGGCGCAGCGGGCGGGACAGCTCGCGCGCCATGACCACCTTCTGCTGGTTGCCGCCGGACAGCGTTCCCGCGGCGAGCAGGCCCGACGGCGTGCGCACGTCGAACTCGTCGATCCGGGTTTTCGCGTTCTCCAGGACCTTGGCGGGGCTCAGGCTGATGCCCTTGGCGAAGGGTGCCTGGTCGTAGCGGTCCAGGATCAGGTTTTCGGCAATCGAGAATGTCCCGATCAGCCCGTCGACGGAACGGTCTTCCGGGACGAAGCCGACGCCGGAGTTGAGGACGTCCTTGACGTTGCGGCCCACGAGTTCCTCGCCGTCCAGCAGGATGGAACCGGAGACGCGGTCCTGCAGCCCCAGGATGGCCTCGGTCAGCTCGGTCTGGCCGTTGCCCTGGACACCGGCGACGGCGAGGATCTCACCGCGCGCGATGTCGAAGCTGATGCCGTCTACGACGTGCTGGCCGCTCGGTGCGATGACCGTGAGGTCCTGGACCCGGAAGGTCGTTTCCTGCGGCGTGGCCGGGGCCTTGTCCAGGGTCAGGCTGACGGCCCGGCCCACCATCATGGAGGCGAGCTCCGTCGTCGACGCGCCGGGATCCGCGCTGCCCACTACCTTGCCGCGCCGGATCACCGTAATGGTGTCCGAGACGGCCTTGACCTCACGGAGCTTGTGGGAGATGAAGACGATCGAGGTGCCGTGGCTCTTGAGCTGGCGCATGATGTCCAGCAGCTCATCGGTATCCTGCGGAGTGAGCACGGCGGTGGGCTCGTCCAGGATCAGCACCTTGGCGTCGCGGACCAGTGCCTTGATGATTTCGACGCGCTGCTGCACGCCCACCGGGAGGTCCTCGACCAGGGCGTCGGGGTCGACGTCGAAGCCGTACCGGTCGGAGATCTCCTTGATCTTCCGGCGGGTGTCGTCCAGGTTCAGGAAGCCGCCTGCCTTGGTGGTTTCCGCGCCCAGGGCAACATTCTCGGCGACCGTGAAGACCGGGACCAGCATGAAGTGCTGGTGCACCATGCCGATGCCGGCGGCCATGGCGTCGCCGGGGCCGCGGAAGGTGACGGGTTTCCCGTCGATGAGGATTTCGCCCTCGGTGGGCTCGTACAGCCCGTACAACACGTTCATCAGCGTGGACTTGCCAGCGCCGTTCTCGCCGAGCAGACAGTGAATCTGCCCGGGCTCAACAACCACATCAATATGGTCGTTGGCTACCAGGGAGCCGAAGCGTTTGGTGATCCCCTTGAGTTCAAGTTTCAAAACTCTGACCAATCTCGAAGTGCCGGGACAACGTTACCCGGCGGGTGACGGGGCTGCAGAACAAGCCTAGTGCCTGCTGCAGGAGGCGGCCTGCGTCCGCTCAACGAAAAGCGCCACAGCCCGTGCGGTGGATGACCGTACGGGCCGTGGCGCTTGGCGGAGGAGGCTAGGCCTTGGGGCTGGCTGCCGATTCGACCTTCAGCTTGCCGTCGGCGATGTCCTTCTTGATCTGGTCCAGCTCGGTCTTCAGTTCGGCGGGGACCGCGGAGTCGAGATCGTGGAACGGAGCCAGCTGCACGCCGTCGTTCGCGAGGGTGCCGATGTACGGCGCGCTAGTGAACTTGCCGTCCTTGTCTTCCTTCACGACGGTCTCGACAGCTTCACCCATCTGCTTCATGACCGAGGAGAGCATGATGTCCTTGTAGTCAGGTGCCGTGAGGTAGCCGTCGGAGTCGACCCAGACGAGCTTGACGTCCTTGCCTGCGGCCTTGGCTTCCTTCAGGGCAGCGCCGGCACCCTTGCCGACCGGACCGGCGACCGGCATCACGATGTCCGCGCCCTGGTCCAGGAAGTTCTGGGTGAACTGCTTGCCCTTGTCCTGCTTTTCGAAGTCGCCGGTGAAGGAGCCGTCCTGCTTGGCCTTGTCCCAGCCAAGAACCTTGACGTCCTTGCCCTTCTTCTCGTTGTAGTACTTCACGCCGTCGGCGTAGCCGTCCATGAAGATGGTGACGGTGGGGATCTTGATGCCGCCGAAGGTGGCCACCGTGCCGGTCTTGGTGGTGCCGGCCGCGAGGTAACCGGCCAGGAAGGCCGCCTGGGCGGTGTCGTAGATGATCGGCTTGACATTGGTGATCGGGGTGTCGTAGCCGTAGTCGATGATGGCGAAGTGCTTGTCCGGGTTTGCCGCGGCCTGGGCCTTCGTGGCGTCGCCGAGCAGGAAGCCGACCGTGATGGTCAGGTTGCAGCCGGCCGTGACCATGGCCCGCAGGTTCGGCTCGAAGTCGTTGTTGGTCTTGGACTCGACCTGGTTGACCTTGATGCCCAGGTCCTTCTCGGTCTTCTTCAGGCCTTCATAGGAGGACTGGTTGAAGGACTGGTCGTCGAAGCCGCCCGAGTCGGAGACGATGCAGCCGGTGTAGTTGCTGGCCGTCTGGGTTGCGCTGCTGCCGGCTTCGGGGGCTGCCCCGCAACCGGTCAGCAGGAGGGCAGCCGCGCCCGCGGTGGCGACGCCGGCAACGGAACCGCGCTTGAGGGTGGCACGCAAAGAGTTCTTCAATGTTCCTCCAGGAAGAAAGAGTTAGCGCTGCGACGGCAGTCCATTGACCAGCTGTCCACTCAGTGAGTAGCTGTCCGCGGGGTTTCCGCTGAACGCAAGGTGTCACTGTCGGGTCCGCAGCACTGCGCCGAAACGCACTGTTGCAAGCTACTTTAGTGTCCTGCGCCACGTGCCGATAGCACACCGCCGCGCGATTCCGCAGATTGTTGAGAACTTGTTACCAAGCGGTAGCTCTCCTGCCGGGCCGGGGGAAGAGGCTAGATCCGGACGAGCATCTTGCCGGTGTTGGCGCCGTCGAGCAGGTCGATGAAGGCCTGCGGCGCATTCTCCAGCCCGTCCACCACGGTCTCGTCGTAGCGGACGGTGCCGTCGGCGAGCCACGCCGCCATCTGCTGGGCGAATTCAGCCGCATGCTGCCGCTGTCCGCCGACGAGGAAGCCGCGCAGGGTGAGCTGCTTGCCGATCGCGACGGCGAGGTTGCGCGGGGCGGCAGGGGCGTCCGTGGCGTTGTACTGCGAGATGGCGCCGCACAAGGCCACCCGTCCGCCGACGTTCAGGACCGACAGTGCCGCCTCGAGGTGCTCCCCGCCGACGTTGTCGAAGTAGACGTCGATCCCGTTCGGGCCGGCGGCATCCTGCAGCAGTTGCCGCACCGGGCCGTCGTGGTAGTTGAACGCCGCGTCGAAGCCGAGCTCCAGCAGCCTCGCCACTTTCTCCGGGCTGCCGGCACTGCCGATCACCCGTGAGGCTCCCTTGGCCTTGGCGATCTGTCCGACGAGCGAGCCGACGGCCCCCGCGGCTCCGGAGACGAAGACTGCGTCTCCGGGCTTGAATTCGGCGACCTTCAACAGGCCGGCATAGGCGGTGAGCCCGGTCATGCCGAGCGCCCCGAGGAACGCCGACGCCGGGGCGAGGTCCGTGCGGGCCGGAGTGGTGGCGGCGGCATCCACGACGGCGTATTCGCGCCACCCGAGGGAATGGACGACGACGTCGCCCACCGTGCGGTCGGCGGACCGGGACGCGATGACCTCGCCGACGGCACCGCCGTCGAGCGCTTTGTCCAGGGCAAAACGGGGCGGAATAGGACTTGACGTCATTCATCCGGCCGCGCATGTACGGGTCCACGGAGATGTAGAGGTTGCGGACCAGGACCTGTCCGTCCTGCAGGGCCGGCAGCGGCGACGTGGCGAGCCGGAAGTTGTCCGGAACGGGACGGCCGTGCGGTCGGGAGGCCAGCTGGATCTCACGCGTGCTGGCGGGAAGGGCGGGAGTTTCGATGTTGGCGCTCATGCGGCGACCTCCAGGATCTTGATGTCGACAGTCATGTTGCCGCGCGTGGCGTTGGAGTACGGGCAGATCTGGTGCGCCTTCGCCACGAGAGCCTCGGCGGTTTCCCGTTCCACCCCGGGCAGCGCTATCTCCAGTTCGGCAGCCAGCCCGTAGCCGGCGCCGTCGGGAAGGGCGCCAAAGTGGATCTTGGCGGCGACGGCGGAATCGGTCAGGTCTGCCCGTTCCTTCCGCCCCACCAGGCGCAGGGCGGAGTGGAAGCACGCCGCATAACCGGCTGCGAACAGCTGCTCGGGATTGGTCCCCTCGCCGGTGCCGCCCAGTTCCACCGGGCTGGCCAGTGTCACGTTGAGCTTGCCGTCCTGGGTGCGGGCGTTGCCGTCGCGGCCTTCGCCCGAGGCGAGCGCTTCTGCGGTGTAGAGGGTCTTCAAGGGGTTCCGTTCTGTTGGAGAAAATCTGTAGGAGGAACGAGCGATCAGGTGCTCAGCGGGAGGCCTGGAGCGCGGCGGCCAGCCGGCCCAGGGTCTCGCGGAGCTGGTCCAGCTCCGTTGGGGAGAGCCCGGCGGCGTCCGCGAGCTGTTGCGGGATGCCCGCGGCTTTGGCGCTCAGTGCCGCGCCGGCGTCGGTCAGGAAGATCTCCACGCGGCGCTCATCCTCGGCGGACCTATGGCGCCGGACGAGGCCGAGCGCTTCAAGCCGCTTCAGCAGGGGCGAGAGGGTGCCTGAATCGAGCCCCAGCTCCTCCCCCAGTTCCCGGACGCCTCGCGGCTGGTCTTCCCAGAGCACCAGCATCACGAGGTATTGCGGGTAGGTCAGGCCGAGCTCCTCGAGCATGGGCCGGTAGGAGGCCGTGGCGGCGCGGGAGGCAGAGTACATCGCGAAGCACACCTGGCGGTTGAGGCGCAGCGCTTCCGCACCGGGCGCCGGCGTACTTTCTGTTGTGGTCATGGATCGACCCTACGCCGCTATTCGATTGGGCGCAATTCGGTTGTGGACAACCTACCTATCCGCACAGCCGATCCGGCTGCGGTCCGGTGGGGGCTTACGGCGGAGAGGCGGCCGGCTGCGGCCGGGTTCCTAGAGGTCGCGGATGGTGCGCAGCGCCGCGGCGGTGAGGACCCGGATGCCGAGGCCGAGCGCACGCTCGTCGACGATGTAGTCACCGCGGTGCAGGTCGTATTCCTCGCCGCCGGGGGTCCTGGTGCCCAGCCGCATCATGGCGCCGGGTGTTTCCGCAAGGAACCAGGCAAAGTCCTCGCCGCCCATCGACTGGGGCGTCAGGACCACTGCGTGCTCTCCGATTTCAGCGCGTGCTGAGGCCTCGAGGAGGGCGGTCTCGTGCTCCGAGTTGACCACGGGCGGCACCCCCCGGGTGTGTTCGAGGTGGACGTCGACGCCGTAGGGCGCCGCGATCTCCTGCACCACCTCGTCGAGGATTTTTCCGGCGCTGTGCCACGCGTCGCGGTCCAGGCAGCGCATTGTGCCTGCCATGTAGCCGCTGCCCGGGATCGCATTCGGAGCGGAACCGGCTGAAATGTGCCCCCAGACCACCGATACGCCGCTGCGGACGTCCACCCGGCGGGACAGCACCGCGGGGACGTTCACCGCGATCTGGGCCAGTGCGAAGACGAGGTCCTCGGTCAGGTGCGGGCGGGAGGTGTGGCCGCCGCGCCCGGTCAGTTCGATCTTGATGGTGTCCGAGGCCGAGGTGATGGCGCCGATGCGGGTGCCGATCTTCCCGACATCGATCCGCGGGTCGCAGTGCAGGGCCAGGATACGGGGAACGCCCTCCAGCACCCCCTGCTCGATGCAGGAGTGCGCTCCGCCGGGCATGGTCTCTTCTGCGGGCTGGAAGATGATCCGGACCGTGCCTCCCAGCGGGGATTCCTCATGCATCTGCTGCAGGACAAGGGCAACGCCGAGCATGGTGGTGGTGTGCACGTCATGCCCGCAGGCGTGCGTCACGCCGTGGTTTTTGGAGGCGAACTCAAGGCCGGTCTCCTCGATGATGGGGAGGGCGTCGATGTCGCCGCGCAGGGCCGTGGCCACAGGCCCGTCCCCGACGTCCACCGTCAGGCCGGTGCCGTCGAGGCGGCGGGGCTTGAGCCCGGCGGCTTCGAGCCGCTTCGCGAGCTTGTCGGTGGTGCGGAATTCCTTGAAGGACAGCTCAGGGTGCGCATGCAGGTCACGGCGGAAAGCGATCATCTCCGGCAGGAGGGGCTCCAGCCACGGGCTCACGAGCGTGGTGGGTTCGGCTTCAGTAGTGTAATTGCGCACTCAATAACTCTAGCGACCCCGCTCACATTAGCGGCATCCCGAACGCGCGTTACGGGCCGGGGCTCGTCGCCGCAGCCTCGCCCTGCCTCGGCGGACGCTAGAGGACGTCGGTGTCGCCGCTCGCTTTGAGGGCGTCGACGGCCTGCTTGACCCGCTGGGAGTGCTCCTTGGTGGTGACCAGGAGGGCGTCCGGGGTGTCCACGATCACGACGTCCTTGATCCCGATCAGCGCGATCACCCGCTTGGTGTCGGAAACAACCACGCCGCTGGCGTTCTCGGTGAAGACGCGGGCGCCCTCTCCGAGTACGGTGACGTCCTTGACTTCCTTGGCGCTGTTGAGCCGTCCCACGGACGCGAAGTCCCCGACGTCGTCCCAGCGGAAGGCTCCGGGCACGACGGCGACGTCCCCGGCGGCCGCGGCCGGTTCGGCGACGGCGTAGTCAATGGCGATCTTGGGCAGGGTGGGCCAGACCCGGGCCGTGACCTCGTCCCGCTGCGGGGTGTCCCAGGACTTTGCGATCTCCTGAAGCCCGGCGAAGAGTTCGGGCTGGTTCGCTTCGAGGTGCTTGAGCATCAGCGACACGGGGGCGACGAACATGCCGGCGTTCCACACGTAGTTGCCGCTGTCCACGTACTCCTGGGCGACTTCTTCGCTGGGCTTCTCGACGAACTCGACGACGGCCTGGGCGCTGGGGGCCTCCGGGACCCCGAGGGGTTCGCCGGCACGGATGTAGCCGAACCCGGTGGAAGGATGCGTGGGCTTGATGCCGATCGTGACGATCTTGCCGGCCGCGGCGGTGTGGATGGCCTCCCGGACGGCTGCCTGGAACAGGTGGTCCGGGCTGATCACCTGGTCCGCGGCGAAGGACCCCATGATGGTGTCCGGGTCGCGCTCGTGCAGGATGGCCGCGGCCAGGCCGATCGCAGCGCCGGAGTCCTTGGGCTCGCTCTCCAGGACAAGGTCACCGTCCTGTACTTCCGGAAGCTGGCGGCAGACGGCGGCACGGTGGGCCGTTCCGGTGACGACAAGCACGCGCTTGCCTGCAAGCGGCTGGAGCCGGTCGTAGGTGGCGCGCAGCAAGGTGCTGCCCGACCCCGTGAGGTCGTGCAGGAATTTGGGGGCAGCCGCCCGTGACAAGGGCCAGAGTCGGGTCCCCACGCCACCGGCCGGAATCACCGCAACGAAACGGCCCAGCGCGGCATCCTCCGCTGGCTCCTGGGACGGCTCCTGGGACGGGTCCTGGCTTGTCGCTTTGTCGTTAGTCATCAGGGCTACTTTAGCCGAATGCGGTCCGGCGGCCCCGGAGGCTGCCCGGCAAGCGGCCCGCCCGCCCGCGGCCGATGTGGTGTTTGTCTCAAAAAGGCGCCAAAACCGTGCTGGCGCCTGTCACCAACCCCGGCCTGAATTGAATAAGCTGTGAGCGAAGCCTAGATTTAGGCTTGAGCTTACGAGTGCTCTCGCAGCAGGCGTTCCCCCCGCGTGGATCCCATGCCAGCGCCGCTGTGTTGCAGGGAGGTTTATTCAGTGCCGACAAAACCAGCTGGCACCTTGTACCGCGGCCGTGAAGGCATGTGGTCCTGGGTTGGACATCGCATTACCGGTGTAGTGATCTTTTTCTTCTTGTTGGTCCATGTGCTGGACACCTCATTGGTGCGTGTGTCCCCCGAGGCCTACACCGCCGTGATCGGTGCCTACAAGAACCCCCTGATGGCCCTGGGTGAAACGGGCCTTGTCGCAGCGATCGTGTTCCACGCCTTCAACGGCCTGCGGATCATCGCCATCGACTTCTGGAAGAAGGGCGCGAAGTACCAGCGCCAGATGCTGTGGACGGTGCTCATTCTCTGGGTTGTCGTCATGGTGGGCTTCTCCATCCGCCACCTTTCCCTCGCCCTTGGAGGTCACTAGCCATGGATGCAACTGAGATTCAGAGCCCGCGCGCGGCGAAGGTCGGCGCAGGCCGCGTTGCCCCGGAGTACAACCGCAGCGGTGGCTCGAAGGGCAACTTCGAAATGCTCGCGTGGCTCTTCATGCGGCTTTCGGGCGTCGTCCTCGTCGTCCTGATCTTCGGCCACCTGGCCGTCAACCTGCTGGTAGGCGAGGGCATCCACGCCATCGACTTCGGCTTCGTCGCCGGCAAGTGGGCCGACCCCTTCTGGCAGGTCTGGGACCTGGCCATGCTGTGGCTGGCCATGCTGCACGGCACCAACGGTGTGCGCACCATCATCAACGACTACGCCGAAAAGGACGCCACGCGGCGCTGGCTGAAGACCGTGCTGTACGCGGCCACCACCGTCATCGTCATCCTGGGCACCCTGGTCATCTTCACGTTCGACCCGTGCCCCGTGGTCAACGGCGTGCAGCTGCCGGGCGGATTCTGCCCGGCGCCGTAGCAGCGGCTCCGCCGTTCCGGACCGTGCCTGCGGGCACAAGCGGTCCGCCAGGGCAACCGATCCTTGCCTGCCGCGTGCAGGAAGAGGATTTCCCGAGACTTCACCGGGCAGGCTCCGCCGCCGGTGTTTGATAGCGAATTTTGAGAGAAAGAGCATCTGGTATGCAGGTCCACAAATACGACGTCGTCATCGTCGGTGCCGGTGGCGCCGGGATGCGCGCGGCGATCGAATCAGGTCAGCGCGCCCGAACGGCAGTATTGACCAAGCTCTACCCCACGCGGTCCCACACCGGCGCGGCACAGGGCGGCATGTGCGCGGCCCTGGCGAACGTCGAGGAAGACAACTGGGAATGGCACACCTTTGACACCATCAAGGGCGGCGACTACCTGGTTGACCAGGACGCGGCCGAGGTCATGGCGAAGGAAGCGATCGACGCCGTCCTGGACCTGGAAAAGATGGGCCTGCCGTTCAACCGCACGCCCGAGGGACGCATCGACCAGCGCCGCTTCGGCGGCCACACCCGCGACCACGGCAAGGCACCGGTCCGCCGAGCCTGCTACGCGGCCGACCGCACCGGCCACATGATCCTGCAGACCCTGTACCAGAACTGCGTCAAGCACAACGTCGAGTTCTACAACGAGTACTACGTTCTGGACCTGCTGACCGTCGAGGAAGACGCTGTCCGCGAGGACGGCACGCCGTACAAGCAGAAGCGCGTTGCCGGCGTCGTCTCCTACGACCTCGCCTCCGGCGAACTGCACGTCTTCCAGGCCAAGTCCGTGGTGTTCGCCTCGGGCGGCGCCGGCAAGGTCTTCAAGACCACCTCCAACGCCCACACCCTCACCGGTGACGGCATGGGCATCGCGTTCCGCCGCGGCATCCCGCTGGAGGACATGGAGTTCTTCCAGTTCCACCCGACAGGCCTCGCAGGCCTGGGCATCCTCCTGTCCGAGGCCGCCCGCGGCGAAGGCGCGATCCTGCGCAACTCCGAGGGTGAGCGCTTCATGGAGCGCTACGCCCCCACCATTAAGGACCTCGCGCCGCGTGACATCGTGGCGCGCTCCATGGCCAACGAGGTCCGCGAGGGGCGCGGCTGCGGCCCGAACAAGGATTACGTCCTCCTGGACCTGACCCACCTGGAACCGGCACACATCGATGCCAAGCTCCCGGACATCACCGAGTTCGCCCGCACCTACCTCGGTGTGGAACCGTACACGGAACCGGTTCCGGTCTTCCCGACGGCGCACTACGCCATGGGCGGCATCCCCACCAACATCAGCGCCGAGGTGCTCCAGGACAACGACACCGTGGTTCCGGGCCTGTACGCCGCCGGTGAGGTTGCCTGCGTCTCCGTGCACGGGTCCAACCGCCTCGGCACCAACTCGCTGCTGGACATCAACGTCTTCGGCAAGCGCGCCGGCATCGCCGCCGCGGAGTACGCCAAGACGGCGGAGTTCGTGGAGCTGCCCGCGGATCCCGAGGCCTACACAATCCAGTTGCTGGACATCGTCCGCAATGGCACCGGCGACGAAAAGGTGGCGGTCATCCGCAAGGAACTGCAGGACACCATGGATGCCAACATGCAGGTGTTCCGCACAGCGGAGACGCTGAACCAGGTCCTCAAGGACATTGCGTCCTTCGAGGAGCGGTACCGGCGTATCACCGTCCAGGACAAGGGCAAGCGCTTCAACCTGGACCTGCTCGAGGCCGTGGAACTGGGCTTCCTGCTGGAGCTCGCCAAGGTCATGACCGTGGCGGCCCTGCACCGCGAGGAATCCCGTGGCGGGCACTTCCGCGAGGACTTCCCCGAGCGGGACGACGAGAAATTCATGAAGCACTCTATGGCGTACAAGGATGAGCACGCACCGGCGGACGGTTCGGCCGAGTCGATCGCGGGCATCCGGCTTGCCACCAAACCGGTGGTCTTTACGCGCTACGAGCCGATGGTGAGGAAGTACTAAGATGACCGCTGAACTCGCTGAGCCAGCCTCCAAGATCGAACTGCCCGCCGGCACCGGCGGCGGGGACATCCCGTCCTTCGACGTCCACCTTCGGGTGCGCCGCTACAACCCTGAGGTCTCCGACGAGTCCACCTGGGACGACTTCCACGTGACCATGTACGGCACCGACCGCGTGCTCGATGCCTTGCACAAGATCAAGTGGGAAATCGACGGCAGCGTCTCCTTCCGCCGTTCCTGCGCCCACGGCGTCTGCGGCTCCGATGCCATGCGCATCAACGGCCGCAACCGCCTGGCCTGCAAGACCCTGCTGAAGGACCTGGACACGTCCAAGCCCATCACCGTCGAGCCGATCAAGGGCCTGCCGGTGGAAAAGGACCTGATCGTGGACATGGAGCCGTTCTTCCAGTCCTTCCGCGAAGTCATGCCGTTCCTGATCAACCGCGGCCACGAGCCCACCAAGGAGCGCCTGCAGTCCGCCGAGGACCGCGAGCGGTTCGACGACACCACCAAGTGCATCCTGTGCGCCGCGTGCACATCGTCCTGCCCGGTGTTCTGGACGGACGGGCAGTACTTCGGCCCGGCGGCAATCGTCAACGCCCACCGCTTCATCTTCGACTCCCGTGATGACGCCGGCGACATGCGCCTGGAGATCCTCAATGACAAGGAAGGCGTGTGGCGCTGCCGCACCACCTTCAACTGCTCCGAGGCGTGCCCCCGCGGCATCCAGGTGACGCAGGCGATCGCCGAGGTCAAGCAGGCCATCCTGTCCCGCAAGATCTAGCACCCGCTCTTCCCAGGAGTACGACGACGGCGCCTCGCACCTTTCGGTGGGGGCGCCGTCGTCGTACTTCCACCCAAGCACCGCATGCTCTATCACTTGCGGTCCCTAAACCTGCGTTTTGGGCACCACAAGTGATAGCGCAAGAGCCGTCCCGCAGAAAGAGTCCCCATGTCCCGTTCCGAAAAAGTCACCTTCCGGGGCTCCACCGGCGAGCTGCTCTCCGGCGTCGTCGACGTCCCCGAGGGGCCTGTGAAGGGCTGGGGCGTGTTCTCGCACGGCTTCACGCTGGGCAAGGACAGTCCCTCCGCGTCCCGGATGTGCAAGGCCCTGGCGGACAACGGGGTGGGCATGCTCCGCTTCGACAACCTGGGGCTCGGCGAATCCGCGGGCCTGTGGGCCGAAGGCTCCTTCAGCCACAAGGTGGCGGACACCGTGAAGGCGGCGGAGTTCATGCGCGACGCCGGGCGGCCCGCCTCCTTGCTCGTGGGCCATTCCTTCGGCGGAGCCGCCGTGCTGGCCGCGGCAGGAGAAATTCCGGAACTCGACGCCGTCGCGACCGTGGGCGCACCGTTCTCGCCCAGGCACGTGGCCCATGTCTTTGACGCCGCGCTGGACCGGATCCTCAGCGAAGGAAGCGCCGAAGTGGACCTCGGCGGCAAGCACGTTGAGATCCGCCGGCACTTCGTGGAGGACCTGGAACACGCCGACCTGACGGACTGCATCCGCCGGCTGCACCGTCCGCTGATGGTGCTGCACTCCCCCACGGACAACACCGTGGGAATTGAGAATGCCAGCGCCATCTTCCAGGCCGCCCGGCATCCGCGCAGCTTCGTCTCGCTCGAGGGCAGCGACCACCTGCTGACCGGCAAGGGCCAGGCGGCGCGTGCCGCGAAGATTATTTCGGCGTGGGCCGATCAGTACCTCGACGCCTGAAACCGGCCGCCGGGAGCCGGCGGCGCGGGGAAGGTTCCACGGGAGTCTTCCCCGGCTGCACCTGGCGGGCACCCCAGCCGTTGGTCTTGTTGGCCGGCCCGGTCTTTAGGTCGCCCTCGCGCACCGCGGACCAGGCTGCGGAGACAAGGTAGACCTGGCTGACCAGGTTGAACCAGATCAGCAGGCCGATGATGATGGCGAACGGCGCCAGGATCGGGTTTCTGCCGGCGCTGGCCAGCAGCTGGGTGCTGAAGATCTGCAGGACCGCCGTGCCGACCGCGGCGAGGATGGTGCCTTCCAGGAGAGCACGCCGGGTTAGCTTCAGCCCCGCCGCTACCCGGAACATGATCAGCGCGGTACCCCAGCCGAGGAGCAGCGGCACCAGGATCGTGACGGACGTCGTGAGGGGTCCGGCCAGCAGCGGATCAAGGTGCAGCAGGTCCGCCACCCAGCCTGCCGCTGTGCCGAAGACCAGCGAGGCGGCGGCACTGACCACGAGGGCCGCTCCGAGCAGCAGCAAGGTGCCGGCGTCGCGCAGGATCTGCAGGACCGGGTTGGTCCCCCGCGGTCCGAGCTGCATCATGCCCCGCAGGCCGTCCCGGACGCCGCTGATCCAGCCCAGGGCGGTGTAAACCGTCACTGCTGCGGCGATGATGGCGGCCCATCCCAGATTGGAAGGGTTCAGCAGCTCGTGGGGATCAACGAGGCCCTCGCCGCCGTCGACTTTCAGGAGCCCCGGCGCGGCCTTCGCGACGCTCATGATGATCTGATCCAGGAGCGCGGGCTGGCCGCTCAGGAACAGGCCGGCCACGGAGAAGCCGGTGGCCAGCAGGCCCGTGATGGAGAAGAACATCCTGAAGCCGATGCCGGCGCTCATGAGGGGGCCGTGCTGGAGGTTGTAGTGCTGGAAGGTGCGCTGCGGTCGGAAGGTGTTGAGCCGCGCAAGGAGCCAAGGCAGCATCGCCATCAGGGGCGCCGGTCCCCCGCCGGAACGGCGTGCCTTGCCCCACTCGAGCCGTTTCCGGATGACTTCCAGTTTCAGTCCGGCCAGGTCGGTGGGAGGTGGCGGCTTAGCGGGCGTCTGCTGCGCCGCCCGGGCCTCTGTCGTCGTCGCGTTCGGTCCCAAAGTGAAGCTCTTCCCGTAGCTGCCAAATGCCGTTGTCGTCGTGCTCGTAAAGTCCCATGCTAGCCACCGGGAACGTGGCCCTGTAGTTCTTGAGCACCGTTTCGGCCTCATCGAGGCTTTCCGGGGCGACGTCGTGGGCCACCGTGACATGCGGGTGGTAGGGAAACGGCAGTTCGCGCTCCAGGGGGCCGGTCTGGAGCTGCCGATGCAGGCGGACGCATTCCGCGAAGCCGTCGTCGACCTTGAGGAAGACCACGGGAGAGACCGGCCGGAACGATCCCGTCCCGGCGATCGTCACCGTGAACGGCTCCTGCTTGCTCGCGACGTCCCGCACGTGGCAGCGGGTCGCCTCCCAGTCCTGGGTCATGGTGGTGGTGACCAGCGTGATGTGCGCCGGAATCACCCCCGCCATCGGGTCGCCGAACGAGGCCCGCCACCGCTGGAGTTCCTCGGCGACTTCCGGCGGGAACCTCAGGATCACTCCGACGCTGATGCCATCGCTGGAGGACTGTCCGTTGCCGGCGGGGGACCCGCCGGTTCGCGGGGCGTCTGTCGCGGTGACTTTGCTGGCGGCGGACATCGGCCTAGCGGACTCCGTTGCTTCCGGTGTAGGGCAGGAAGCCGACCTTGGCGTACACGTCGCGCAGCGTGGCGGAGGCGATCTCCCGTGCCTTGTCCGCGCCGTGGGCCAGCAGGCGGTCCAGCTCCGCCGGATCGTTCAGCAGTTCGCTGGCGCGGTCCCGGATCGGAGTGAGGCGCTCGGCCACCACCTCGGCGAGGTCCACCTTGAGGTGCCCGTACATCTTGCCCTGGTAGGCCGCAACGATCTCCTCAACGCTCTGGCCGGTGATGGACGAGTAGATGGTCAGCAGGTTGGAGACGCCGGGCTTGGTTTCCCGGTCGAAGCGGATCTCGGTCTCCGCATCCGTCACGGCGGACTTGATCCGCTTGGCGATGACCTTGGAGTCGTCCAGCAGGTTGATCAGCCCGGCCGGGGACTCCGCCGACTTGGACATCTTGGCGGTGGGGTTCTGCAGGTCGTAGATCTTGGCCGACTCCTTCTGGATGAAGGGGGCGGGGACGGTGAACGTCTCGCCGAAGCGGGAGTTGAAGCGCTGGGCAAGGTCGCGGCTGAGTTCCACGTGCTGGCGCTGGTCCTCCCCTACCGGCACACCGTGCGGCTGGTACAGGAGGATATCCGAGGCCTGCAGGATCGGGTAGGTGAAGAGGCCCACGCTGGCCTGCTCGGAGCCCTGCTTGAGGGCCTTGTCCTTGAACTGGGTCATCCGGGATGCTTCGCCGAAGCCGGTGATGCAGTTCAGGACCCAGGCCAGCTGCGCATGCTCCGGCACCTGGGACTGCACGAAGAGCGTGCACTTGTCCACGTCCACGCCGCCGGCAATGTACTGGGCGGCGGTGACGCGGGTGCGGTGGGCCAGTTCGGCCGGGTCCTGCGGGACGGTGATGGCATGCAAGTCCGGGATGAAGAAGATCGCGTCGTACTCCTCCTGCATCCGCACCCAGTTCACCAGGGCGCCGAGGTAGTTCCCCAGGTGCAGGGAGTCGGCCGAGGGCTGCATCCCGGAGAGGATGCGGTGCCGGGCGCCGGTGGCCGTTTCGGCCGGAACGGCGGGCGCGACGGCGGCGCTGATGTCGGCGTCGTGATGGGCGCCGGCGGTCGCGGTGGAAGGAAGGGTCATGTCAGAAAAGCCTTAACACTAGAGCCGGTAGTCCACTACCAGCGGGGCGTGGTCAGAGAAGCGGGTGTCCCAGGACGGTGCCCGGTCAACAACGGCCGACACTGCGGCGGCAGCGAAGGCGGGCGTGGCCAGGTGGTAATCAATGCGCCAGCCGGTGTCGTTGTCGAAGGCCTGTCCCCGTTGCGACCACCAAGTGTAGGGGCCGTCGACGTTACCCGCCAGGCCCCTGTGAACATCCTTCCAGCCGATTTCCTCACCGAAGAAGCGGTCGAAGTACGCGCGCTCCTCCGGCAGGAAGCCGGCACGTTTGACGTTGCCCTTCCAGTTACGGTTGTCCAGCTCCGTGTGCCCCACGTTGAGGTCCCCGACCACGAGGGCATGGTCGCTGTGCTTGGCCAGCTCGGGCAGCCTGGTGCTCATGACGTCCAGGAAGCGGAACTTGTCGTCCTGCTTGGGGCTGCCGGCCTCGCCGGAGTGCACGTAGGCGCTGGCCACAGTCAGCGTGGACGCGTCCCCAGCGGCATTGCGGACGATGTAGTCGGCCTCGACCCACCGGCCGGCGGTAGCGAAGTAGTCCTCGCCGATGCCCACCCTGGTGTTGACGGGCTCGTCGCGGGAGGCAATGGCGACGCCGGCCCTGCCTTTAGCCTCGGCCTCCGCGTGCAGGATGTACCAGCCTTCGCCGATCAGTTCATTGACCACAGCGTCAGGCGCCCGGACCTCCTGGAGGCAGAGGATGTCCACTTCGCGGGGCTCAAGCCATTCCGCCATGCCCTTCTTGTAGGCGGCACGAAGGCCATTGACGTTGACTGATGCGATGCGAAGGTGGTCCTTCTCCAATGCCAAGCTCACCCGGTCCACTCTAGTCGATGACGGTTCCGCGGACGGGCTCGTCGCTTCCGCCCGAGGCCTTGATCATGTCCCGCGCGTTAGTGGCGGTGATCTCGATGGTTTCCAGGGCCCGGCGGATCATTTCCGGGTCTGCAGCGGCACCCTTGGCGCGCTCCTGCTCCACGACGCGGACCTGCACCTGGACGATCTTGAAGGAATGGTCCAGCTTCAGGTCGCGCACCTCGTCGGCCTGGTGCCTCGGGGCCACGAGCCGGGTGCTGCCGGAGTTCACGCTGCCCGACGACGGCGCCCGGCCGGTCGCTGCGTTGAAGGCGTTCTGCGCCTCATTGAGCTTCGCGGTGGCCTTCTTTGCGGCCTTCTGGATGCTGAAGACGACGAACGATGCCAGGGCCAGCCAGAAGGCGGCGATGACCGCCACCACCCAGCCCACGACGTCGTTCTGGTTCGCCGCAAAGATCACGGCGACGAGGAACGCGATGATGAACACGGTCATGCCAAGACCGCCGATCCGGAACATCGAGAACTTGCCCGTTGCGGCGTTGTACGCGGACGGCTTGGAAGACGCGGAGTTGCCCAGAGATTGCATTCCTCCATTATCGCAAACCCGGAACGCACCCCCGGGCGCTTCCACCCCCGGCGAACGTTCCCGCCGTCTCGGACCCAAGTGACTGGCAGCACGTGTCGTTTTGGGCGCCCAAAACGACGTTTGCTGCCAGTCAGTTGGGAGGGCCGGTCAGTTGGGAGGGCCGGTCAGTTGGTAGGGCCGCTCAGTTGGGGAGGGCCGGTCAGTGGGCGGAGGTGCTTCGTTCCGCCAGGTGGCGCTCTGCGGTTTCCACCACGTTGGCCAGCAGCATCGCACGGGTCATGGGACCCACTCCCCCGGGGTTCGGCGAGAGCCAGGCGGCGACGTTGGCGGCCGCGGGGTCCACGTCTCCGGTGACCACGGCCTTGCCGGAACCGTCGTCAACTCGGCTGACGCCGACGTCGAGCACAATGGCACCGGGCTTGAGGTCCTCAGCCTTGATCATGTGCGGCTGCCCTGCGGCGGCGATCACGACGTCGGCCCGCCGGATTTCGGCGGGCAGGTCCACGGTCCCGGTGTGGGCCAGGATGACGGTGGCGTTGACGTCCTTGCGGGTGAGCAGCAGCCCGACCGGCCGCCCGATGGTGACGCCGCGGCCCACCACCAGCACGCGCTTGCCCTTGAGTTCGATCCCGTGCCGGGTGAGCAGTTCAACACAGCCCTTGGGCGTGCAGGGCAGCGGTGACTTCATCGGTCCGCTGACGTTTGCGACCAGCCGGCCGAGGTTGGTCGGGTGCAGGCCGTCGGCGTCCTTGTCCGGATCCATGGCCTCGAGGATGACGTCCTGGTCGATGTGCTTGGGCAGGGGCAGCTGGACGATGTAGCCGGTGCAGTCCGGGTTCTCGTTGAGCTCCCGGACCACGGCCAGCAGGTCCTCCTGCGTGGTGTCCTCGGGCAGGTCGCGGCGGATCGAGGTGATGCCTACCTCGGCGCAGTCCTTGTGCTTGCCGCCCACGTACCAGGTGCTGCCGGGGTCGGAGCCGACCAGGATGGTGCCGAGCCCGGGAACGATCCCCTGGGCCTTGAGCGCTGCCACGCGTTCGGTCAGTTCGGCCTTGATGGCGGCCGCGGTGGCCTTGCCGTCCAGGATTTGGGCTGTGGCCGGTGCTGTTGTTGCGGTCTCTGCAGAACTCATGGGGTCACCACTGCTCGTGCTGCGGGTACAGCGGGAAGTCGGCGGCCAGCTTGTCCACACGGTACTGCAGGGCTTCGACATCCGCGGCGGTGCCGGACTTCAGAGCGGTGGCGATGATGTCCGCCACCTCGGTGAATTCCTCGGCACCGAAGCCGCGGGTGGCCAGGGCCGGGGTGCCGATGCGCAGGCCGGAAGTGACCATCGGCGGGCGGGGATCGAACGGCACGGCATTGCGGTTGACCGTGATGCCCACGGAGTGGAGGAGGTCTTCGGCCTGCTGGCCGTCGAGCTGGGAGTTGCGCAGGTCCACCAGGACCAGGTGCACGTCGGTTCCGCCGGTGAGAACTGAAACGCCGGCGTCGGCGACGTCCGACTGGTTGAGGCGGTCGGCGATGATCCGGGCGCCTTCCAGGACGCGTTCCTGGCGCTCCTTGAATTCCTCGGTGCCGGCGATCTTGAACGCCACGGCCTTGGCGGCGATGACGTGCATCAGCGGTCCGCCCTGCTGGCCCGGGAAGACGTTGGAGTTGATCTTCTTGGCCCAGTCCTGCTTGGCCAGGATCACCCCGGAGCGGGGGCCGGCGAGGGTCTTGTGCACCGTGGAGGTGACGACGTCGGAGTGCGGCACCGGGCTCGGGTGCAGGCCGGCGGCAACCAGTCCCGCAAAGTGCGCCATGTCGGTCCAGAGCAGGGCGCCGACCTCATCGGCGATCGAGCGGAAGGCGGCGAAGTCAAGGTGGCGGGGGTAGGCGGACCAGCCGGCGATGATGACCTGCGGCTTCTCGGCGATGGCCTGCTCGCGGAGCCTGTCCATGTCGATCCGGAAGTTGTCTTCCTCGACCTGGTAGGCGGCGACGTCGTAGAGCTTTCCGGAGAAGTTCAGCTTCATGCCGTGGGTCAGGTGGCCGCCGTGCGCCAGCGACAGGCCCAGGATCTTGTCGCCTGGCTTGATCATGGCGGAGAGCGCCGCGGCGTTCGCCTGGGCGCCGGAGTGCGGCTGGACGTTGGCGAATTCGGCGCCGAAGAGGTCCTTGACCCGGTCGATCGCGAGCTGCTCGGCGACGTCGACGTACTCGCAGCCGCCGTAGTAGCGGCGTCCCGGGTAGCCCTCGGCGTACTTGTTGGTCAGGACCGAGCCCTGGGCTTCCATCACGGCGCGCGGGGCGAAGTTCTCGGAGGCGATCATCTCCAGGGTGCCGCGCTGGCGGCCGAGCTCCTGGCTGAGGACGGCGGCAATTTCGGGATCGAGCTCCGCCAGCGGCTGGTTGCTCACGGCAGTCGAGGAAAGGTTAACGGAAGTAGTCACGAAGAACTCCTGGCTAGGCAACGGGCACTGCTTAAGGTCAGGTTACCGGCTGGCCCGCCGCAGCGCCCTAAATTACGTACCGGGAACCGGTACGCAGCAGGGGCTGGCATCCGCTAAGGGTGCCGACGGCGGGGCGGCAGCAGGAGCTGCCGACCGGCAAAACATGACCCTCGGCCCAGGCGTACGATCCGTGGTCTTCGTGAGTGCCGCTCCCTGGTGGTTACCCACCCAACGCCAGTTGCGACCGTTCAAGCCTACCGCAGCCGCTACCCGGACGCGGGTCCGGGCGCAGGTCCGGGCAGGTCCGCGCAGGTCCGGGCAGTTGCGCGCAGGTCCGCGCAGGTCAGGGCAGTTGCGCGCAGGTAGGCTGTACGTCGTGACTGACCACCAGCAAAGCGATTCCTACATCCTCACCCTTTCCTGCCCGGACCGGCCCGGCATCGTGCACGCCGTCGCCGGGGCCCTCCTCGTGGCGGGCTGCAACATCACGGATTCCCAGCAGTACGGCAGCCAGGAGACCGGAACGTTCTTTATGCGGGTGGAGGCCACGACCGCGGCCGCCCAGGCCGAACTGCAGGCCGCGCTGGAGCCGGTCGCGCTGGCCTTCGGCATGCAGTGGAGCCTGAACCCCGAGGGCCGGAAGGTCCGCACGCTGCTCATGGCCAGCACCTCGGCCCACTGCCTCAACGATTTGCTCTTCCTGCAGCGCTCGGGGACCCTCCCGATCGAGATCCCGGCCATCGTCTCCAACCACCAGGACCTGGCCGGGCTGGCCGAGTTCTATGGCATCCCCTTCCACTACGTCCCTGTCACCCGGGACTCGAAGGCCCGTGCCGAGGACGAGCTGCGCGCCCTGATGGCGGAGCACGACATTGAGCTCACCGTCCTGGCCCGCTACATGCAGATCCTCTCCGACGAGCTGTGCACCGAGCTCTCCGGCAAGGCCATCAACATCCACCACTCCTTCCTGCCGTCCTTCAAGGGCGCCAAGCCGTACCACCAGGCGCACTCCCGCGGGGTGAAGCTCATCGGCGCCACCGCGCATTACGTGACGGCGGCCCTGGACGAGGGCCCGATCATCGAGCAGGAAGTCATCCGGGTGGACCACCGGCGCACGGCGGAGCAGTTCGTCCAGATGGGCCGGGACGTGGAGGGCCGGACGCTGGCCCAGGCGGTCCAGTGGCACGCCGAACACCGCGTCCTGCTGGACGGCAACCGGACGGTTGTCTTTAACTGACGCCGGACTTTTACTTGAGGTATGGCCGCTTTGCGGGAGGAACTCCTCGCGGAGTTTGTCACGCTGCTCAAGGCTGAAGGCCGGCGCGGCGTGCTGGGGCTCAACTGCGCCCGGGGGTCGGACGGCCTGCACTTCGTCCAGTGTGGCATCCATTTCATCGGGGTGGATCCGTCCGAGGAGAATGTGCACTCAGCCCGCGCCCGCGGCCTGGACGTTGCGGTCGCCGGGCCGGAGTCCCTCCCCTTCCCCAACGCCGCGTTCGCCTCTGTGTGGGCGGCGGACGCCCTGGCGGGCCTGCCGCCGGAGCAGTGGGCCGGCGTCGTGCGGGAGATGGAACGGGTGGCCGCTCCGGGCGCCCCGATCGCCGTCGTGCTCCCCGAACCCGACCAGGGTTTCACGATCCTGCGCTCCCCCGCCTGAATCCACAGGACACGCGGCGGGTGTCCTAGGCTGGGGGCATGGCTCCCCTTTACGCATTCGCCGGCGACACTCCGGCCGTCCATGATTCCGCCTTCATCGCCCCCACGGCCTCGGTCATCGGCAAGGCCACGCTGGCGGAAAACTCCAGCGCATTCTACGGCGTCTCCGTCCGGGCGGACACCGCCGCGATCACCGTGGGCGCCGGCACCAACCTGCAGGACAACGTGGTGCTGCACGCCGACGCCGGGTTCCCCTGCACGGTCGGGGCGCGCGTCAGCGTCGGGCACAATGCCGTCGTGCATGGCTGCACGGTGGAGGACGACTGCCTGATCGGCATGAGCGCCACCATCCTCAACGGCGCCGTGATCGGTGCCGGGTCGCTGGTCGCCGCCGGGGCCGTGGTGCTGGAGGGCACCATCGTGCCGCCGCGCTCGCTTGTCGCCGGAGTGCCGGCCAAGGTCCGCCGCGAACTCAACGACGAGGAATTTGCCGGGGTCCAGCGCAACGCGGCGCACTACCAGGACCTGGCCCGGGCCCACCGGGAGCTGCACGGCTCCTGACGGCCGGCGCACCAGCCGCGGCAGCGGAAAGCCTCGCGCACCGACCGGGCACCCTCCGCGAGCGCTTAGTCGAGCGTAACCGGGCCGATTTCCTCCAGCAGCTCCCCTGGCCCCGGGTTGTCCGGAGACGTCCGGCCGCCCAAGTGGTTGACCACGCCCCACACCGCGTTCAGCCCGGTGGTGACGGCACCTTCGGCCCAGCCGGCCGTAAAGGACACGTCGTCCCCGGCCAGGAAAATGCCGCGCTGGTGCACGGCCAGCTCGTCCTGCTTGAAATGCGTGAACAGCCGTTGCTGGTAGCGGTAGTGCCCCGGCAGGTTCGCCTTGAACGCGCCCATGAAGTTGGGGTCCGCCTCCCACGAGACCGTGATGGGCTGCCCCACGATGTGGCCGGCGATGTCGACGTCGGGGTAGATCTGGGCGAGCGAGTGCAGCATCAGCTCCACGCGTTCGTCGGCATCCAGCGCCAGCCATTTGAGCGCATCGTCATTCCAGGTGTAGGACAGCAGGATCACCGCCGGCTGGTCGGGTCCGTTATCCAGCAGGTACGTCGCCCGGTTGAGTCGGTCCGTGAGCGTCATGGAAAGGACGTCCCGGCCGCTTGCTGGGTCGATGTCCTTCCAGAAGGGCCGGTCCACCATGACAAAGGTCTTGGATGACTGCATGTAGTGCGAGCGCTCGATCGCCGTCCAGAGCTCGGCGGGAAACAGCTTCTCCTCCGTATGGATCCGGGTGGACAGCAACCAGGACTGGCAGGTGGTGACGACGGCGGGGTAGGCGGACTCGCGGCCCCACCGTTCCCGGACGCGGAAGTTCCCCTCCCCGTCCCGCGCGATCCGGTCCACCGCACCGCGCGGGGCTCCGGCGTGCAGCGACGCGAGGGAGGTCCCGTCGGGCCAGTGCGCCATGCCCGACGGCGCGTGTTGCCACAGTGCCTCGGGGAGCCGCTGGGCTCCGCCGGCGATAAGGCGGTGCTGGTCGTCAGCGTCGGTGTAGACCACGCGCAGGATTTCCAGGATGGAGTTGGGAAAGTCCGTGTCCCAGCCCCCTGTACCGAAGCCCACCTGGCCGAACGCCTCCCGGTGGGCGAAGCCGGCCTGCTTGAACGAGTCGCTGCCTGCGATGAAGCCGTAGAACGTCTGTTCATCCAGCAGCGGGAGCAGTTCGTTCCAGAGCTCCTTGATCCGCACCGTGTCCCGGGCCCGGATGGCGTCCTGCATTTCGATGAACATGGCGCCGTCACTTACCGCGGCCTTCCAGGCATCAGCCACCTCACGGAAGAACGGCGGAAGGTCAGCGGGCGTTTCGGCGTAGTACTTCTTCCCCGCGAGCTCGATCACCGTACTGGAGGTGGCGCCTGCCAGCGGGTTGGGAAAATCCCGGGTCTCCAGTCCCAGCAGGTCCACGTAATGGTAGAAGGCCTTGCCCGAGACCGGGAACCGCATCCCACCGAGGTCGGCGACCACTCCGGGGGCGGACGGGAAGCTGGCGGTGCGAAGCCGCCCACCGATCCGGTCCGCCTCGTAGACCACCGGGCGCAGGCCGAGCTTCATCAGTTCGTACGCCGTCACCAAGCCCGACAACCCGGCCCCGACCACCGCGACCTCCGTCCCGTACAGCTCGGCCGGAACCGAGCCCAGGCCGTCCGGGTGGGCCAGATAATGGTCGTAGCTGAACGGGAAGTCCGGGTTCAGCATGGTGATCGGCCCTGCTGCGGCGTCGCTGCGACGCCGCGCGTCGGAGCTTGGGGCTGGCAGTTCGGTGGCGGTGGTCATGAGCGGCTTGCTTTCGTCGGTTCTGAGCTGGACTGGGTGGAGCTGGACTGGGTGGAGCTGGACTGGGTGGTGTCGGACGGGGCGTCGGTAGTGGCGTCGGTAGTTTGTCCGCCGGACAGTTCACGGTATTCCTCCGCACTCAGGGCCGCCACCCTCGAGTTCCGGCGCCCGTAGCCGAAGTAGGCGGCGATGCCCACGAGCATCCAGATGCCGAAGGTCGCCCACGTATCCGCCCCGAGATTAGCCATCAAGTAGGCGCACATGAGGGCTCCCAGAATGGGCGTGAGAGGAAATAGCGGGACGCGGAAGGTCCGCTTAAGTTCGGGGCGCTTGCGCCGCAGGTAGACGACGGCGACGTTGACCAGGGCGAAGGCGAAGAGGGTTCCGATGCTGGTGGCGTCCGCCAGCGCGCCGAGTGGAACCAGCCCCGCGGCGAGCGCCACCAGGGTGCCCACGATCAGAGTGCCCGCGGCGGGGGTCCCGGTCCGCCGAGATACCCGGCCGAAAATCTTCGGCACCATCCCGTCCCGCGCCATGGACAGCAGGATCCGGGTCTGTCCGTACAGGACGGTCAGCACGATGCTGGCGATCGCCAGGACCGCCCCGACGGCGAAGACGACGGCGATCCAGGGCTGCCCGGTGATCTCCTCCAGGATTTTCACGAGGGCGGCGTCCGTACCGTCGAACCAGCCCCACGGCCGGGCACCGATCGCCGCGACGGCGACGAGCACGTAGACGGTGGTGACGATCAGCATGGAGAGCAGGATGGCCCGCGGAAGGTCCCGCTTGGGGTTCCGTGCTTCCTCACCGGCAGTGGAGGCCGCGTCGAAGCCGATGTAGGAGAAGAAGACGCTGGACGCGGCGGCGGAGACACCGGCGGCACCCATGGGCAGGAGCGGCTCGAAGTTGCCGGCGTTGAAAGCGGTGAAGGCCACAGCGCAGAAGAAGACCAGGATCCCGACCTTTATCATCACGATGGCGGTGTTGATCCAGGCGCTTTCCTTGGCCCCCCGGACAAGCAGGACCATGGCAAGGACCACAATGACCATGGCTGGGATGTTCAGGACACCGCCGTCACCGGGCGGCTGCGAGATGGCGTCCGGGAGCGTCAAACCGAAGACGGCCAATGCTTCGTTGATGTACTGGCCGGCCCCGACGGCGACGGCGGCCACGGAGACAGCGTATTCCAGGACCAGGCACCAACCGCAGATCCAGGCCATTCCTTCGCCCATGGTCGCGTACGTATATGAGTAGCTCGAACCTGCGGCGGGAACCAGTCCGGCCATCTCCGCGTAGGAGACGGCGGACAGCAGGGCCGCCAGCCCGGCAATCGCAAAGGAGATCCAGATCGCCGGGCCGGCAAGCGGCACCGACTCGCCCAGGATCACCAGAATGCCGGTGCCAAGGGTGGCGCCAACGCTGATCATTGTCAGCTGCAGCACCCCGAAGCTGCGGACCAGCCCGGTCCCGCCGTGGCCGGTCTCGGCTTCGCTGACCAGCTGTCCAATGGGCTTCCTCCGAAGCAGTTGAGCTGCGAGGCCGGGACGGCCGGCAACGGCCGGAGGCCGTTCCCGGATAAGAGTAGGCGCAGTCATCATTGACGTCCGTTCGAGAGTAGTGATGGTTGTCTTCCCCGGTTCAGCCTAGGGCTGTGAGCCAACTCTCATCGATGTGCAAACTGACCTATAATTGGCTGGCATGAGACGTATTGCACCAAAACGGCCGGCCCCCTCCTGCCCCGCCAGGCAGAGCCTGCCAGCCGGAAATCGCCGTGGCTGCTGACGCCGGGGAGCGGCTGGGCTTTGTCACCCTGGGGCAGTTCCTCCAGCAACTGCCGGCCGAACTCACCGTCCTGCACGACGGCGGCAACCAGGCAGACCGGCTGCGCTGGGTGGAGCCCAGCGAACTTGAAGACCCGACGCCCTACCTGCTCGACGGCGAATTCCTGCTGACCGCAGGGCTCCCGTTTCTGGGCGATGGGGGCGGCCCGGACCGGATTGGCGCCTATGTGGACCGCCTGGTTGCGGCCGGCGTCGGCGCCCTGGGGTTCGGTCTGGAACCCTACTTCGACGCGGTGCCCGAGGGCGTTGTCGCTGCCTGCCGGCAGCGCAACCTCACGCTCGTCGCCATCCCTGGGTCCATACCATTCGCTGCGATCGGGCTGGCATTTTCACAACTGCTGGAATCCGAGAATGCCACGACGTTTCGCCAGCTGGCTGACGCCAACCGGCAGCTCATGCGCGCCGTCCTGTCGGCCCGCCCCGAACACGAACTGCTGGCCGTACTGGTACAACGGGTTCCGGTGTGGGCCATCCTTGTCGGTGCTGACGGACGCATTAGGGCCCGCGGTACCGGCGGCGCCCAGGGCACCGGGCCCTTCGCCGGCCGCGAACCGGCCGCCCTGCAGCCGCTGCTGGCAAAGCTGCTGAGCGGCAGCGGCCCGCGGGTGGAGCTTGACTCATTTGACGACGCCGGCTCCGCCCTGGTGTTCGGCCACCCCCTGCGCAGCTCCCGGGACGCCAATCTGGGCGCGCTCGTCCTCGGCACTGACAACCCGCTGACGCCCGCGCAGAACAGCGTTGTCTCGGCCGCCGTCGGCCTGCTGGAGCTCCTGGTCCGCCAGCGCACAAGCGGCTCGCTGGCCCCTAGCCAACTGGCCACGGCCCTGCTGCTGCATCCGGAAACCTGCAGTGCGGGCGGGACCCAGGACATGAACGGCCTCAAGGACCTGGTTACCCAGAGCGTCTCCTCGGCCCGCTCCGGGCAGCTTCGGGTTGTCCAGGGGATCAACTTGGCGGGCACCGTTGTCCGCACCGGTGAAAGTCCGGTGCGGGAACTATTGGAGTGGCGCAGGTTGTTCGACACCAAGCTGGTGGAGATCACGGATTACGGATTTGCCGCCATCACCAGGCTGAAGGTTGACCATGCCCTGCTCGCGGAGGTCGAGCGGCTGGGCTGGCGTCTGGTGGTGGGTAGGGCGGTCGAAGTCGACGGCTTCGCCGAAGCCTACCGACGGAGTTCCTCGCTCCGCGGACGGGTGCGGACCAGCCGGCGCAGCATCCGCGAAGACGACGTGACCTTTTCACTGGCCGGACTGCTGGGTACCGAGGCGGGCGTCATGTTGGCCGCACGCCTGCTCGCGCCGGTCCTGCGGCTGGAAGCCGGGCGCCGGGACGCGCTGCTGGCCGTCCTCCGGGCCTGGCTGGCCGAGAACGGCAGCTGGGATGCAACGGCGAAGGCCACCGGGCTGCACCGCAACAGCGTACGCCGGCACATCGGGACGCTCGCGGAGCTGCTGGACCTGGATCTCAACCAGGCCCAAGCGCGGGCCGAACTATGGATCGCCTTGCAGTACACCGATCCGATTCCGGGCACGGAGGCAGGGACACCATCGGTTCCGGACAACCGCGCAGCTCAGGTGCCCCAGGACCGGTAGGTCTGCGGACGGCGGTCGGCCAGGTACGCCACAGCAGCCTCCGGGGCTTCCCCGGGACCGCTCTCCGCGCCTGCCGTGGCCGGTTCCGGCAGCTCGGCGAACAGCAGTTCGGGACCCGGTCCGGCCTCGGCCAATAAGGACCCGTCCGGAGCTGCGACCACGCTGCCGCCCAGGAAATTGCACCCGGCCTCCGTGCCGGAGTGGTTGGCGTAGGCCACGGTGACCTGGTTTTCCAGCGCCCGAGCCCGGACCAGCAGTTGGGGAACAGCCTGAAATCCCACGGAAAGGGCGGTCGGAACGAGAACCAGTCGGGCCCCTTGGACGGCGGCCGCGCGGACTGTCTCGGGGAACTCGACGTCGTAGCAAATCACCAGGGAAATCGGGACGCCGTGGAGGTCTGCCACCCCTGGAGCGGCGTCGGCAGGGCTGAAAGCCTGCCGTTCCTCCGGCCCGAACAACTGGACCTTGGCATAGCTGAGCAGTTCGACTCCCTCGGCATCGACGAGGGTGGCGGTGATCTGCCAGTCCCCCTTCGGCGTGACGGCCGGGAGGCTGTACACCAGGGCAATCCGGTGCCGGGCGGCGATGGCGGCGAGGTTCCGGTGGACGGACGCGAGCCCGGCGGGGTCAAATTCCGCGCGGATTTTTTCAGGGGCGTAGCCGACTGGAAACAGCTCGGGAGTGAGCAACACGTGGGCACCAGCCGCGGCGGCCTCGCCGGCCGCCTCGTCCACCGCGGCACAGTTCGCCGCCACATCCAGAACGGCGGCGTTCGCCTGCATTAGGGCCAGCAGCACCATTCCACCTCGGCATCTCCAAACGTCCGCACCGGGGCGGCGGACGTGCTTCCCCTCAGCCTAGCCACGCACCGCGGGCACGCCGCCGGTGCATTTCGGCCCGGCGCGGTCCATCCCGGGGCGGAACGTCCCGCGCGTCCCAACAACGACCCCTGGCGCTTGCGTTAACTTCTTGACTACAAGTGCGGGATGCGTCACGCTTCATTGCATGCCCTCATCAACGCGCTCAACGAGGAGCCGAACCAAAAACCCCGGATCGCAGTCCGCACTCCGGCACCTGAACCAGCAACGGATCATCGAATGCCTCCTGGCGGGGCCTTCCACCCAGGCTGAACTGGCACGGCAGACGGGCCTGTCCACCGCCACGGTGTCCAACATCGTGCGCATCATGCAGGATGCCGGCCTCGCTTCAACCGAGCCGATCACCAGCTCCGGGCGGCGCGCCCTGAACGTCCGGCTCAACAGCAATGGCGCCGTGGCTGTGGGCATCGACTTCGGCCGCCGGCACCTGCGCGGGTGGTCCTCGCGTCCCTCAGCTACCACGTGATCGCCGAGGAATCGGTGCTGCTGCCACTGGGCCACCATGCCGAAGAAGGCATTTCCGCCGCCGTCGGACTGCTGGACCGCCTGCTGGAGGACGGCAGGGTGGAACGCAGCGCCGTCGTGGGTGCCGGCGTAGGCATTCCGGGCCCGATTGACCGCCGCACCGGCACCGTGGTGCAGGGCGCCATCCTTCCCGAATGGGTAGGCATCAACATCCTGCAGAGGCTCGAGGACGCCCTGGACATGCCGGTTTTCGTGGACAACGACGCGAACCTGGGCGCCCTGTCCGAGGTGACCTGGGGGCCGCACGGCGGAATCGGCAACCTGCTGTTCCTGAAGATCGGCTCGGGCATCGGTGCCGGCCTGATTCTTAATGGCGTTCCCTACTACGGCAACGTCGGGATCACCGGCGAGATCGGCCACGCCACCATCCACGAACACGGCATGATCTGCCGCTGCGGTAACCGCGGCTGCCTTGAGACCATTGCCTCCACCACCACCATGATCGAACTGCTGGGCCGCGGCGAGGACAAACCGCTGGCAGCGGACGACATCGTCCGCAAGGCCCTCGCACGCGATTCGGCCACCCTGCGTGTCGTGGACGACGCCGGACTTGCCGTGGGCCGCGCCCTCGGCAATGTGGCGAACCTGATCAACCCTGAAGTGATCGTGGTAGGCGGTCCGCTCGCCGGACTCGGGAGGCTGCTGCTGGACCCGATCCGAAGGGGCCTGATCCGCCACGCTGTCCCCGTGATCGGCGAGACCACCACCCTCACGATGTCCTCATTGGGCAACCGTGCGGAGGCCCTTGGAGCCACGTCCCTGGTCTTCCAACACGCCGGAATCCGGCGGCGCTAAGCTTTTCGTTATCGGCCCGTTGCGTTAAAGACTTGACGACAACGGCCCGCACCGAGTTTACTTTTGCATCAGACGGCCCTGCGGTTTGCAGGGGCGGACAACGAAGTCACGCATTGGAGGCGTAAGGGCAGATGACGTCCCTCGACACGCATAGCGATCCGATAATTCTCGAGATGCGCTCCATCACCAAGGAATTCCCCGGCGTTAAAGCATTGTCGGAGGTGAACCTCCGGGTGAAGGCAGGCGAGATCCACGCCATCTGCGGCGAAAACGGCGCCGGCAAGTCCACGCTCATGAAGGTCCTCTCCGGGGTCTACCCGTTCGGCAGCTACACCGGCGACATCGTCTACCAGAACGAGGTCCAGCAGTACAAGGACATCCGTGCCAGCGAGCACGCCGGCATCGTGATCATCCACCAGGAACTCGCGCTGATCCCCGAGCTGTCCATCATGGAGAACATTTTCCTCGGCAACGAGCCGACCAAGCGCGGCGTGATCGACTGGGCCGAGGCCCGGATCCGGTCCACTGAACTGCTGGCCCGGGTGGGCCTGCGCGAGGACCCGGACACCCCCATCAAGGAAATCGGTGTCGGCAAGCAGCAGCTCGTGGAAATCGCGAAGGCGCTGAACAAGTCCGTGAAGCTGCTGATCCTGGACGAACCCACCGCTGCCCTGAACGAGTCGGACTCCCAGCACCTGCTGGATCTGATGCTCGGCCTGAAGGGCCGGGGCATCACGTCCATCATCATTTCCCACAAGCTCAACGAGATCGAGCAGATCGCGGACTCCATCACCATCATCCGCGACGGCAAGTCGATCGAGACGCTCGATGTGAAGGCCGACGGCGTCGACGAGGACCGGATCATCAAGGGCATGGTCGGCCGGACGCTTGAGTCTCGCTTCCCGGACCACGAACCCAAGATCGGCGAGGTGTTCTTCGAGGTCAAGAACTGGAACGTGGGCCACCCGCAGATCCAGGACCGCCTGGTCTGCAAGAACTCGAACTTCTTCGTCCGCCGGGGCGAGATCGTCGGTTTCGCCGGCCTGATGGGCGCCGGACGCACCGAGCTCGCCCGCTCCGTCTTCGGCCGGTCCTACGGCCGCTTCATCTCCGGGCAGGTGTACAAGGAGGGCAAGGAGCTGCACCTCAAGAACGTCCGCCAGGCCATCGACTCCGGCCTGGGCTACGTCACCGAGGACCGCAAGTCCCTCGGCCTGAACCTGCTCGACGACATCAAGGCCACCACCGTCTCGGCAAACCTGCGCAAGATCAGCAAGCACAGCGTGGTGGACGCCAACCAGGAATTCACCGTCGCCGAGCAGTACCGCAAGTCGCTGCGCACCAAGGCGCCGACCGTCGAGGAGGGAGTCGCCAAACTCTCCGGCGGCAACCAGCAGAAGGTGGTCCTGGCGAAGTGGATGTTCACCGATCCGGACCTGCTGATCCTGGACGAACCCACCCGCGGGATCGACGTCGGCGCCAAGTACGAGATCTACGGCATCATCCAGCAGCTCGCCAACCAGGGTAAGGGCGTCATCGTCATTTCCTCTGAACTGCCGGAGCTGCTGGGCCTCTCAGACCGGATCTACACCATCTTCGAGGGCGCCATCACGGGCGTGCTCGACAAGAACGAAGCCAGCCAGGAAAGCCTCATGAAACTCATGACTTCCGCCCGCAAGACCGCCTGACCTCTGCGGCCATCCAGAACAATCCGATCACTGACGGAAAACAAGGACTGAAACAATGAACGCGCTCAAGAAGCTCTTTGGCGGCAATACCCGCCAGTTCGGCATGATCTTCGCCTTGGTTGCGCTGATCGTCTTCTTCCAGATTTTCACAGAGGGCCGCACGCTCACGCCGGGCAACGTCATCAACCTCTTCAACGGCAACTCCTACATCCTGATCCTCGCGATCGGCATGGTCCTGGTGATCATCGCCGGCCACATCGATCTCTCGGTGGGCTCGGTCGCCGCCTTCGTGGGCGTCACCGTGGCGCTGGTCCTCCGCGACTGGCACACCCCCTGGTACGTCGGCGTCCTGCTGGGCCTGCTGCTCGGAGCCGTGATCGGCGCCTGGCAAGGGTTCTGGACGGCCTATGTCGGCATTCCGGCGTTCATCGTGACCCTGGCCGGCATGCTCCTCTTCCGCGGCTTCAACCAGTTCGTCGGCAAGTCCAACACCATTCCGGTGCCGTCGGACTTCCAGTACCTCGGTTCCGGTTACCTGCCGGAGGTCGGGCCCAATACGGGCTTCAACAACCTCACCCTGCTGCTGGGCCTGCTCGCCGTCGCCTATGTCATTTACAGCGAGATCCGGTCCCGCCGCACCGCCAAGGCCCTCGGCGCCGAGGTGCCCGAAAGCTGGGTCTCCATCACCAAGCTGGTCCTGATCTGCGGCGCCATTCTGTACGCGACCTACCTCTTTGCCACCGGCCGCCCGGGCACGTCCTTCCCCATCCCCGGACTCATCCTCGCGGTCCTAGTCATCGTCTACGGCTTCATCTCCTCCAAGACCATCATCGGCCGCCACATCTACGCAGTGGGCGGTAACCGGCACGCCGCGGAGCTCTCCGGCGTCCAGTCCAAGAAGGTCAACTTCCTGGTCATGATGAACATGTCCATCCTCGCCGGCCTCGCCGGCATGATCTTCGTCGGCCGCTCCACCGCCTCCGGCCCGTTCGACGGCGTCGGCTGGGAACTGGACGCCATCGCGGCTGTCTTCATCGGCGGCGCTGCCGTGACCGGCGGCGTGGGCACCGTGATCGGTTCGATTGTCGGCGGCCTGGTGATGGCGGTCCTGAACAACGGCCTGCAGCTCCTCGGCGTCGGCGCGGACCTCACCCAGATCATCAAAGGCCTCGTGCTGCTGATCGCCGTCGCGTTCGACGTCTACAACAAGAGCCAGGGCAAGAAGTCGATCATCGGCATGATGATGAAGAACTTCAACCGCAGCAGCACAGAACTCCAGCCGGACGAAACCACCTCCACCAAAGAGGTCATCTCGAAGGGAGCCTGAGCGGCTCCCTGTCCGAGATCCCCTGATTTTCCCCACACCATCTAAAGAAAGTGAACCAAGCAATGCAACTGATTGGTAAAGCAGGAAAGGCAGCAGCGATCGCTGCTATTGCGGCACTGGCGCTGACAGCCTGCGGCCGTTCCGAAACAGCCACCGGCGGCTCCACCGCCGGCGGCGAGGCGTTCCCGAAGAACTCCCCGATCGGCGTCGCGCTCCCCCAGAAGACATCGGAAAACTGGGTCCTCGCGGAGAAGCTGTTCAATGACGGCCTCAACGGTGCCGGCTTCAAGGCCGATGTGCAGTTCGCCAACGGCGGCGTTTCGGAGCAGCAGAACCAGATCAGCGCCATGGTCACCAAGGGCGCCAAGGTCATCGTCGTCGGCGCCATCGACGGTGCGCAGCTGGGCACCCAGCTCAAGCAGGCCAAGGATTCCGGCGCCACGATCATCGCGTATGACCGCCTGCTCCTGAACACCGAGAACGTGGACTACTACGTGGCCTACGACAACTTCAAGGTCGGTGTCCTCCAGGGCCAGGCGCTGCTGGACGGAATGAAGGCCAAGAAGGCCACCGGCCCGTACAACATCGAGCTGTTCGCCGGTTCACCCGATGACGCCAACGCAAAGGTCTTCTTCGACGGCGCCATGAGCGTGCTGAAGCCGAAGATCGACGACGGCACCCTGAAGGTGCTCTCCGGCCAGACGAGCTTCGAGCAGGCCGTCACCCAGGGCTGGAAGGCCGAGAACGCCCAGCGTCGTGCTGACACCCTGCTGACCGGCAGCTACGGCAGCGCGTCCCTCGACGGCGTGCTGTCCCCGAACGACACGCTGGCCCGCGCGGTGCTGACCTCGGTCAAGGCTGCCGGCAAGCCGCTGCCCGTCATCACCGGCCAGGACTCCGAGGTTGAGTCCGTCAAGTCCATCCTTGCCGGTGAGCAGTACTCCACCATCAACAAGGACACCCGCAAGCTCGTTGAGCACGCGATCACCATGGTCAAGGACATCCAGGCAGGCAAGAAGCCCGAGATCAACGACGACAAGTCCTACAACAACAAGGTCAAGACCGTCCCGGCCTACCTGCTGGAGCCGGTCATCGTGACCAAGGAAAACGTCAAGACGGCGTACGCCGACGATCCGGTACTCGGACCGATGACGAAGTAGTTCCGGTTCAGGCGCGGCCTCGTGCAGCGCTGAACCTGCACCGCGCTGGACCTGCAACACTGGGCCCCGGCTCCCCCGCAAGGGAGGGCCGGGGCTTTTGCATGCCCGGCCGGCGCAGCGCGGCAGGCGGACCCCACGCGGGTGAGAGGATGGCACCATGACAGCCCTCATCGCTACACCCTGGCTTTCGGGCCAGCCGGACCAGGACCCCCGAACAGCCACCGGCGCCAGATTGCGGTGGGGTGTGATCGCCACCGGCGGCATTGCCGCGACGGTCACCCGGGACCTGGAGCTCCTTCCGGACGCCGAGCTTTACGCCGTAAGTTCGCGCACCCAGTCGGCCGCGGACGCGTTCGCGGCCGACTACGGCTTTTCCCGCGCATATGGGGACGCGGGCAGCCTGACCGGCTACGAGCGGCTGCTCGCCGACGAAGCCGTGGACGTCGTCTACGTGGCGACGCCGCACGCCCAACACCACGCGGTCGCCCTGGCCGCCCTGAACGCCGGCAAGCATGTTTTGTGCGAAAAGGCCCTCACCGTGAACGCCCGCGAGGCCAGCGAACTGCTGGCGGTGGCCCGGGACAAGGGGTTGTTCCTGATGGAAGCCATGTGGAGCCGCTTCCTGCCCAGCATGCAGCGCGCCTTCGAGATCGCGGCGTCCGGTGAAATCGGCGAGGTCAAGTGGGTGGGGGCCGATCTCGGATTTCCAGCGCCCTATTCGCCCACCTCCCGGTTATGGGCACCCCGCGACGGCGGCGGCGCGCTGCTGGACATAACCGTTTATCCTTTGCTGTGGGCGCTGGGCACGCTGGGTTTTCCGCAGACCGTCAGCGCCACTGGCTGGGTCAACGACGACGGCGTGGACGCCCAGAACGCGCTTACGCTCGGTTACAACCATGGCGCCCAGGCGCAGCTCACCTCCTCGTTGCTGGCGCACGGACCGCGCACTGCCACCGTGGCCGGCAGCGCTGGTTTCCTGCAGGCAATCGGCTCGATCAACAACCCGAAGGAACTCCAGATCCGGGTCGGCTTTGACGATGCGCGCATTGAACGGTTCGACGTCGTCGGGAGGGGCTACAGCTACGAATTGCGCGAGGTGACCCGCTGTATCCAGCACGGCCTGACGGAGAGCCCGGTGATGCCGCTGGAGGATTCGCTGAACACCATGCGGCTCTTCGACGGCGTGCGCGCGCAGCTGGGTGTCAGCTACGCAAATGACGCCCGCTGACCGGGTCCACGCGGCGTAAAAGCCGTCCCATGAGCGCGCAGGTCCGCGCATTTTTCCGCGCACTCTGGACTGACCCCTCCGGCCGGACTTACCCTGTAGGCATCGTCGAGCTCTTGGGGAATGGGGTGTGCGCAATGGACCCAGCAAAAGTCCTGATGCGCCCGCGCCGCCCAATCCGGCGGGTGATTCTGGCTGGCGTCGCTGGAATCGCCTGGCTGACGCTTTCCGCGACCGCTGCAAACGCCGACGACGCCGCCACTTCAGTTACAGCGGCCGGCAGCTCCGGGACGTCCGTCTCCACGTCACTTGCGGTGGCGTCGGACATCATCGGTATGCCCGGAATGGCATATTTTGCGACTTCGCCGCCCGCCTTAGGCCAGGCGTCAGATGAGGCAGCTGTGGTAACGCCGCCGCTCGTTCCGGAGAAGGCGAGACCGGACCCTTCACCTTCAGCAGCGGTCCCCAAAGCCCCCGTGATACCCCCCGCATCCGGCTCGACCGCACCGGTGCACCGTCCTGATGCCGGGGCTCCGTCCCCGACAGCGTCTGCCACGCCCGTCGCCGACCCGGCCGATCCGGCTCCTGTTACCGAGCCCGCCGCCCCGGTCAAACCCGTAGCCCCGGTCAAACCCGCCGCCGCGGTCAAACCCGTAACTGAGCCCCAGCCAGCCGAGCCCGCACCCGTGGCTTCGGAACCTGCACCCGGGCCTGCATCCGACGCTTCGGAACCTGCACCCGGGCCGGTGGCGAACGCAGGCGATAACTCAGATTCAGAACCGGCTCCGGATTCAAACCGTGCCAACCCCTCGCCAGAACCATCGGAACCGGCGACGGAGCCGACCGAGCCCGTGAGCGCCCCGGACTCGGATTCTGGTACGGCCATACCCACGCCTGAGCCCACCCGCCCCTCCGTTGACGCCGACGATGACCAGGGTGTGGAAGACGATGACCCGGGTGTGGAACCGGTCTCCGACCCGGGCTCGGACCCGGTCATACCCGTGCCTGCGCCTCACCCTGATGCGAATTCCGGTTCCGCCTCAAACTCAGATTCCGGCCGGCCCTCGAAACCCGCCCCTGCTCCAACCAAGCCCACGCCTGGTGCAAGCGAGCCCGCTGCCCCCGGTACTCCAGCCACCCCCGCCACCCCGGGCCCGGGCAAGGTTCCGCCCGGTGCTTCCGACCAGACCACGCCCGACCAGACCAAGCCCGGCGCGACCAAGCCGGACCCGACCAAGCCCGGCGCGACCAAACCCGACGCCACGAAGCCCGGCGCGACCAAACCCGACGCCACGAAGCCCGGCGCGACCAAACCCGACCCGACGAAGCCCGGCGCGACCAAACCCGACCCGACGAAGCCCGACCCGACCAAACCCGACGCCACGAAACCGGACCCGACGAAGCCCGACGCCACGAAGCCAGACCCGACGAAGCCCGACCCCGCCAAGCCCGACGCCACGAAGCCAGACCCGACGAACCCAGGTTCAACTACCCCCGCTCCGGGCGCCCCTGCCTCGGGCGCCCCTGCCTCGGGCACTCCCGCCCCGGGCACCGCGGCAGCGGATCTCGCCGTGACGGGACCCGTTCACCCCGTGGCTCCGGGTGCCAAGAAAACGCCCGTGGCAGTCGTGGAAGCCACCCGGGAGCCTGCGGTGGCGGCTACCGCACCCGAAGCGCGGCCCGATTGTGATGCCCAGGCCCAGGCCGGGCCTGCTCCACGCGAGTTCATGACGGCGCGGGAGCGTGCCCCGATCCGGAATGCCTACGTCCCACCTGCGCCCGGTACTGCACCTGTTCCTGAGCCTGCTTCGGGCGCGCCAGCCGCACCCCCGACAACTCCTCCCGCCGTCCCGGGCCACCCCGGTCCGTCCGGTCCAGGCGGGCCCAACCCGTTGCACGGCGGTCCTGGCCTGCCCGCGCCTGATGCCCTGCCTGCCGGCCCCGGCTCGGGATCGGGCAACGCCCAATCCTCCAACGGTCCTGCGGGCGCTGCTGCCTGGTTGCCAAACCTGTACCTGTTTATTCCCAGCGCCGAAGCCGATCCCATTCGCGGCCCGCTGCAGCACGAGCACTCGGCATTCGCAGCTGATCCCGGTTCATCTCCTGACTAGTTAGCCGTCTCTGCCCTCCACAGAGCACGGCCAATCGGGCTGCCTTGAGGCGCCCGCCAACAGTCATTCAGGAGATCTCCAATGGACGCCCCCGTCCCCGCCCGGACTTCCGGCACCCCTTTTGCCACCGTCATGCGTCATGGCGCCCGCTGCTCGGTTAGCGCCCCGGTCGGGCCGCACCGCTTCTCAGCTGAGCGCCGGCGTCGGCCCGTGTTTTCTCACAAGCCCCGGTGGGCCGGCTCCGCCCGGCAACTGGCGCGCCGAAAACCGTCCCGCCGGCAGGACGAACACCCGCCCTAGTAAAGAGACCGATCCCGTCCTGGTCCTGTGACCGCCGGAGGGACGTCGTTGGGTCCGCTGGGGGACTCAACGGCATTCGCAGACTCCGGTGGAGCACCGCCTCCACACCGCGGCCGCCCTTCGCGGCTGCGGTGTGAGTCGGCGGATCCCCGTACTATCCTTTAGGGGCGCCGCCGTGGCGTCCGGGAAAGGACGGGGAAAACGTGGACAGCTCGCCTAACAGCGTCGCGGTTGATCTTGTCGGCGGCCGCTACCGGCTCGGCGACGTTATTGGCCGCGGTGGCATGTCGGCCGTCTATGCCGCCACGGATGTGAACCTCGGCCGCGAGGTGGCACTGAAGCTCTTTGCTCCCCACTCGGCCGATCCTGACGAACTCAGGCGCCAAGAGGCCGAGATTGAGCTCCTGGCGGCGCTGAACCACCCGAACCTGGTCACACTCTTCGACGCGGGGGTCGACGACCGGAACCCGGAGGAGCCCCGCCCCTTCCTGACCATGGAGCTGGTGGACGGCCAGGACCTCCGGACCCGGATCCGGCGGACTCCCCTCTCGCTCAACGAACTGGCCGTCGTCGGTGCCGGTGTGGCAGACGCCCTGGCCTACGTGCATGCGCTGGGCATCATCCACCGGGACATCAAGCCCGCCAACATCCTGCTTGTGCGGGGACGGCCCGGCGAACCGCTGCGGCCGAAGCTGACGGACTTCGGGATCGCCCGCATCGTCGACGACACCCGGCTCACTGCGACCGGCACCATGGTGGGCACCGCCGCCTATCTGAGCCCGGAACAGGCCCGGGGCGCCGACCTTGGACCGGCAAGCGACATCTATTCGCTCGGTCTCGTGCTGCTCGAATGTCTCAAGGGGGAAATCGAGTTCCCGGGCGGTGCAGTGGAATCCGCCGTCGCGCGTCTCCACCGGGCCCCGTCCATCCCGGAGACTGTCCCGGCCGACTGGGCCCACCTGTTCCAGTCCCTGACCGCACTGGATCCACTGGACCGTCCGGCCGCCGCGGACCTGGCAACCGCGCTTCGCCAGGCGCTCGTCTCGCCCCAGTCGCTGCCCGGCGTCCTGGCCGAGGAACAAACGAGGATACTGCCGGTTCCGCCCGCCCGACCCCCGCGAGCGGCGCTGCCGCCGGAGAACGACACCGCACCGCGGCCCCTTCCCCCGCTGGATCCGGATACGGCCGGTGCCCGGGCGATGCCCCCGGTCCGGGGAAAGCCCCGGCCGGCAACAACCTCCCTCGGCGCACGCGCGGTTGCCCGGTTCCGGGGTGCCACCGTGCGCACCCGCATGGCGGCACTCCTTGTCCTGCTCGCTGTGCTGGGAGGACTGGCGGTGGCCGCCACTGTGGTTCCTTCCCTCGTGGCGCCGGAAGCACCCGCCGTCGTGCCCTATCCGACCGTGACAGGCATTCTGGGCGAACACCTGGCGGAACTGCAGAAGAGCGTGCAGCCATGAGCGCGCGAACCATAATGGGCGCCGGGGGCCGTGCCTGGCATCCGGCTGCCGGCCTGCTCGTGACTGCCGTTCTCGCGGCAGCGCTGGCCGGCTGCTCCGCTCCGCCGCCCGAGCTCGGACGCGACGCAGCCCAGCAGTTCCAGTCCAAGGTCCTGGCCGTCACGGAGGCTGCTGCCGTCAATGACACTGCGGGTTCCCTGAAGCTCCTGGATGAACTTGTCGTCGGGCTGGATGACGCCGCGGCACGCGGTGAAGTGTCGTTCAAGCGCCACCAGAGCATCAAGACTTCCATCGACGCCGTCCGTGTGGACCTTATGGCACAGCAGGCCGCTGCTGCCGAGGCGGCAGCGGAAGCGGCCCGGGTGGCAGCTGAACAGGAAGCGGCCGCGCAGGCGGCGGCAAAGTCGGCTGCCGACGCCGCGGCTGCGCAGGAAGCGGCTGACCAGGCGGCAGCTGCCCAGGCGGCGGCCGCGCGGGCCGCTGCGGCAGCACCGCCACCAGCGGTGGTGGCACCCGCTCCCGCGCCCCCGCCGCAGAATCCAGCCAAGGGCGGTAAAGCCAAGGGCAAGGACAAAAACGGCTGAGGTCCGGACCCTGAAATGGGTCCGGCCAGAAAGAAGGACTGACACCAAAGGGAGGAGCCAGGCGGCTGCTCCCTTTGGTGTCAGAGGCTATGGATCGGCAGGTGCCTAGCCGAGCATGGACAGCACTTCACTGAACTTCGCCGACGGGCGCATGACGGCGGATGCCTTGGCCTCGTCAGGACGGTAATAGCCGCCGATGTCGGCCGGGGAACCCTGGACGGCCAGGAGTTCGCCCGTGATGGTTTCCTCGTTGGACGTCAGCGCTCCGGAGACGGCGGCGAACGCCTCCGCCAGCTCGGTGTCGTCGCTCTGGCGCGAGAGCTCCTCCGCCCAGAACTTGGCCAGGTAGAAGTGGCTTCCGCGGTTGTCCAGCTCGCCGGCCTTACGCTTCGGGGACTTGTCCTCCAGCAGGAAGGTCCCGGTGGCGCGGTCCAGCGTGTCGGCCAGGATCTGGGCGCGGGCGTTGCCCGTGCTGGTGGCGAGGTGCTCGAAGCTCACGGCCAAGGCCAGGAATTCACCCAAGCTGTCCCAGCGCAGGTGGTTTTCCTTCAGCAGCTGCTGGACGTGCTTCGGGGCGCTGCCGCCGGCACCGGTCTCGAAGAGGCCGCCACCATTGATCAGCGGAACAATGGAGAGCATCTTGGCGCTGGTGCCCAGTTCCAGGATCGGGAACAGGTCGGTCAGGTAGTCGCGGAGGACGTTTCCGGTGACGGAGATGGTGTCCTCGCCCTTGCGGATGCGCTCCAGGGTGAACGCGGTGGCCTCCTCCGGGGACATGATCTCGAGCTGAAGGCCCTCGGTGTCGTGGTCCTTGAGGTATTCCTCGACCTTGGCGATCATGTTCGCGTCGTGCGCGCGGCTCTTATCCAGCCAGAACACGGCTGGCGTGGCGGAGGCGCGGGCGCGGGTGACGGCGAGCTTGACCCAGTCGCGGATCGGCACGTCCTTGGTCTGGCAGGCGCGCCAGATGTCGCCGGGGGCGACCTGGTGTTCGATCAGCACCGTGCCGGCGTCGTCGACGATCTGGACGGTGCCGGCGGACTGGATCTCGAAGGTCTTGTCGTGGCTGCCGTATTCCTCGGCTGCCTGGGCCATCAGGCCGACGTTCGGGACGGTGCCCATGGTGGTCGGGTCGAAGGCGCCGTGGGCGCGGCAGTCGTCGATGACCACCTGGTAGATGCCGGCGTAGCTGCTGTCCGGGAGGACGGCGAGCGTGTCGGCTTCCTGGCCGTCGCGGCCCCACATGTGGCCGGAGCTGCGGATCATGGCCGGCATGGAAGCGTCCACGATCACGTCGGAGGGCACGTGCAGGTTGGTGATGCCCTTGTCGGAATCCACCATGGCCAGCTCGGGGCCCTCGTTCAAGCCCTTCTGGATGGCCGCTTCCACCTCCCCGCGGATCTCCTCGGGGAGTTCCCCGAGGCCGTTGAGGATGGAGGCGAGGCCGTTGTTCGGGCTGAGGCCCGCAGCGGCAATCTGGGCGCCGTAGGTGTTGAACAGCTCGGAGAAGTAGGCCCTGACGATGTGGCCGAAGATGATCGGGTCGGAGACCTTCATCATGGTGGCCTTCAGGTGTGCGGAGAAGAGCACGCCTTCGGCCTTGGCCCGGGCCACCTGTGCGGCAAGGAATTCATCCAGGGCGGCGGCACGCATCACGGTGCCATCGATGACCTCGCCGGCGAGCACGGGGAAGGCGCGCTTGAGGACCTTGACCGTGCCGTCCTCCTGGACCAGCTGGATCTTGAGGTTCGTGTCAGCGTCCACAACGACGGACTTTTCGTTGGAGCGGAAGTCATCGGCGTCCATGTGCGCGACGTTGGTCTTCGACTCCGGCGTCCAGGCGCCCATGCTGTGCGGGTTCTGGCGGGCGTAGTTCTTGACCGAGAGCGGCGCGCGGCGGTCGGAGTTGCCTTCACGCAGGACCGGGTTGACGGCGGAGCCCTTGATCTTGTCGTAGCGGGACCGGATGTCGGTCTCCTCATCGGAGCTCGGGTTGTCCGGGTAGTCGGGCAGCGCGTAGCCATGGCCCTGCAGCTCAGCGATTGCGGCCTTCAACTGCGGCACCGAGGCGCTGATGTTGGGCAGCTTGATGATGTTGGCTTCGGGCGTCTTGGCGAGGGCACCGAGTTCGGCAAGGGCGTCGCTGACCCGCTGCTCTTCGGTGAGGTAGTCGCCGAACGCGGAGATGATGCGGCCGGCTAGTGAAATGTCGCGGGTCTCCACTTCCACACCGGCCGTCGAAGCGAAGGCCTCGACAATCGGCAGAAACGAATAGGTGGCCAGCATCGGCGCTTCGTCGGTGTGGGTATAGATAATCTTTGCCATTGCTCGGGCGTCTCCCTGAAGGTCTGCGGATATCCGGAATCGGGTGTTATCTCAACAGTCCTAACTTACCCGAGGTGGCCGGATTGGTGCCTACCGAGTCGGGGAACGAGGTAGCGATGTCCTTCGATCACGGCTGCGTGTCCTGGGGCTCGGCCCGTCAGCAGGACGTCGCTTCGGCTGCCGCTTCTTGTACGCGCCACCGGTGGACATGCTCCGTGCCTCACCCGGCGCCCGGACATGCCCTCCGCTCCATCCACTCGCCGGCCCGAACAATGCGCATGTCCCGCCCTGATGCCCGCCAGGACTGGACATGCTCTCCCTGCACCAGGCAACCACTGGGCATGCTCCACGCTCCGGGCAGGGCCTGGACATAGTCCCACTATGTCCAGCCGCGGCCACGAAAAATGGACATGCCCTCCCGCAACGGGAGGGCATGTCCATTCGTGGTGCCGTAGGGCCGGTCCACTCGAGGGCGGCGCGGTGAAGCCCCAAGCCTGAGTGAAGCACCAGGCCCACGCGGAGCGCAGCCCCTAGTGGAAGAAGTGGCGGGCTCCGGTGAAGTACATCGTGACGCCGGCGGCGTTGGCCGCGGCGATGACTTCCTCGTCCCGGACGGAACCGCCGGGCTGGACCACGGCACGGACACCGGCGTCGATCAGGATCTGCAGGCCGTCAGCGAACGGGAAGAACGCGTCCGATGCCGCCACCGCACCCCGGGCACGCTCGGGCGCTCCGCTCGCGTCAGCGCCGGACGCTCCCCCGGCGGCGTCGACGTCGGAAGTCACAGTGACGCCCAGCGAGTTGGCGCGCTCCACGGCAAGCTTGCAGGAGTCGAGCCGGTTGACCTGGCCCATGCCGATGCCGACAGCGGCGCCGTCGGAAGCGAGCAGGATCGCGTTGGACTTGGCCGCACGGCACGCGGTCCAGGCGAAGGCGAGGTCCGCGAGGGTGGCGGGGTCGGCAGCCTCGCCCGCGGCGAGGGTCCAGTTGGCCGGGTTGTCGCCGTCGGCGTCGACCTTGTCCGTTACCTGCACCAGCACGCCGCCGGAGACCTGGCGGATCTCCGAGGGGTAGCGGCCGTAGCCGTCGGGCAGGGCGAGGAGGCGGATGTTCTTCTTCTTGGACAGGATTTCCACAGCTTCGTCCTCGAAGCCCGGGGCGATGACGACCTCGGTGAAGATGTCCTTGACCGTGTTCGCCATGCCGGCGGTGACGGTGCGGTTGGCCGCGATCACGCCGCCGAACGCGGAGACGGGGTCGCAGGCGTGCGCCTTGGCATGCGCGTCGGCGATCGGATCCGCGGCATCGGCGGAGCCCACCGCAACGCCGCAGGGGTTGGCGTGCTTGATGATCGCGACGGCCGGTTCGGCGAAGTCGAAGGCGGCGCGCAGGGCGGCGTCGGCGTCGACGAAGTTGTTGTAGCTCATGGCCTTGCCGTGCAGCTGGTCGGCCTGGGCGATGCCGGCGGGGGCGGCCTTGTCCACATACAGGGCGGCCTGCTGGTGCGGGTTTTCGCCGTAGCGCAGCACCTCGGAGCGTTCCAGCGCGAGGCCGGCGTACGCGGGCCAGTCGATCACGCCGTCGCCGTCCTCATCGAGGAACTGGCTCGCGGTCCAGCTGGCCACGGCGGTGTCATACGTGGCGGTGTGCGCGAACGCCCTGGCGGCGAGCCGGCGTCGGGTCTTCAGGTCGAACCCGCCGGACGCGGCCGCCTCCACCACGGCAGCGTAGGAGGACGGGTCCACCACAATGGCGACGGCGGCATGGTTCTTCGCGGCCGAGCGCACCATTGCGGGGCCTCCGATGTCGATCTGCTCGACGACGTCGTCCTGCGCGGCGCCGGACTTCACGGTCTCGACGAAGGGGTAGAGGTTCACGACGACGAGGTCGAACGGCTCGATCTCCATCGACTTCAGCGTTTCCATGTGCGCCGGCACGCGGCGGTCAGCGAGGATGCCGCCGTGCACGCGCGGGTGCAGCGTCTTGACGCGGCCGTCGAGCATTTCCGGTGAGCCGGTGACCTCCTCGACTTCCTGGACGGGGATCCCGGCGGCGGCGATCTTCTTGGCGGTGGAGCCGGTGGAGACGATCTTGACGCCGGCGGCGTGCAGGCCCGCGGCGAGCTCCTCCAGGCCGGTCTTGTCGTAGACCGAGATGAGGGCCCGGCGGATGGGGACACGGTCGATGGATTCACGGTCAAGCTGCGTAAAGCTCACAAAAGTCTCCGTCGTAGATCGCGGCGCGGCCGCGGGTGGTGGGATGCGGCCAGTTTATCGCGTCATGCCGTCGGCGCTTTCCGCGCGCCGGAGTGTGAAGCCGCCCGGCCTGCCCGGGGCCACGTAGAGTTTTCTTAGGAGGCGGAAATGAACACATACACCACGGTGCCGAGCGGCGAACAGGTGGTCCAGGAACTGCCCTGGCGCTGGAAAGTGCAGGGGCGGATCTTCCTGATCGGGGGTCTCGGCTTCATGTTCGATGCCTGGGATGTGACCCTGAACGGCATCCTCATTCCGCTGCTGTCGACGCACTGGCAGCTCAGCCCGGGCGAGGCCGCGTGGATCGGCGCCTCCAACCTGATCGGCATGGCTCTGGGCGCCTTCGTCTGGGGCACCATCGCGGACACCATCGGGCGCAAGAAGGCGTTCACCGCCACACTGCTGATTTTCTCGCTGTTTACCGTCTTCGGCGCCTTCTCCCCCGACTTCCTCTGGTTCTGCGCTTTCCGCTTTCTGGCCGGCTTCGGCCTGGGCGGCTGCATCCCCGTGGACTACGCACTCGTGGGCGAGTTCACGCCCCGCAGGCAGCGCGGCCGGGTCCTGACAGCGATGGACGGCTGGTGGCCGGTGGGCGCGGCCCTGTGCGGCTTCGTCTCCGCGGGCCTCATCGCGGCGTTCGCTGACTGGCGCCTGACCATGCTGGTGATGGTACTGCCGGCCCTGCTCGTGTTCTGGATCCGCCGCAGCGTTCCTGAGTCACCGCTGTTCCTGATCCGGAAGGGCCGCCGCGAGGAGGCCGCCAAGGTCATCGACGACATGGTCGACGCCACCGGCGCCGAGCCCCGCGCCTACAGCCTCCCTGAGGCCCAGGACGCCCCGCGGCTTTCCGCAGGCAGCGCCTGGACGCAGCTGGCCCAGCTGTGGAAGTACGACTGGAAGATCACGACGGCGGCCTGGTCCCTGTTCTTCAGCATCCTGCTGGTCTACTACCTGTCGCTGACCTGGATGCCGCGGATCCTGATCGGCGCCGGGTTCGAGGACTACAAGGCCTTCCTCACCACCGCATCGATGGCCGCCGTCGGATTCCTCGGAGTGGTGGTGGCCGCGCTGCTGGTGGAGCGCGTGGGCCGGAAATGGATCCTGGCGATCACCGGCCCCCTTTCCGCGCTCACCCTTGTGGTCGTGGCGATCGTGGTGGACATCCCGACGGCGGCCGTGTTCTGGCTGCTGGTGTTCGGCTTCGTGGTGCAGGTGGCCATCCCCGTGCTGTACGCCTACGTCTCCGAGCTGTACCCTACGGAGCTGCGCGGTTCGGGCTTCGGCTGGGCCTCGACCTTTTCCCGGCTGGGCGCCGGCTTCGGCCCGCTGATCTTTGCGGCCATCCTGTGGCCCGAACTGGGACTCGCGACGTCGTTCGCCCTCGCCGGCGGGCTGGTGCTGGTCTCCGTGCTGTGGATGGCCTTCTTCTCCCCCGAGACCAAGCAGCGCCGCCTCGGCTAGGCCCGAGAAACGCCCGGATGCCCTATCACGTGTAGTTGCCTCCGAGGTCTTGAAAGCACCACAAGTGATAGGGCATTCCTGGTGCGGGCCTACTGGATGCAGGTCACGTAGACCGTGAGGAGGGTGTTGCTCCTCGTCTGGGTGACGGACCAGCCGGTGGGCTGGACTAGCGGACCTGCCGGTTGGCTGATCACAACCTGGTTGCCGCCGGTCGTCAAGGATGAGAAGCCTCCACCGACGGCGACCTTGCCTACGGGGCAGGTCGCTGTAACGATCAGCCCCGTGCCGCTATTCGGCACCACGCTGACGCTGCTGGACGCTGCGTTGCCAGTGTCACCCTTGGGGCCCGCGGGGCCGGTATCGCCCTTCACGCCCTGAGCGCCGGCCGGCCCAACAGGACCCGCCGGGCCGGTGGCGCCCTGAGGTCCGGTCGCTCCAGCTTCGCCCTGGGCACCGGTTGCCCCGGTGTCGCCCTTTTCACCTTGGGCACCGGTTGCCCCGGTGTCGCCCTTCTCGCCCTGGGGGCCTGTGGCTCCGGTGTCACCCTTCTCGCCTACCGCTCCTGTGGCTCCGGTTTCGCCTTGAAGGCCCATCGGACCCATGGGGCCCGTCGCACCGGTTTCACCGGTGGCACCCGTGAGACCCATAAGGCCCATCAAGCCCTGGGCACCCGTTGCGCCGGTTTCGCCTGTAAGACCGATGATCCCCTGCGGTCCAACTGGTCCCATAACGCCGGGTTCTCCTACGTCTCCTTTGTCCCCCTTGTCGCCCTTGTCGCCCTTGTCACCAGTGAGGCCAAGGAGACCCATCAAACCTTGGGCACCCTGAGCACCTGTCGCGCCGGTTTCTCCGACGTCGCCCTTCTCACCTTTGTCCCCCTGGGCACCGGTCGCGCCCGTGGCACCGGTGTCGCCCTTCTCGCCCTGAGCGCCCGTGGCACCGGTCGCGCCAGTGTCACCTTTCTCGCCCTGGGCACCCGTTGCACCCGTGGCACCGGTGTCACCCTTCTCGCCCTGGGCACCCGTGGCACCGGTGTCACCCTTCTCGCCCTGGGCACCCGTGGCACCCGTGGCCCCGGTGTCACCCTTCTCGCCCTTGTCGCCCTGGGCACCCGTTGCACCAACCTCACCCTGGGCACCCGTTGCGCCAACCTCACCCTGGGCACCCGTTGCACCCGTGGCCCCGGTGTCACCCTTCTCGCCCTTGTCGCCCGTTGCACCAACCTCACCCTGGGCACCCGTTGCACCCGTGGCCCCGCTGTCACCCTTCTCGCCCTTGTCACCCGGGGCACCCGTTGCACCAACCTCACCCTGGGCACCCGTTGCACCCGTGGCCCCGGTGTCACCCTTCTCGCCCTTGTCACCCTGGGCACCCGTTGCACCCGTGGCCCCGGTGTCACCCTTCTCGCCCTGAGCGCCCGTGGCACCGGTCGCACCAGCGTCGCCCTTCTCGCCCTGAGCGCCCGTGGCACCAGTCCCGCCCTTCTCACCTTGGACGCCCGCCGCGCCCGCCGGCCCGGCCGGGCCCTGGATCCCCTGCAGATTCCAGGAGACCGGCGTTTCCTTCTTCAAATCGCACGTCTGGCCGGGGCCGAGGACCCGGAGTTGACCGCCGTTGTTTATGTTGTAACAGCCACTGATTTGGCCGGCGCCGGGCGTCGCCGACACTGCGTACGCGGCAGTAACAGCTCCCGTTCCTAGAACGAGCGCGGCAGTAAGACCAAGGACTTTGGGACTGGTTTTGGCAAGGCTGAACTTAGGCATGGATACCCCTGATAGCGAGAAATGAAACGAAGAGGGCGCCAGACTATTTGTTGAACTTCAGGCCAACCAGCGTAATGTCGGGGAATTTGATACTGGCATTCTCGGTGAAGATACTTGTCTTCTGATAGTCGGTACTCGCTTATTGACAGTTCCCGGTACTTGGCCCCCTGAAACGGTGGACATGAGCCCGGCTACGGCCCCGCCCACGTTGCTCTCTCACCTCGGGTCGTTCAAGACGGGCAGAGGCGCAAAGAGTGATAGCTCAACCGGGGGACACGGCCGGACAGTGTCAGGCGGGAAGGGTCAGGCCCGGTGCTCGGCCGCGAGTGAGGCCAGCGTGGATACCAGCAGCCGGCGCTCCACTACCTTAATGCGTTCGTGCAGGGACTCTTCGGTCTCGCCGTCGCCGATTGCCACGGCCTCCTGCGCGATGATGGGGCCGGTGTCAACGCCGGCGTCGGCCCAGTGCACGGTGCAGCCGGTGACCTTCACGCCGTACGCCAGCGCATCGCGCACGCCGTGGGCTCCGGGGAAGGACGGCAGCAGCGCAGGGTGGGTGTTGAGGTACTTGCCGCCGAAGGCATCGATGAAGTCGGCGCTGACAATCCGCATGAAGCCCGAGGACACGACAACGTCCGGCTGGTACGCGGATACAGCTTCGGTTAGCGCAGCATTCCAGGCTGCCCGGTCTGGGTAGGCCTTGAAGTCCACCACGAAGGTAGGGATGCCCGCCGCGGCCGAGCGCTCCACCCCGTACGTCCCCGGCCGGTCCGCCCCAACCGCGGCAATTTCGACGTCGAGCTTTCCCTCTTTCACGGCGTCGATGACGGACTGGAGGTTGGAGCCGGTGCCGGAAACGAGGACTACGATGCGCATTGTCCTAGCTTATGGGGCTGCTCGCGTAGGCTGGAAAACATGAATTCTTCCAACGGCTCCGACGCCGGCCAGCGGACCCAGCGTCCGCCCAGCGACGCGGCCAAGACCTCGCAGGTGCGGACGCAGAATCTTTTCCGCACCTTCATCGTGGTGGTCCTGGGATCGTTCTTCGTGTACCAGCTGGCCATCGATTACCTCTGGCTGAGCGCGATCCTGACGGCGGCCGCCATCGTACTCGGCGTTCTGGTGCTGGTCCGGGCGGCGAAGCTCAAAGAAACCCGGCTCGTGCTGATCGGCGCGATCAGCGGTCTCGTGGTCGCGGCGGTGCAGGTGCTGCTGGTCGCATCCTCGGCGGTATTTTTCAACCAAGTCCGGGATTACCAGCAGTGCGCCCGCCAGGCCCTCACCCAGCAGGCTGCCTCCCAGTGCCGCACGCAGCTGCAAAACTCAATGCCGGTGCAGCTGCGCTAAGCCGCCCCTAGCTGGGAGCCCTAGCGGGCGGCCGGTTCCAGGTCCGCTTCGTGCAGATCCTGCTGGCGTTCCAGCCAGGGTCCCGCCGCGTAGCCGACGACGACGCCGATCCCCACTTCGGCGGCCACGAACAGCGCCGTCCGGAGCGGGTCCGGACCGATTTCGGTCAGGCGCCCGATGCCGGCCGAGCCCCGGGCCAGCCAGGCCAGTCCCGCAGTGAGCAGCCCGGCGACGCCGCCGACGATGACCCCCAGGACAAGGGTCGAGGCCGCGGCGGTGAACCAGCGGGCATGCATCTTGATCGACAGCCATTCGTCGAAGTGGTTTTCGCCCTCGCGCAGGAACCACCAGCCGGCCAGGGTCCCGGCGAGCACCGGCACCACGAGGGCGGCGAAGCCGTAGTCCAGCGAGCCTGCAGGCAGGGCCGCGAAGACCGGGATGGAGGGCAGCGGGCCGACCGCGGTGCCCAGAGCGCCCGCCTGCGAGCCCACCCCAAGGGCGAACCCGCCGCCGGAGATCCAGGCCAGCGCAAACACCACGAGGTTGGGCAGGAAGCCGAGCTGCGCGACGGTGAGGGCCGCGCCTCCCACGGCTCCGGCGTCGAGCGCTTCATAGACGGCGATGACGAGGTTCCAGTGGATGAAAAGGTCGACGGCGAGCAGCGCGGCGGCCATCGCCAGGCTCGCCATCAGCGCGAGATAGCCCGCCTTGATCGCCGAGCCGAGGTAGGAACCGGCCCAGCGCGAGTGCTGGCTGGTCCGGGACAGCCAGTCCACCGCATCGACGCCGATAAGCCGGCTCCACGAACCGGCCTCCCGGCGGGCGCCGACCACCATGCCGAGCGCGAACGGTACCAGCGGGGCGAGGGCGGCGGACCAGAGGCCGATGCCGACGTCGGACGTGCGGCAGATGAAGCCTGTAGTGAGCCCGAAGCCGGCGTAGACCAGCCAGGAACCGAGCAGCGCCTGCCAGAGCTGGTCCGTGTAAGAAGCGCGGGCCAGGCGGCGGCCTGCACGCCAGGCGAGCAGGAACGGGATGAGGGTCAACCCCAGCGGGACCAGCGAGAGGACGCCGGACTCCGGCTGGGCCGCGGCGCCGGAACCCACGGTGTCCAGCAGCAACGGAACGCCGTGGATCAGCAGCCACGCCTGGCCGGCGAGCCGGGCGAGGACGTCGGCGCCGTTGTTCTGGAAACCGGCTGTGGCCCACACCGCGATGATCGGCGCGGCCACCACGAGGGCCGATATGACAGCCGCCTGGGCGGACTCGAGGGCCCCCTGCAGCCACAAGGGCATGGGAAGTCCACGTTCTCCGGTCTGATCAGCGCGCAGTTTCATCGTGATCCATCGTGCCACGGGAGGCCGCCCGCGGCCGTTGCGACAGGCTCAAAAGGACCCGAATTCCGGCGGGCGGCAGGACCTTGGCGGCGCTTTTTCCGGAGGGCCGCCGTAAAATTGTAGGTGTCCGCAATCAGTGGTTGGAGGCAGAAATGACCACCGCATCTCCACACGCACATGGCGTTCACTTCGGACGGACTGATGTTCAGAATGTCGGCATGGGTGTGGGTATCGTCCTGATGGTCGTGGGCATCCTGGGGTTCATCCCCGGCATCACCACGCAGTACGGCGAACTGAGGTTCTTCGGACCCGATTCCAGGGCCATGTTCCTGAACCTGTTCCAGGTGTCTATGTTGCTGAACATCGTTCAACTCGTGATCGGTGCCACGGGCGTAGGCATGTCCCGGAACGCGATGGGCGCCAGGAACTACCTCATGGGCTTCGGCCTGCTGTACATCGTCCTGAGCATTTACGGGCTAATCGTCGGCGTGGGGTCGGCAGCTAATTTCCTGTCGCTGAACACCGCGGACAACTGGACCCTGATGGTGCTGGGCTTAGTGATGCTTGGCGTCGGTTGGCTTATGTCACGGCATCTGGCTGACGACGCAGGGACCCGGTAATTCAGACAACCGGGATATAGGGAGCCGCGAATGAGTAACGTTTCATAGCAATCTGAAAATTCGTACTACCTGCTGGTGTAGGCGTCCCGCGGAAACGCAGCGGCTGCACCAGCTTCCTGATGTCTGGGGCGCTGGGGCGGTCGGTCGCTCGCGGGCGGTCGGGCGGTCGACGGCGCGAACTGTGCCCGCTTTGCACATCCGGCCGCTTTCAAGCCCGGCATGGCGGCCATTTTCCGACCAATCGCGCACCCGCCTCGCTTTTTGCGGCCAGTTCCAACCAATCGCGCAGCACGACGCCGCCACTTTGCCGCATACGGTCGCTTTAAAGCCCCGCGTTGCGGCCACTTCCGACCAATCGCGCAACCTGCAGCTCCAATGGCGCATTTCGGCCCATCGGCTCGATAGAAGGACGACGCGGCTCGACGGTTTGCCGCAAACGGCCGCCCGCCACCCGGACGGAGCGGCGGAGCTACGGCCGTTTGCCGAAAAGGGTCGCTTTCAAGCCCGGCATAGCGGCCATCCGCGGCGAATCGTGTGCGCGGAGACCATAGACTCACGTCCACGGCAACGCGGAGGCGGGCTCAGAACCGCAGGAGCGAGTACGGCATGCTGGGCAGGTTGCCCGCTGTCCAGGGGCGCTCCGATTTCTCAGGCGGAATCTGTTTGCGCCCGTCGCGGATAACCACCACCACGGTGCTGACGACGCCGAACAGGGTCACCGCTGCCAGGATGATCAAGAGGACTGCAATGGATCCGGTCATGTCCAACACCTCTAGGTTAATTTTACTGCTCTTCACTCCTGCGAGAATGGCCAGATGACAGCCATCATCCTGGGATGGGACCCGGAGAACTGGAACCGCTGGAGCTACCCCGCCGCGGTGGCCCACGTCGCAGCGACCGGCTTGGTCGTGGAGCGCTGGGGCGTAGGCGGGCACCGTAATATCGCCGCCGGAACTGATGCCTGGCTGGTCCTCCAAGGGAGCCACGCCGGCGGGCTGATCGGCCACGGCGTCGTCGTCTCAGAACACCCCGAACCGGCAGTCGTGCCTGCGGGCCCGTCGGCGCCCCGGCAGCGCCGCGCGCCCTTACCGGGCGAGCCAGGGGAACACTTCGAACCGGTGCGGGCAGGAGCTCAGGAGGCGACCGTGCTCGTAGCGTTCGATGCCCTCCTCCCCCTCGGTGAGCAGGTCCCCTTTGATCTCCTCCACCGCGCCGTCCCCGGGATCGCGTGGGACGTCCTTCAGGGGTCCGGGCTGCAGGTCGAGCCGGCAGATGAGGCGCTCATCCGGAGCCTTTGGCGCGAGTCCGGACCCCTGCCCGGTCCGGATCCCACTCAGCCCGTCCCCGGCACGCACCCGCAGGACGCTGTCGTGCGTGTCCTCGCGAACCGCTATGAACGGGACGAGGATGCCCGGCGGGCCTGCCTTGCCCGCCACGGCACCAGCTGCGCCGCCTGCGGTTTCTCCTTCGAGCTGACGTATGGCGAAATCGGTATGGATTTCATCCAGGTCCACCACATCGTGCCGGTGGTCCAGCTCGGCGGTACTTATGAGCTGGATCCCATCACGGACCTCGTGCCGCTTTGCCCCAACTGCCACGCGATGGCCCACCAGGGCGTCGGCACCCCTCGGACGGTGGCGGAACTGCGCCGGATCATCGGCGGGGCCGGCTACCTGCGCGGTAGCTTCGTCTCCCCCGAGGAGCTCGAAGCCCAGCGCGAAGCCCGGCGGATCCTGGGAAACTAACCCGCGCTTGGGCCGCCCCCGAGACCCCCAGAGGTTCCCCGGCGGAAGCCCGGGAATCCCGGCGTCGCTGGCCGAAAAATATTCTCTTCCGGCTATGGACTTACGGACAAACAGCCACTCAGACTGTCTACAACAGCTGACTTGGCGGCCCCGTATACCGCTCACAAGTCCAGCCGGGTTCTATCCGCGGCATCGTTGGGGGCTTTGTCGCAGACCCTTTTCCAGCACCGTGAAAGGACCTGGTTATGCCTGACGTGTCAGCATTTCTGCCGCTTATCACCACGATCATCGCAGCGATCCTCGTGGTCGCCGTCATCTGGATTGCCACAAAACTGATGTGGAAGGTGGCTGAGCCCAACGAGGCGCTCATCATTTCGGGTCTGACCCGGGGCACCCTGGACACCCGGGCGGGCATGGATTTCAAGATCGTGACCGGCAAGGGGGCGCTCGTGCTGCCGGGGCTGCAGACCGTCCGGACCTTGTCCCTGACCCTGAACGAAACCGAACTCAAGGTTTCCTGCGTCACCTCCCAGGGCATCCAAGTCATCGTCGAGGGCGTGGTCATCTACAAGATCGGTGACGCCCCGGCATTCATCGCCAACGCCGCACGCCGCTTCCTCGGACAGCAGCCCAAGATGGAAAGCCAGGTGTACAACGTCTTCGAGGGGCACCTGCGCTCCATCATCGGCAGCATGACCGTGGAGGAAATCATCCGCGAGCGCGACAAGCTCGCCTCGCAGGTCCGCAGCGCCAGCGGCGTTGAAATGGAAAAGCTTGGCCTGGTGGTGGATTCGCTGCAGATCAAGGACCTGCAGGATCCCACGGGCTACATCCAGAACATCGCCAAGCCGCATATCGCCCAGGTGAAGATGGAAGCCCGCATCGCCGAGGCCACCAGGAACCGGGAAGCGGCGGAAAAGGAAGCCGAGGCGGAGGCACTGATCGCCGATGCCCGGAGCGTCTCGGCAATCCGGCAGTCGGTGGCGCAGGCCAACGCCGAGCGGGCGAAGGCCAACGCTGCCCAGGCCGGCCCGCTTGCCGACGCGACGGCGCGCCAGCAGGTGGTGGTGCAGGAGACAGAGGTGGCCAAGCTGGAGGCGGACCGCGAGGAACAGAAACTGCAGACCACCATCCGCAAGCCCGCCGACGCGAAGGCTTATGCGAAGCGCACCGACGCCGAAGGCCAGAAGTCGGCCGACATCAGCGCCGCCGAAGCGCTGGCACGGCGCACCGAACTCGAAGCGCAGGTCAACGCCCGGCGGACTGAACTGCAGGCCCAGGCGAACGCGACGGCGGCAGCCGCGGCGGCCGGCGCCACCAAAGTTACCGGCGAAGCGGAGGCCGCAGCCACGAAGGCCCGCGGCGACGCCACCGCTTCCGCCATCAAAGCCAAAGCCCTGGCCGAGGCGGAGGGCATCAGGGCCCGCGCCGAAGCCTTGGGAACCAACCAGGACGCGGTCATTTCGCAGCAATTGGCCGAGAGCATGCCGTCCATCATCGCGGCAGCAGCCGAGCCCTTCGCCCATGTCGGGCAGCTCACCGTCCTCAACGGCGGGGAAGGCGTCAACCGCATGATCGGCGGCATCCTCGCCCAGGTGGGCGACTACCTCCCGGCCCTCAGGTCCGCTCTGCGGAACGGCAGGGAGGACTCCAAGCGGCCGCAGAAAGTCCCAAGTGCATAGGGACGTCGACCGGAGCCTCACCGGCAAGATTGCCCGGGTTACGGGACGGATCGGACCGGGCACCATCGGTGAAGTGATGCTGCCGTACCGGGGTGGCACGAGCGCGTTCCATGCCCACCCTTTTGACAAGACGAGTGTGTACGCCGTGGGCGAGGAAGTGCTGGTCATCTACTACGAGCCGCCCCAGACCGTCTACGTCGACGAACTACCGGACGTTCTCAAAAGCGGCTAGCCGCCGCTGCGCGTTTCAGGTTTCATGGGCCTGTGCCACTTGGCGTCTCCGGGCACACCAAGGCTGCACCGGTGCCCAGGCGTCAAATGCGCTGACGCAATGCACGTCGTTGCACGGCACTGTCGCACGTCACCCCTATGATTTGCTGTGGGGAGGAAGTAAATGAAATATTGGTCTCACATAACCGTTCGGGTGGTCGCATGAGCGCGGAGCGACGCACGGACGCGGCCGCTTCCGTGGGTTCTTCACGCGACGCCGCGGGTGCCAATCCGGTGATCAGCCTTGCCCCCTCCTCCCAGGCCGTACTGGAGTCCTGTCCGGACGCTCTTCTGGTGGTTGGCGAAGACGGCACCATCCGCATGGTCAACGCCGCCACGGAACGAATGCTCGGCTACACCCGCGAAGAACTCGTCGGCCAGGACCACCGGATGGTAGTGGCGGAAGGCTTCCGCAGCAGTTTCCACCGGCTCTTCTCCGCCCTCCGACGGGATGCCGACATCGGTGCCCTTCCGCCCGTCGAGGTCTACGGCCTGCGCCGTGACGGCTCAGAGTTCCAAGCGGAAATCACCTGCTCACTCGTGGCCCCCGTCTGGCCGAGCCCCGACGCAAACCCGCGCACCGACCCAGCCCCGGGAACCGACGCAGACCCAGGCACCGACCCAGCCCCGGGAACCGACGCAGACCCAGGCACCACCGCAGCCCCACCCGCGCACCCCCACGACGACGTCTGCGTCGCCGTTCTGGTCCGGGACACCTCCCGCCGGCTGCAGGCCGACTCGGAATTGCGCTCAGCGATGTCACTGTTGTCGGCCACGCTGGAGTCCACCGCGGACGGCATCCTCGTGGTCAGCCGCGATGGCCAGATCGCGGGCGTCAACAACCGGTTCACCTCCATGTGGGGTATTCCCCGGGAGCTGCTGGCCACCCGGGATGCAGAGGCGGTGCTGGACTTCGCGCTGGACCAGTTGGTGGATCCCGCCGGGTTCATCGAAAGAGTCAAGGCTGTCCGCGCTGATCCCGCGGCGGAAAGCCACGACGTTCTGGACTTCCGGGACGGCAGGACATTCGAGCGCTATTCGCGCCCGCAACTCGTAGCGGATGAGGTGGTGGGGCGCGTCTGGAGCTTCCGGGACGTCTCGCCCGCCCGGACCGCGCAGGACCGGATCACCCAAGCCATGGCGGACCTGGCCGAGCAGGCCGCGCAGCTCAAGGCCCTCGCCTTCAAGGACCCCCTGACCGGCCTCTCCAACCGGCAGCTGTTCAACGAACGTCTCGCCGCTGCTCTGCAGGGGCCCAGCGGGACCGCCGTCGACGTCCTGTTGCTGGACCTGGATGACTTCAAGGAAGTCAACGACATCCATGGCCACCACGCCGGTGACCAGCTGCTGGTCGAGGTGGGCCGGCGGCTGCGCGCGTGTGTCCGCCCGGACGACGTCGTTGCACGGCTGGGCGGTGACGAATTCGTCATTCTGCTGGTCGGTTCGCCCGACGCCGGGGCTGCCGCCGAGCGGATCGTCGAGTTCCTGAAGGTGCCCCTGTGGATTGACGGGACCATGCTGCGGCCCAGCCTCAGCCTGGGGCTGGCCTCGCTTTGCGAGGAGACCGTGGACGCTTCCGAACTGCTGCGGCGGGCCGACGTCGCCATGTATGCGGCAAAAGCTGCCGGAAAGAACCGGTACCTGCGGTTCCGGCCGGAGATGATGGCGGCCCTCGTGGAGCGCACCGAGATGGAAGCCGGGCTGCGGATGGCTATCGACAGCGGCCAGATCGGCGTGCACTACCAGCCGATTCTGCTGGCCAAGCACGACGCCGTCCTCAAGGTCGAGGCTCTGGCGCGCTGGGAACGCGACGGTGAACTCGTGCCGCCGGGACAGTTCATCCCCGTCGCGGAGCGCAGTGGCCTGATCATGGAGATCGGCACCGAGGTCCTGCTCACGGCATGCAGGGAAATGAAGTCCTGGCTCGCGGAGGATGCGGCGCGGTCGCTGGCCGTCAACGTGTCCGGGGTGCAGCTGCAGCACGGCGATTTTGCCGAGGTGGTGCTGGCCGTAGCGGAATCCTGCGGTGTGGCCCCCCGTCAGCTGGTCCTGGAGGTCACCGAGAGCGTGTTCTTCCACGACGACTGCCACGTGATCCAGCAGTTGGTGGCCCTCCGGAAGGCCGGCGTGCGCGTAGCCCTGGACGACTTCGGCACCGGCTATTCGTCGCTGGGCCGGCTCCAGGGCCTCCCGGTGGACACCCTGAAGATCGACCAGTCCTTTGTCTCGATGATCCACACCGGTGCGGAGAAACTGCCGATCCTCAGTTCGATGATCAGCATGGCCCACGGCCTGGGCTTGACCGTCACGGCGGAAGGCGTGGAGACCGAGAAGCAAGCCAAATATCTTCTCCAGCTGGAATGCGATTCACTGCAGGGGTTCCTCTTTTCCCGCCCGGAACCGAGGCCCCTGCTGGAGCCGGCCATCGCCCGCTCGGTCGCCGCTTTCGCCGCCCTGCGGGGGGACCGGGTGTCCGGCAACCGCTGACCCGCCCGTTTTCCGACGGCGTCCCGGCCGTCCAGCACGGCGTACCGCCCCACTTCCGACGGCGTACCGGCCGTTCCGTACCACGCCCCTTCCGGCCGTTCCCGCCGATCTGTCCTGCCATTCCGAAAAAGCAGGCCCAGGATGCTGGACAGCGGGCCGGGGAACCCTATGATCAGTGATAAGTATTGCCCACGGTGTCGCCGCTGGGATCCGTCTACATGACCGCCGCTAATGGAGGCCGGAATCACCGTGGGGAATGGGTTCGAAGAGACCCTGCTCGAGCAGGGTCCAGATTCCTTCTTGCTGCTCACTGCAGACGGCACCATCGCCTACGTGAATGCCGCCGCCGAGTCCCTCTTCGGCTATCCCCGGGAGCAGCTGCTCGGCGTCCACCACACCGTCCTGCTCTCGGACGACGAGCGGGGCGGATTTTTGCGCCTGTTCAGCCTGTTGGGCCGCGGCGGCCGGACCGGCAAGCAGCCTTTTGCGGCGGTAGGCCGCCGCCGGGACGGCACCGAGATCACTCTGGAGGTCACCTGTTCGCTCGTGACGCTCGACGCCGGGGCCGGAGCCGGCATGGCGGTCGCCATCCGGAACGGGAGCCATCGGAACGACGCCGACTCCGGCCGCCGCCTGGCCGTCTCGCTTCTGGACGCCACGCTGGAGACCACGGCCGACGGGATCGTGGTGGTCTCCTCCGAAAGGCAAATCACCGGAATCAATGACCAGTTCCTAAGGATGTGGGGCATGCCGGCTGACATTGTGGCAGCCGAGGACCCAACGGCGCTGATCAGGTTCATCGCCGGGCAACTGGTCCACCCCGAGCAATTCCGGGAAAAGGTCGCGGCGCTCTACGCGGACCCGACCATGCAGAGCCATGACGTGCTCGAATTCGAGGACGGGCGCACCGTGGAACTGTACTCGCGCCCGCAGAAGCTCGCAGACACAATCATCGGCCGGATCTGGAACTTCCGGGACGTCACTTCCCGCCGCCGCGCCCAGGACCAGGCCCGGCAGGCCATGGAGGAACTGGCTGAGCAGGCGGACAAGCTCAAGGAACTCGCCTTCCAGGATCCGCTGACCGGCCTTGCCAACCGGACACTCTTCCACGAACGGGTATCCGCGGCCCTGCTCACGCCCGAGCCGGTGCATGTGCTGCTGCTGGACCTGGACGACTTCAAGGAGATCAACGACGTCCTGGGCCATCACGCCGGCGACGAGATGCTTGTGGAAGTGTCCCGGCGGCTGCAGAACTGCGTCGGACCGCACGGCACCGTGGCCCGGCTGGGCGGGGACGAGTTCGTGGTCCTGCTGGTCGGCTGCCAGGACTCCGACGCCGTCGCGCAGCGAGTGTTGAGCGCCCTCAACGCCGCGACCTCTATCGAGGGCACCATGGTGCGGCCAAGCTTGAGCCTGGGCGTTGCTTCGCGTAACGACGGGTCGACGACGTCCACCGAACTGCTCCGGCAGGCGGACCTCGCCATGTACGCGGCCAAGGAAGCCGGCAAGAACTGCTACGTGCATTTCCAGCCGGAAATGCTCGCGGCGCTGCTCGAACGCACGCAGTTGACGTCCGGGCTGCGGCGCGCCGTGGAGCTGAGCCAGATCACCGTTCACTACCAGCCGGTGATCTCCACGGAACGGCTCGAGGTGGTCCAGTTCGAGGCCCTGGCCCGTTGGGACTGGGGCGGACACCTGATGTCCCCCGACGGCTTCATCCAGACCGCCGAACGCAGCGGCCTGATTCGCGATATCGGCGCCGAGGTCCTGCGGCGCAGCTGCTCCGAACTGCAGCCGTGGCTGGCTGCGGATTCCTTCCGGAGCCTCGCCGTCAACGTGTCCGGCGTGCAGCTCAAGAACCGTGACTTCGCCGAGCGCGTCCTGGACATTGCAGCCTGGAGCCGCGTGGATCCGCACCAACTGGTGCTGGAGGTGACGGAAAGTGTCTTCTTCGACGCCGACACCCACGTCATTTCCCAGCTCGCCAGCCTGCGTGCGGCCGGAATCCGGGTGGCATTGGACGACTTCGGAACTGGGTACTCGTCCCTGGGCCGGCTGCAGGACCTGCCGGTGGATGTGGTCAAGATCGACAAGTCCTTTGTCTCCATGCTGCAGACCGGGGTGGAGAAGCTCCCGATCCTGACGTCCATGATCTATATGGCCCACAGCCTCGGCCTGAAGGTCACTGCCGAAGGTATCGAGACCGCGGCCCAGGCCCGCTACCTGCTGGAGCACGGCTGCGATGCCCTGCAGGGCTACTTGTTCTTCTCCCGGCCGGTGCCCGAATGCGAGCGGCAAAATGCGGTGCGGAGGTCCGTGGCGGCCATTGCCGCGCTGGACGGCGTCCCGCTGAACGGGTAGCGGCCGCAGCGACACCTTCTCCTGGCCTGGGACGGAACACGCAGCGGCGCGGTGCACACCATATGATGCAGGCAGCGCAGTCCTCGGTGTTCTCCGCCTGGCGCCTGCAACATATCGTCGACGCTTTTGGGGACAGGGCAACCTTTGGAATCTGGATTCGCACAAATACTCCTGGAGCACGGCCCGGATGCGCTGCTGCTGCTCGCCCCCGACGGATCCATTTCCTTCCTGAACGCGGCCGCGGAGGACTTCTTCGGCTACTCCCGATCCCAGCTGTTGGGCACCGACTCCAGCCTGCTGCTCGCTGAGTCGTCCCGGCAGGACTTCCATGATGTGCTCGCGGGCCTCGGCTCCAGCGCGGGCCGCTCCGGGCAGCCCTTCGCCGGCTTCGGGCGCCGCGCGGATGGCACAGAGGTGCCGGTGGAGATAACGTGCTCTGCGCTCCCCTCCCGCACCAGCCCCACCGACGACGGCGGAACCGGCGGAACCGGCGCGAATGCCGTTTCTCAGGCTGGGCCTGCCGTCGCGCTGTCGGTCCGCGGCACGGCCCACCCCCGTTGGACTCCCGCCGCGCCGGCTCCGGCGGCGGCTCCGGCAGCGCCGGCGGCGTTTGCCAACCGGGAAGACCAGCTGCGGGCCCGGGTGCTGCGCGACGAACTGACGGCGCTACCCAACGGAAACCTGTTCAACGAGCGGTTGGCCGCCGCGCTGCGCCGCCCGGACCCGGTGGATGTGCTGCTGCTGAACATGGATGACCTCAAGAGCTCAAACGACATACCGGGCCGGTTGACCGACGAGCTCCTGGTGGTAGTCGCCAGCCGGCTGTGGAACTGCGTCCGGCCGCACGACACCGTGGCCCGGCTGGGCGGCAACGAGTTTGTGGTGCTCCTGACCGAATGCCTCAATGCGGACGCGGCGGCCCGGAGGATCGCAGAGTCGGTATCCGCGCCGATGCGCGTCGGCAGGTCCGTCGTCCGGCCCGGGGTCAGCATGGGCCTGGCTTCCAGAACCCCGCAGACGCAGGACGGTGCCGAGCTCCTGCGGCAGGCGGGAGCGGCCCTGACGGCGGCGAGGGCCACCGGGCAGCACACCTGGCTGCGGTTCCGCCCGGAGATGCTGAGCTAGGAGCGAGGCATCCCGGCCCGGGGGCCGCGCCAGCCCCTCCGCGCCAGCCCGTCCAAATCAGCCTGTCCAGGCCCGCTCGTCAGGCCGGTGAATCCAGCTTGTCGAAGTCCTGCGCCACCATCGCCTCGCTGCGCTCCCACAGCGCCCGGGCCAGCTCGGCGTCGTACGCCTGCTTGTTGGCCTTCGCGAGGGCCCGCTTTGCGTAGTACGCGCCGGAGATCCAGTCCTTGCCGGGCGTTGCGGTAGCGAGCCATACGAGCGTGTCGGCTCCCTGCTCCGGGCTGAGCAGGAAGCGGTTGAGGAAGGTCTTGTACGCGTGCCGCATCGGGCTCGTGGACTCGGCGGCGAAGTTCGTGGCGACCACGCCCGGGTGGAAGGCCGCCGTCGCGATTCCCTGGGCACGGTAGCGGTTGTTCAGCTCGGTGGTAAAGAGGATGTTCGCGAGCTTGCCCGTGCCGTAGGCGCGGTTGGTGGAGTATTTGCGCGCCGAGTCGAGGTCGTCGAGGTCCAGTTTGCCGAAGCCGTTGGCCGCGCTCGACGTGTTGATCACGGTGGCATTGCTGGCCGTTAGCACGTCCATCAGCTCCGTCGTGAGCAAGAACGGCGCCAGGTGGTTGACCTGGAAGGTCTTTTCGTGGCCGTCGGCGGTGAGCTGCCGGGGGCCCATGATCCCGCCGGCGTTGTTTGCCAGGACATCGATCCGCGGGTACGTCTCCTTCAGCTGCCGCGCGAGCTCGCGCACCTGCGCCAGCTCGGCGAAGTCGGCCACGAAGTAGTCCGCCCCGATGTCGCCGGCGATCCGTTCGGTCTTCTCGGCGGAGCGCCCGACGACGACGACCCGCTCCCCCTGCCGGCTGAGAGTCCGCGCGGCGGACGCGCCGATGCCGTCGCTGGCTCCCGTGATGACGATGGTCCGTGCGGTCATGAAGTGTCCCTTTGGTTGGAAGCGGTTGCCGTTCCTACAACGGCGCCCGGCCGGGTAATGTTCCCCGTCCGGCCGTTGCTTCCGCAGGCAGCCGGCCGCATCCCTGCCGGCACCGCTGGTCTCCATTTCCCTCTTGCCAGTTCCCCTGAACGGTGGGAATCTGCTCCCAGGAGAGAGAGGCCGTGAGGCCATGGCACAGCGCACGGAGATCGACGGCGGTGCTGTCGACGAACTACACAGGACCTTCCGGGGCGACATCTACCGTCCGGATGATCCCGGCTATGACGAGCTTCGCAGGGTGTGGAACGGATCGATTGATCGCCATCCCGCCATCATAGCGCGATGCACCGGCGCCGCAGATATCCGCGCCGCACTCCGGCTCGCCCGCTCGCAGGATCTGCTGGTCGCCGTGCGTGGAGGCGGCCATAGCTTCCCGGGGCTGTCCGTCTGCGACGGCGGCATGGTCATCGACCTCGGGGCGATGAAAGGGATCCGCGTGGATCCCTCGGAGGGAACGGTACGGGTCCAGGCGGGAGTGCTGCTCGGCGAGCTGGATCGCGCTACCCAGGAGTTCGGGCTCGCTGTTCCTTCAGGAATAGTCACGCATACCGGCATGGCGGGCCTGACGCTGGGCGGCGGCATCGGGTGGGTCATGCGGAAGTACGGACTCACCATTGACCAGCTTCTGTCCGTAGACCTCATCACCGCCGACGGCGAGCTGGTCAGGGCAAGCCAAGAGCAGAACGCAGACCTGTTCTGGGGCGTGCGGGGCGGTGGGGGGAACTTCGGCATCGTCACTGAGTTCGAGTTCCGCCTCAACCCTGTAGGGCCCTACGTCATGGCGGGCCCGGTCTTCTGGCCGATGGAAAATGCACCGGAAGTGCTGAGGTTTTACCGCGACTGGATCGCGCACGCCCCCGACGAGCTCATGACGATCGCCGTGCAGCGGAGGGCGCCGGCGCTGCCGATCGTCCCGCCGGACCTGGTCGGCAAGCACGTGGTGGCGATCGTCGCCTGCTACACGGGCCCCGTCGAGGACGGCGAAAGAGTCCTACGGCCTCTGAAGGAATTCGGTTCGCCCGTGCTCGATTTCTGCCGGCCGAAGCCGTATCTGGAGCATCAGATGATGTTCGATCCATCCTTCCCGCACGGCTGGTCTTACTACGTCCGGTCCTGCGACGTCGCAGCACTGACCGACGACGTCATTGACGTCGCCGTCGAACACGGCAGCAGCATCTCCTCGCCCGTCACCAGCGTCGCCATGTGGCAAATGGGCGGAGCCGTGGGGCGGATCGATGACAGCGACACGGCGTTCAACGGCCGACGAGCCGGCTTCACCTTCAACATCAACGGCAACAGCAAGACGGCCGACAACTTCGATGCTGAGCGGGAATGGGCCCGCAACTACTGGTCTGCGCTCGCACCCCACCACACCGGCGTCTACGTCAACTTCCTCATGGAAGAGGGCGAGGAACGGATCCGGCAGGCTTACGGGGCGGCCAAGTACGACCGGTTGAAGACACTGAAGCGCAAGTACGACCCGACGAACGTCTTTACCCTCAACCAGAACATCAAGCCGGATTGAGGACCTTACCCACGGCTGGTTCGTGTCCGGGGCGTTAACTGCGGGAGAGCCTCCGACCTGGTGGTTGGAGGCTCTCGACCGTGTTAATTTATGTCCGGCGGTGACCTACTCTCCCACACCCTCCCGGGTGCAGTACCATCGGCGCTGTGGGTCTTAGCTTCCGGGTTCGGGATGGGACCGGGCGTTTCCCCCACGCTATGACCGCCGTAACCCTGTTACCCGTCCCCCGGGCCCGGTGACCGGGTGGGGGTGGGAAGTCTGTGGTTACAACTTGTGCTCCTGCCGGTGAGGGCAGGGGTGGTGTTGTTATTCAGTTGTTCGGTTCTCAAGCAACGGGTTTGTTGGTTGGGAACCACATAGTGGACGCAAGCAGTCTTGTTTCTTTTTACCACCCCGTGGTGCAAACGTCTTTTGAAGTGCCGTTTGCGGGAGTGGTGTGTGGTGTAAGTTATCGGCCTATTAGTACCGGTCAGCTTCACGAGTCGTTAGTCCTCGCTTCCACATCCGGCCTATCAACCCAGTGGTCTGGCTGGGGGCCTCTCACACACAAGGTGTATGGAAATCTCATCTCGAAGCGAGCTTCCCGCTTAGATGCTTTCAGCGGTTATCCCATCCGAACGTAGCTAATCAGCGGTGCACTTGGCAGTACAACTGACACACCAGAGGTTCGTCCGTCCCGGTCCTCTCGTACTAAGGACAGCCCTTCTCAAATTTCCTGCGCGCGCAGCGGATAGGGACCGAACTGTCTCACGACGTTCTAAACCCAGCTCGCGTACCGCTTTAATGGGCGAACAGCCCAACCCTTGGGACCTACTCCAGCCCCAGGATGCGACGAGCCGACATCGAGGTGCCAAACCATGCCGTCGATATGGACTCTTGGGCAAGATCAGCCTGTTATCCCCGAGGTACCTTTTATCCGTTGAGCGACGGCCATTCCACAATGTACCGCCGGATCACTAGTCCCGACTTTCGTCCCTGCTCGAGATGTCTCTCTCACAGTCAAGCTCCCTTGTGCACTTACACTCGACACCTGATTGCCAACCAGGCTGAGGGAACCTTTGGGCGCCTCCGTTACTTTTTAGGAGGCAACCGCCCCAGTTAAACTACCCATCAGGCACTGTCCCTGACCCGGATTACGGGCCGAAGTTAGATGTCCAAAGTGACCAGAGTGGTATTTCAACGATGACTCCACCCCCACTGGCGTGAGGGCTTCAACGTCTCCCACCTATCCTACACAAGCCACTCCGAACACCAATACCAAACTATAGTAAAGGTCTCGGGGTCTTTCCGTCCTGCTGCGCGTAACGAGCATCTTTACTCGTACTGCAATTTCGCCGAGTTTATGGTTGAGACAGCGGGGAAGTCGTTACTCCATTCGTGCAGGTCGGAACTTACCCGACAAGGAATTTCGCTACCTTAGGATGGTTATAGTTACCACCGCCGTTTACTGGGGCTTAAATTCTCAGCTTCGCCTTGCGGCTAACCGGTCCTCTTAACCTTCCAGCACCGGGCAGGAGTCAGTCCGTATACATCGTCTTGCGACTTCGCACGGACCTGTGTTTTTAGTAAACAGTCGCTTCCCCCTGGTCTCTGCGGCCCCTGCACGCTCCCCGCAGCAAGTGCGGATCACGATGGGGGCCCCCCTTCTCCCGAAGTTACGGGGGCATTTTGCCGAGTTCCTTAACCATAATTCTCTCGATCGCCTTAGTATTCTCTACCTGATCACCTGTGTCGGTTTGGGGTACGGGCGGCTAAAACCTCGCGTCGATGCTTTTCTCGGCAGCATAGGATCACCGAATCCCCCCATACGGGGGTCCCATCGGGTCTCAGGCATCATGAACGGCGGATTTGCCTACCGTTCGCCCTACATCCTTAGACCGGGACAACCATCGCCCGGCTCGGCTACCTTCCTGCGTCACACCTGTTAATACGCTTGCCTCCCAGGATCAGGTCCCGCGCTCCACCAAAACCCTCACACCACAAGGGTGATCGGGCAGGTCTCGGGCGGTTAGTATCCCCTGTTCAGCATGGGCGGTTTTTCGCCGGTACGGGAATATCAACCCGTTGTCCATCGACTACGCCTGTCGGCCTCGCCTTAGGTCCCGACTTACCCAGGGCAGATTAGCTTGACCCTGGAACCCTTGATCATTCGGCGGACGGGTTTCTCACCCGTCTTTCGCTACTCATGCCTGCATTCTCACTCGTGTAGGCTCCACCGCTGGTTTCCACCGCGACTTCACCGCCCACACGACGCTCCCCTACCACTCCAGACGCCTGAACCACGAGGGCTTGGCTAATATCTGAAATCCACAACTTCGGCGGTGTACTTGAGCCCCGCTACATTGTCGGCGCGGAATCACTTGACCAGTGAGCTATTACGCACTCTTTTAAGGATGGCTGCTTCTAAGCCAACCTCCTGGTTGTCTTCGCAACTCCACATCCTTTCCCACTTAGCACACGCTTAGGGGCCTTAGTTGGTGGTCTGGGCTGTTTCCCTCTCGACTATGAAGCTTATCCCCCACAGTCTCACTGCTGCGCTCTCACTTACCGGCATTCGGAGTTTGGCTGACGTCAGTAACCTTGTAGGGCCCATTAGCCATCCAGTAGCTCTACCTCCGGTAAGAAACACGCAACGCTGCACCTAAATGCATTTCGGGGAGAACCAGCTATCACGAAGTTTGATTGGCCTTTCACCCCTACCCACAGCTCATCCCCTCCATTTTCAACTGAAGTGGGTTCGGTCCTCCACGACGTCTTACCGTCGCTTCAACCTGGCCATGGGTAGATCACTTCGCTTCGGGTCTAGATCACGCCACTGCAACGCCCTGTTCAGACTCGCTTTCGCTACGGCTTCCCCACACGGGTTAACCTCGCGACGTAACACTAACTCGCAGGCTCATTCTTCAAAAGGCACGCCGTCACACCCATACAGCAAGCTGCAGATGCTCCGACGGATTGTAAGCACACGGTTTCAGGTACTGTTTCACTCCCCTCCCGGGGTACTTTTCACCTTTCCCTCACGGTACTGGTCCGCTATCGGTCATTAGGGAGTATTTAGGCTTATCAGGTGGTCCTGACAGATTCACACGGGATTTCTCGGGCCCCGTGCTACTTGGGATACTCTCACAGGCGGTACACAACATTTCGGTTACGGGGCTCACACCCTCTCTGGCCGGCCTTTCAAGACCGTTCACCTATGCCTGCACATCACACCCCACCACCCCGGCAGAGATGGTATGGAAAGTCCCACAACCCCGACCATGCAACGCCCGCCGGCTATCACACATGGAACGGTTTAGCCTGATCCGCGTTCGCTCGCCACTACTGACGGAATCACTATTGTTTTCTCTTCCTGCGGGTACTGAGATGTTTCACTTCCCCGCGTTCCCTCCACGCACCCTATGTGTTCAGATGCGGGTCACCAGATCACTCGCGCGTCTGGCGGGGTTTCCCCATTCGGACACCCTGGGGATCACAGTCCGGTTATCGACTCCCCCAGGCTTATCGCAGATTCCTACGTCCTTCTTCGGCTCCTAATGCCAAGGCATCCACCGTGTGCTCTTAAAAACTTGACCACAAAAGATCAAGGAGTAATTCACGAGAGAACCATGGAACCAGACCGCAACCAGCCACCACCCAAAAGCAGCAGCCACATCACGGAACAGATCCAGGTTCATATTCTTGGAAATTGCTTCTTATAAAAGATGCTCGCGTCCACTATGTAGTTCTCAAACAACAACCCCGTACCACACACCCCACACACAACCCCCAAAAGGGCAAACCGTGTGATCGGTGCAGCCAGGAAACCAGAAACACACAAGTACCGGAAGTTACCCCCCGGTCCTGTTGTCTCAGGACCCAACAGTGTGCCAAACACTAAACCGCCTCCCCCCACCCCGGGACCGTTCCAGGACCACCCTCCAAAAGAGAGGATCCGTACTGGGTCAGGACAGGAAAACAAGCGGCCGCTATTTGCTGATATTCCACCCGTGAGCACCCGCCGCAGAACAAACGTCTGCGCAACGGGCGTACTCCTGACAAACCCCCACACCCGCATACACGGGCCGGATAATTTGTAGGTGCTCCTTAGAAAGGAGGTGATCCAGCCGCACCTTCCGGTACGGCTACCTTGTTACGACTTAGTCCCAATCGCCAGTCCCACCTTCGACAGCTCCCTCCCACAAGGGGTTAGGCCACCGGCTTCGGGTGTTACCAACTTTCGTGACTTGACGGGCGGTGTGTACAAGGCCCGGGAACGTATTCACCGCAGCGTTGCTGATCTGCGATTACTAGCGACTCCGACTTCATGGGGTCGAGTTGCAGACCCCAATCCGAACTGAGACCGGCTTTTTGGGATTAGCTCCACCTCACAGTATCGCAACCCTTTGTACCGGCCATTGTAGCATGCGTGAAGCCCAAGACATAAGGGGCATGATGATTTGACGTCGTCCCCACCTTCCTCCGAGTTGACCCCGGCAGTCTCCTATGAGTCCCCGCCATCACGCGCTGGCAACATAGAACGAGGGTTGCGCTCGTTGCGGGACTTAACCCAACATCTCACGACACGAGCTGACGACAACCATGCACCACCTGTAAACCGACCGCAAGCGGGGCACCTGTTTCCAGGCGTTTCCGGTTCATGTCAAGCCTTGGTAAGGTTCTTCGCGTTGCATCGAATTAATCCGCATGCTCCGCCGCTTGTGCGGGCCCCCGTCAATTCCTTTGAGTTTTAGCCTTGCGGCCGTACTCCCCAGGCGGGGCACTTAATGCGTTAGCTACGGCGCGGAAAACGTGGAATGTCCCCCACACCTAGTGCCCAACGTTTACGGCATGGACTACCAGGGTATCTAATCCTGTTCGCTCCCCATGCTTTCGCTCCTCAGCGTCAGTTAATGCCCAGAGACCTGCCTTCGCCATCGGTGTTCCTCCTGATATCTGCGCATTTCACCGCTACACCAGGAATTCCAGTCTCCCCTACATCACTCTAGTCTGCCCGTACCCACCGCAGATCCGGAGTTGAGCCCCGGACTTTCACGGCAGACGCGACAAACCGCCTACGAGCTCTTTACGCCCAATAATTCCGGATAACGCTTGCGCCCTACGTATTACCGCGGCTGCTGGCACGTAGTTAGCCGGCGCTTCTTCTGCAGGTACCGTCACTTTCGCTTCTTCCCTACTGAAAGAGGTTTACAACCCGAAGGCCGTCATCCCTCACGCGGCGTCGCTGCATCAGGCTTGCGCCCATTGTGCAATATTCCCCACTGCTGCCTCCCGTAGGAGTCTGGGCCGTGTCTCAGTCCCAGTGTGGCCGGTCACCCTCTCAGGCCGGCTACCCGTCGTCGCCTTGGTGAGCCATTACCTCACCAACAAGCTGATAGGCCGCGAGTCCATCCAAAACCACAAAAAGCTTTCCACCCCCCACCATGCGATGAGGAGTCATATCCGGTATTAGACCCAGTTTCCCAGGCTTATCCCAGAGTTAAGGGCAGGTTACTCACGTGTTACTCACCCGTTCGCCACTAATCCCCCAGCAAGCTGGGATCATCGTTCGACTTGCATGTGTTAAGCACGCCGCCAGCGTTCATCCTGAGCCAGGATCAAACTCTCCGTTGAAGAAAAACAGACACAACCAACAACCCCCGGGAAAACGGGAGCATTGACTGCACAAAATTTGAAACCAGCTGTAAAAACCAGACCACACCACGGGGTGGCATAATCCGGCAAAACAACCAATCCATTACAATAAATTGGTATCAACAAACTTGGCACACTATTGAGTTCTCAAACAACAGACACACCCGGCACCACCACAACCATCACAGTCGCGGATCGCTCCGGAGCAACTTTTCAAACTTACCCGGCTTCGAGGAGCTTTGCAAATCAGCGTTTCCGCGATTTGCAGTTCCATGAGCGGGTCCCCGCCCTAATCAGCACACACATTTACGTGCCGTTTTCGGGCTGTTTATCAGGGGGTCGGTCGCTATCTTTCCGCATCAGCGGCGGCGACTCGAATTACTTTACACGGCTCCGGGACCCGGCACAAATCCGGCCAAACGGGATGCCCGTGCGGGCGGAGTCCCCGGAATTCCGCGGACCAGCGGCCTACGCGGGGGGTGCGGCGGGCTCCCCGGCGGCGCGTGAGGATTTGTGGACCCCATCACACGCCGCAGGAGAAACGCCGTCGTCCGTTGCGGGACTCGCGGGACACTCGTTAGGCTAGATGGTAAGCATGCTTAGCATGCTGTCCGTATGCAGACACACCATCGGAGGAGCACCATGACTGACCAGTACACGTTCAAGAACCCGGTAACAGCGTACGAAGACATTGAGCCTCCCAAGCAGCACCAGCCGGAGCCAGGCCTGGACGCGGAACTGACGCCTAAGGCGGACCTCGGCGAAAACACGTACCGCGGCACCGGCCGGCTTGAGGGCCGCAAGGCCATCGTCACGGGCGCTGATTCCGGCATCGGGGCCGCAACGGCCATCGCTTTCGCCCGCGAGGGGGCCGACGTCGTGCTCTCCTACCTGCCGGAGGAGGAAGAGGACGCAGCCCGGATCGCAAACCTGATCGAAAAGGCGGGCCGCAAGGCGGTCAAGGCCCCAGGCGACCTCAAGGACGCGGCGATGTGCCGGGAACTCGTGGACCTTGCCCTGCGCGAGCTCGGGGGCCTGGACCTGCTGGTGAACAACGCCGGCAAGCAGGTGGCGCAGGAGGACTTCAAACAGATCAGCGACGAGCAGTTCGACCACACGCTGAAGACCAACGTCTACGCCATGTTCTGGCTGACCAAGGCCGCGGTCCCCCACCTGCCGGCTGGTTCCACCATCATCAACACCACGTCCATCCAGGCGTACAACCCGTCGCCGACGCTCGTGGACTACGCCACCACGAAGGCGGCCATCAACAACTTCACCAAGGGCCTGGCCCAGCAGCTGGCACCCAAGGGAATCCGCGTCAATGCCGTGGCACCGGGCCCCATCTGGACGCCGCTGCAGGTCAGCAGCGGCCAGCCGAAGGAGGAGCTGCCCGAGTTCGGCAAGAGCACTCCCCTGGGCCGCGCCGGCCAGCCGGCCGAGCTGGCCCCGGCCTACGTGTTCCTCGCGTCGGCGGAGTCCAGCTACGTGGTGGGCGAGACCCTGAACGTCAACGGCGGCAACCCCACGCCGTAGCCCCGACGCCGTAGCCGGACCCCCGCACCGCCGGACCCCCAGCACCGCGGGACGCCCGGCATTCGACGCCCGGCCCGGAGCCGTAGTCCGAGTTCCGGGGATTTAACACAGGCGGGCCCTTCCGCGTACAGCCCTCGGGCTGCATGCGGAAGGGCCCGCCTTTGTGCGCTCAGTGCGCGGGCACTTCGTCCACGAACGGAACCTGGGCAGCGTACTGCTGGTACAGCTTCAGCGCCTCGTCGGTGTCGATGTGGCCGAAGCTCAGGGTGTCCCGTAGCCCTTCCAGCTGGGCGTTGGCCGTCTCCGCCGCGCTGACCCTGTCCGCAATCGAGTGGGAATTGGCGAAGTTCGTTGCCAGTGCCGCGGCGACAGACAGCAGCACGGCCCCTAGGCACAGGGCCCGCCAGACAATGGAGTCGTCCTCCAGCGAGAAAACCCCCTGGAGGGCGTTGGTGAAACCGGTGCCCCCGAGGGCCGGTCCGGCTGTGAGCATGGCGGCCAGGGCGCTACCTATGACGCTGATGTTGGAGAGTTTGTTCCGTCGCGGCCGTTCCCGTCCCAAATAGGAGCGGACGGCCTGCTGTTTCTGTTCAATGCGGTTGGAAAGCAACTGCCGCGTATCCGATGTCTCATCCATGACCTGCTACCAGCCTCCCTCGCCGATGCCACATGGGTCCAGATTCCCACCGCCCCTGTGGTGTGTCCAGACTCGGCGAGGGCCGGCACGGCGTCTACCGGAACCACAAAGCCGGCGGGATCCGGTTGGGGGCACCCGAATACGGTTCGCTGGGCAGATCACCCGCAGTCCATTTGGCGTTGGACCGCACCTCGGGGGTGTGGCCGTGGCCGTCTTTGAGCACTGCGCGGAACGTAGCACCGCCGGAGAAGAGCACGATTCCGGCAATCAGGACTACGAGCATTTCCATTGTTGATACACCTTTGGTGGTGAGTGGATTGGATGAATCCAGTGTCTTCGGCGGCCGTGTGAGCAAGCGTGTGATGCGTCGCCCGGATGCGGAAGAGCCGGGCCGAGACGCCGCGCATCCCCCGGCGTAACATGGCCCGTATGGCCGAGACGTGGATCCGGCTCCTCGGTCCGCCCGTGATCGAGTCCCCCGACACTCCTCCCGCGCAGCCCCGAGGGCGCAAGGCGTGGGCGGTGCTGGCCTACCTCGCCCTGCAGCCCGAAGGCATCAGCCGTTCCCGCACCGCCCCGCTGCTGTTTCCCGACGCCGCCGACCCGCTGGGCGCCCTCCGCTGGAATCTGTCCGAACTGCGCCGGACCCTGACCGGTGTCACCATCGCCGGCGATCCCCTGCGGCTGGTGCTGCAGCCGTCCTGGCGCTGCGATGCCCTGGAGCTTGTGGGCCCGGCGGGCAACGGCGGCCTTGACCCACGCAAGTTCAACGGCCAGCTGCTCGAGGGTCTTGCCTTCGGGGACAGCCCCGTGTTCGACTCCTGGCTGGCGGACCAGCGGTACCGGCTCGAAAAGTGCGTCCAGTCGCTGCTCTACGAAGCTTCGCTGGCGGCCTTGGCGTCGGGCGCTCCGGCGGACGCGGCCGAGCTGAGCTCGCAGGCGCTGCGCCGGGATCCCTTCAACGCGGACTCCACGGCCGTCCTGGTGAAGGCGCTCGTGGCGATGGGCGAGCACCGCCGGGCGCGCGAGCAGGTCACCAAGTTCGAGAACCTCTACCATCAGGAGCTGGGCCTGCCGCTGCCCGCTGAGGTTCGACGCGCCCTTGCCGCGTCGGGTCCGGCGGCGGACCCGAAGATCCCCGCGAATGTGGCCACCGTGCGGTCCTATCTCGACGCCGGAAGCGCCTCACTGTCGGCAGGCGCCGTCGACCGCGGGCTCGATCAGCTGCGTCTCGCCGTCGTGCTGGCCCAACGCCACGGTGACCGTCACCTGATCGCCGAGTCGCTGGTGACGCTGTCCGGGGCGCTGATCCATCAGGCGGGCGGCCGCGGCGCCGAAGTTGCCGATTTCCTGCACCGTGCGTTGTCGGCGGAAGCGTCCGACGGCGTCTCCCGGACTGCCGCGGCTGCCTTGTGCGAGCTGGGCTATCTGTCCGTCCAGCGCGGCGTTCCGGACCGCGCGGCGGGCTGGCTGGACCGGGCGCGGCAGGCCGCCGAGGGCATGCCGGACGAACAGGCGAGGATCCTGGCGATCCAGGGCATGCTGGCCTCGGACACGGCGCATTACGAGGACGCCGTCGCGGCCCTCACCGAGTCCGGAAGGCTCGCCCAGTCGGTCGGGAACCGCCGGCAGCAGGCGTTCAGTGCGGCGTTGCTGGGGCGCGTGCATCTGCTTCGCAAGGAGCTGGACCTGGCTGCGGCGTGCCTGGATCAGGCGCTGGAATGGGTCACGGCGGAGCACTGGACGGCGTTCGAGCCGTTTGTCGACGGGGTCCGGGGCGAGACCTACCTGGCGGCCGGCCGGCTGGAGGAAGCTGCGGCGCTGATCGACCGGTCATGGGTGATGGCCGAGCTTGCCGGCGATCACTGCTACATGGCGCTAGCTGCAGGGGCCGAAGCCCGGCTGTTCCTGGCCCACGGGGACCTGGTCGCCGCCGAACACTGGATCAGCCGGGGCATGGAACCTAAGCCCTGGTACCTCTGGTACTCCGCCCGGCTGCTGGACGCCGCCGCGGAGGTCGCCCTCGCCACTAAGTCGCCGCGTGCCGTGGAGTTCGTGGACCGGCTGGCGGCGCTGGCCAGCAGCAGCGGCATGCGCGAGTTCGCGGTCCGGGCGCAGTCGCACCGGGCGGTGCTGGGTGACGAGGCCGCGGCACAGGCAGTGCCCTGGCTGGCGAAGGAGATCGACAACCCTGCACTGACGGAGTTCCTGGTGCAGCGGCACGGCGCCTGACGCCGCTTGAAAATCTAGCCCACGTGGTGGATGGTGAAAGCCGTCAGGAACGCAACGGATGCCACGAGGCCGGTCAGGTTGTGGTCATGTCGCCCAAAGGTGCCGACAATGACTTAGCCAACAGAAGCTCTCCCCCAGTATGTGAAATAGCTCCCCGAAAGACGGGGTGCGGCCGCGCCAGCCGGAAAAGCTTCATGAGCGAGAGCGCGGACCGCTGACGGGAGCTGACCCCCAGAGGTCAGCCCTCCTGACCGTTGAGCAGGGCCCGTAGGAGGTTGAGGCGGTTCCGGGCCGCCGGAGCGAGCCTTGCCCGGATCATGGGCGGTCTTCTGAGGCGCTGTCTTCCTGTGATCGCTCGCGTTCTGCCGAGGCGTTGGTTTCGTCGTCGCTGTAGGGGGCCTTCCGTCGTGGGGGGAGCTCGTTGATCAGTTCGTTGACGGCGTGGGCGAGGAGGTCACGTTCGTAGGCCGGCAGTTCCAGTGAGCCGTTGAGGTAGGCGTCGATTTCGTATTCACCCGCGGTACCCGTGAAGCTGAAATAACGCATCCACACCTCGCCGAGGGGAATCCGGGATTCTTCCATTGCTTTCCGGATAGCTTGTGCGTGAACGTTGGATTCATCGAACGCGTCCACAGAAACCTCCTACTGTTCAGCCGCGCCGGCGAGGATTTCCCCTGCTACCTTATGCAGTGGCTGACCCTCGCCCCGGGAAGCGGACAGCATGACGGTCAGTGCTTCACGCGGCGTGAGGTTCATCCGCTCGATGAGAACGCCCTGGGCCCTGGAAATCATGTCGCGGTTGGCCAAAGCTTCGACGACTCGGGAGCTGAGCCTTTGGGTAGCTTCCCTGTCCCGGGCGTTGCCGAGCATGACGGCGGCGGGAACAGCGAGCCGCTCGATCAGGAACACCGAATGGTCATCGAAGGCTCCGGGGACCGGGGAGTAGACCTTGAGAGCTCCGATGCGCCGTCCCTCGGTCGTGAGAGGGGCGCTGAGAACGGACCGCAGAGGAAGATCCGCAACGGCCGCCGTCCATTCGGACCAGCGCGTCTCGTCTCTGGTGTCCTGGATGATGATTGCGCGCTGCTCTGCCCAGGCGCTCAGGCACGGTCCCTGCCCGAGTTCGTATTGCAGTTTGTCCGCCTGGAGCACTACGGGATCGGTTGCCCCGGCGCTTTCCCTCCGGCCGCGGCCGTTGATGATCGACGCGCCGGCCCCTGCTGTACCGGGCACGGAGTCTTTGAGTATGTACGCCAGGGACTGCACGGCTTTGGAGGCGCTCTCCTGGGTCAGGAAACCCCCGGCCATCAGCCCGGTCAGCGCAGCGAACTCATCTGCTAGTGGAAGGGAATTCTCCATGGCTTTTGTCACCTCTGTAATGCCCAGGACGACCCGGGCGGCTGCGGAACCATTGTGATTCCAAGTGTGCTCCCTACTGGGAGAGCTAGGACGAGTCGAAGTGGGAGCTGTCCGTCTACTGGCCCCGCTATTCATCGAAATGGGTGCGAAGTTCAGGAGCTTGCGGTGAGACGGCGGCGATCACTCCCATTGCCACGTCGTGTAGTTTGACGTTGCGGGAACTGGAAGCTCTCCTCAGGACGGTGATTGCGGCTTCCTGACTGCACCGGTTCTGAGCCATGATCACCCCGGCAGCAACATCGATGGCTGTCCGGTTCTTCATTGCCGCCTCCATGTTGTCCTTCGCTTCCTGCAGCCGGGTCAGGCGCAGCTCCAACCGGAGGGTCTTGGCTGAGTGTTCGCCGAACAGCTCAGCGCGGGCGATGTCCTCTCCCGTTATGCCGTGCGGCCGCGAGGAGTAGATGTTTAACGCAGCCGTCGATTCTCCCTCCAACGGCAACGGGACGCCCAGGATTGACTGGACGCCCTGTTTGGCGACGGCTCGGATGTATTCCGGCCAGCGGTGTTCGCGGGACACGTCCGGGACGTAGATGGTGATACCGGTTCGCATGGCTGTTAAGCAAGGCCCGTCGCCGAAGGCGTATTGGAGTTCATCCATCACCCGTGCACGGGCATCGCTGCAAGCTACCGTGACAGGTTTTTTCCTCCGCACCACGGTGACATTGCAGTGAACCGTCGAACCGGGTGGAGAAAGGAGGGACGCGGAGAAGACGGCCAGTTCCTGGAAGAACTCCTCAGCATCGGCAGCCTCCAGGACCATGTCCTGGAGCTGGGAAGCAATTTCGCCTTGCAGTCCCGTGAGGATACGTAGAGCCTCCATGGCGTCTCCTTAAGAAGTTATCTTCAACCGCTGAAAACTGCGGCGTGAAGACGCCCACTTCAGAACGTTTCCCTCTAAGCGTACGACAACAATCAGCGCCCGGCAGAAGAACAACACCTCTAATATTGGCCCCCAGAGAGGTGGGAATCAGCTATGGCGGACGCGCTCGTCGCGGACCCGCCGGGTGCAGCCTTCCGGCCGCGTGAAAATTGCTGTCGGCCGGAGTGCGGCCGAGAGCCCTGTAAATTGTCGCAGATCCCGACGACGACGCCGGGCCCCGACGAAGCGGGCGCGCGTCCCCCAACTAACTCGCAGCAGGTGTCGTTTTCAGGGTTGGAAACGGCACCAAGTGCGACCTACTTGGGAAGGGGCACACGGGGGTTAAGCAAAAGCAGGGCCCGTCCGGAGACGGGCCCTGCTCGAAACCTAACGGTCCCGGATCTCTAGGAAATTAGAGAGCCTGGATGTTGGTAGCCTGGGGACCCTTGGGGCCCTGCTCGGTTTCGAAGGAGACCTTCTGGTTCTCTTCGAGGGAGCGGAAGCCGGAGGAGTTGATCGCGGAGTAGTGCGCGAAAACGTCCTGCGAGGAGTCATCGGGGGAAATGAAGCCGAAGCCCTTTTCAGCGTTAAACCATTTGACGGTACCAGTAGCCATTATTTTTGTCCTTCGTGAAGGTGGAGGAAAAGTCCCGACTTTCGGGTCCTCCGGTGTAGGTGCTCAAAACCGCTGCTTCAGAAGAACACGGGCTTTCGACCGTGCGTACTGCCTGAACTACGAACTGCATAAACACAACAACAGGATCAACACTACAACAGATCCGGGCCGCCGATTACCAAATGTCCTTGCGGCCGCCCGACGCCGCCGAGACCATAGACCGGACAGGCGGGTTTTCCACGGGGACGTCGGGGCGGATCCGGCGCTCCACCGCTCGGCCTGCAGCTATCGAGAGACGATGCGCGGGCTGTTCCACGTAGCGGAAGAACAACTCGGCAATTCCCAACGACGCCGCCACGGAGACCGCCAGCGCCATAGGCAGCGACACCGATCGCAGCAAGGTGATGCCGGCAAGAAGGATCGGCAAATGCACCAGGTAGAGGCTGAAGGACACGCGTCCCAGCCACTGGACGACCGCGCTGTCCCCGAACCTCTTGGCCGAGCCACAGCACACAAACAGCACAACGATCAGCGTCGCGCCCACCGTCACAAAGGCCTCGACGCTGTCGACCGGCTGCTCGCGGCTGAGCCATTCCGCGTTGGCCAGGAGGAGGCCCGCTACGGCCACCAACACCCAGGCCACGCGCGGCCAGGACCGCGTCAGCTCACGGATCCGTTCACGTTCGACGCCGAGGACGGCCCCGATGGCGAAGATCGGGAGAAAGGACAGCGCCTCCAGGTTGCACACCGCTCCCACCACGATCAGCAGAAATGCCGCACAGATCTTCGCCTGCCAGAAGCGTCTTCCCCGGAGGGCGAAGAACACGTAGGCCGGGAGCAGGAGGGAAAACATCACTTCCCATTTGAGCGACCACAGCGGGGTGTTGATGGTGCTCGCGTTCAGCAGGAGCAGGGCATCTTTGAAGACCTGGCCGACGCTCGGGTCAATGACGTAGATGTCCGCCCATGCACTCTGCAGCGGCGATGCGGACCGCGGAATGATGCCAATCAACGCGACCGCCACCAGCAAGGATGCCCATGCCGGCAAGTACAGGCGGAGCAGACGCTTGACGTAGTAGGACGCCCAGCTGCGGGTCACCCCTGGCCGGGAGAACGGCAGGACCAGGACGAAGCCGGAGAGCACAAAAAAGAGGTGGACCGCCGGAGTGCCATTCCACAGGACGTGCAGCGGACTGAAGATGGCCCACGTCGCCGCAGCGCTGAGCCCCACTGACCGGTCGCTGAAGACACTCCCGATTCCCGGGAGCGTGGAGAGTACATGGCAGGCGACAACCACGAGGGCAGCGATCCCTCTGAGGCCATCCAGCTGCGTGACTCGTGTTTGCCCAGACCCGCTCCGCATTCACCCAATGTTACCAGTCCGTGACCTTTTACTGCCTCACGGCATTGTTGGCGTTTACGCGGCCATGCGCCCAGGCGGTACCGGTGCCGGAGATTTCGTCGGCGGTTGATTCAAGGTCGGCACGGACGGATTTGTTGGTGGCGTCTGCATGGGCACTCCAGGCGAGCGCAGCAACGCCGGCCACGACTGGTGAAGCCATTGAGGTCCCGCTTTCCACGTCATAACCCTGGGACCGCCGGCCATCCGCACCGAGTTGGAAGGGATGGTTGGGGAAAGTCGAGTAGATGTTGACGCCCGGCGCTGCCACATCCACCCACTTGCCGTAGGTGGAGAAGGGCGCCTTGGCGTCAGCGTTGTCGGTTGCGGCGACGGCAATAACGTTGGAATATGCGCCCGGGTAGACCTTGGCCTGGGTGCCGGCGTTGCCGGCGGCGGCAACAATCACTACACCGTGCTTCCACGCGTTGTTAACGGCGGTTTCGAGGGTGCGGGACGGAACACCCAGCCCGAGGCTCATGTTGATGACCTGGGCACCGTTGCTGACGGCCCAGTCGATACCCTCGGCGATGCGGGACGTCGAGCCGGTCCCGTCGTCGTTGAGCACTTTGGCGTCGAGGATGGTGCAAGCCGGGCACACGCCGGCCACACCGAGCGTATTGTCGGCCGTGGCGGCAACGATCCCGGCGACATGCGTTCCGTGGCCGTACAGATCTTCAGCGGTTGGCGAATCACTGAAGTTGGCACGTGCCACTACCTTTGGTGAGATGTCCGGGTTGTCGCTCGCCACGCCAGTATCGACAATGGCAACCTTTGTGCCGTTGCCGGTGGTGACGTCCCACGCTTCGACGGCGTCGACGTCGGCATCTGCTTTGCCACCCTCGACGGTGAGGGTGCCGCCCGTAGACGTAAATGATTGGCCATCGTTCTGCAGCGCGTACTGGCCGGGGAAATACTGGTCCGCGGTGGCGACGGTGGCCAGCTCGTCTGACTCCGCATATTCGACGGCCGGGTTCCGGCTGAGGGCTTCGATGAGTTGCTGCTCTTTACCTGCCGGTACCTGGACGAGTTGGGCGCCCGTGCTACCGATACCGGCACCTCCCTTGAGGCCGTACGACTGAAGAGCAGTGCCCGCCGCGCCGCTGTCGCGGAACTTGACCAGGACATGCCCCGTCATCTGTGACCGCGGGGCTGCTGCGTTGCCCGGTTCCGCCAGGGTCATTCCGCCCAGCGCCATCATTGCCGCTGTGAAACCCGCCATAACCATTCTTTTCATGCGGTTATTGTGCTTTTGCTTGCCCCGGCTGGGTAGTGTCCGCAGGCCGTTGCTGCTGGACCTTCGGGGGTGTAAGGCACGACGGCGTCGCGAACCATGAGCGGGCGGCTCTCCTTTGAAGTGGCGGCTCAGACGGGGCCCGCGCCGATACTCAAAGCGACGCTCCTCCGCAGATGACGTAGTTCTGGCCGGTGATGGACTTCCCGTGCGGTCCCAGCAGGAAGGCAGCCAGGGCAGCCACGTCATCGGGATCCACAAGGGCGCCCAGCGGCGGCATCCGCACCGGGGTGGCCGCCCGGCCCGGATCGTTCAGCATCGGCGTATCGGTGGGGCCCGGGGACAGCACGTTGACCGTGATCCCCCGCGGCGCGAGTTCCTGCGCCCACGTCCGGCCGAGGCCCATCAATGCGGCCTTGGTGGCGGCGTAGTGGCTTTTGCCCGGCGATCCCGTGGAGGTGCGGCTGCCCAGCAACAGCACCCTGCCGCCGTCGGGCATGGACGGGACCAGGGCGTTGGCCAGGGCGCTGGCCGCCGCCACGTGGACGGCGAACATGCCGGAAAGGGCGGACGGATCCAGGTCCCCCAGCGCCGCCGTCCGCTGGAACCCGGCCGCGTGCACCAATGCCGTAGCCGGCCGCAGCCCGGCCACGGCCTCAGCCAAGGATTCCGGCTCGGCAAGGTCCGCCTGCAGCCACTCGAACTTGCCGTCGAGCGACGTCGTGCTCCGGCTCAGTCCGGTCACGGCCCACCCGTCCGCCAGCAGTCGGCGGGTGATGGCCAGGCCGATTCCCGAGCTGCACCCGGTTACTACCGCGTGCTGCTCAGCCGGCATGCGCGCGGCTCGCTTCGGCTTCTCCCGGTGTTTCGGTGCCGTCGTAGGCCCACTGCGGGTCCACCCGGACGAACTTGATGGCCTGCCGGAAGTACGTGTAGGCGATGTTCAGGGAACCATCCGGCCCCTGGTGGATGGACGGGTAGGAGTATTCGCGGTTGAGCCCGTCGCGGGAGTTGTTGGACAGGCAGTACCCGTCCCCCACGTCCAGGTTCCGGCGGATGGGCCACGAACGCCCGGAGTCCTCCGAGATCGCCAGAGTCATCGGAGACCGCGGCGTCCCCCAGAAAGCGCGGCGCGCGTCGCCGTCCGACAAGACAGCCGCGCCGGGAACCGGCTCGGCGAGCTGGCCCTGTTCCTCGGCCAGGCCGTCGTCGTCGATCTCGTCATAGAGGGAAAGGCGGCGCTCGGTGTGCTCCTCCGCCCGGCTGTGGTTGTACACCAGCGCCAGCCGGCCGTCGGCGAGCGCCGTGAACTGGATGGAGGAGTTGTTGTTCGGCAGTTCGGTGGGAACGGGCTCGCTCCAGGTGGAGCCGTCGTCCGTGGAGCGGGATTCGTAGATCGAGTCCGCCCAGCGGCTGCGGAACAGGGCCAGCAGGGAGCCGTCGGCCACGGGCTGGATGTTCATGTGGACACAGCCCAGGCTGCCGGGCAGCACGTGTTCGCTCCAGGTGGCGCCGGCGTCGTCGGAGATCATCACCGCGCTGTCGTCGCTGTTGCCCACCCATTTCTCCCCCGGCGTCGTGATGCAGCGGAAGATGGGGACGATCAGGCGGCCGGACGGCAGCACCACCGGCAGTTGGCGGACGAACACGCCGCCCGTGTCGTTCGCCGGGAACAGCGTTTCCACCGGTCCCCAGGTGCGGCCGCTGTCCGTGGATATACGACGGCGGACCTCGGCCGTGTCCTGGTTGCCCGCCTTCTGCGCGGTGTAGAGCAGCCATAGGGACGTGTCGGGGGCAGCGAACAGGATGGGGTTCTGCTCCGAGCGGGTGGGGTCGTCCGAAAGCTGCGCCGGCTCGGACCATTGGCTGCTGCCGGGCTCCAGGGTGGAGAACCAGATGGAGATGTCCGGCACGCCTTCCTGGGTGCCGCCGAACCAGACACAGCCCAGCCGGCCATCCGGCAGGGTAAGCAGGTTGGCCGCGTGGCTCTGCACGGTGGGCGCCGGCAGGTAGGCGAAATCGGCGCCGTCCGCGCGCTTCACGGCTCCGTCCGGCGTGATGGTGCTGTAGGCGTCGCTGAGCGTGTTGTGCATGAGGTTCAGTCCTCCTTGGTTCCGGCAGCGGAGGTGGCGGCGTCGAGGTGGGACTTGGCGATCTGTTCCAGGTGCGTCAGGTCCGAGGCGACGGTGGTGAACGTGTAGCCCTGCTGCAGCCGTTGCGCGGCGACGGTGCCCGCCGGCGTATGGATGCCGGCAGCGATGCCCGCGGAGGCGGCTGCCTCGGCGATGGTTTCCAGTGCGGCGTTGAACTCGGCGTCAACGGCGGGGTCCCCGGGGAACGCACCGCCCACCGCGATGGCCAGGTCCGACGGTCCGACATAAATGCCGTCGAGGCCCGGGGTGGCACAGATTTCCTTGACGTTGGCCAGGCCCTCAGGCGTCTCGATCATGGCGAACACCAGGGTGGCGGTGTTGGCGTCGGCAGGCTTCGGCCCGATCCGCAGTGCCGAGCGCATGGGCCCGTACGAGCGGCGGCCCATCGGCGGGTACTTCCCGGCGGCAACTGCGGCTGCGGCATCCTCGGCGTTGTTGATCAGCGGGACGATGACGCCCACGGCACCGGCGTCGAGCGCCTTGCCGATCGCGGTGAAGTCGTTGGCCTCCACCCGGACCATGCCGACGGCGGTGTGCCCGGCGTCGATGGCCATCAGCCCGTTGAGCACGCCCGAGTAGCCGAGCAGCCCGTGCTGCGCGTCGAGGGCCACGTAGTCGTAGCCGAGCCGGCCGATGCGTTCGGTGGCCACGGGCGCGTCCAGCACTGCCCAGTAACCCACGGCCTGTTCCCGGGCGCGGATTCTGCGGGCGAATTCAGTGGCCAGTTCGGATGTCATGGAGATCTTCTACCTTCGGTTTTGGTGTTCGATGGACGGCGTGGGGTGCGGGGTTCTAAGAGAAGAGGGCGTCAGCGGTTGTAGGCGGGCATCGGGCCCCGCAGCGAGCTGCCGACGGCGTCGCAGGCTTCCACGACGTCGGCGGGCAGCGGACCGTTGGCCACGGCGGCGATGTTGGCGCGGAGCTGTTCCACCTTGGACCCGCCCAGCAGCATGGAGCCCACGCCGTCGCGGTAGGCCAGCCAGCGCAGCGACAGCTCGGCCAAGGTGATGCCTGCTCCTGAAGCGATCCGGGACAGCTCCTCGATCGCGTCGAACAGCTGCCGGTCCCAGTAGCGCTGGGTGTACATTGCGGCGAGCTTCGAGTCGCCGTAGCGGCCCTCGGTGGGCTTGGCGTCGAAGCTGTGCTTGCCCGTGAGGAGCCCGCCGCCCAGCGGGTTGTAGACCATGGTGTGCACATTGTGCGTGGCGGCGAATTCGAGGTATTCCTCCTCCAGCCGGCGCGCCACCAGGTTGTAGAGCTGCTGCGCAACGACAGGCTGCGGCGCCCCTACCTCACGTGCCACGTGGATGACGTCGGCGATCTGCCAGGCGGCGAAGTTGGAGACGCCCAGGGCGCCGATCTTCCCCTCGGCCACCAGCTCGGCCACCGTGGAAAGAGTGGAGTGCAGCGGCGTGGCCCGGTCCGGCTGGTGCAAGTAGAACAGGTCGATGCTGTCCACCCCAAGCCGGCGCAGGCTCCCCTCCACGCTGGAACGCAGCCCGGCCGGAGACAACGGCGAGTTGGAACCGTGGTCCGCGTGCGGCATGCCCGCCTTGGAGGCGAGAATCACGTCGTCGCGCCGTTCCTTCAACAGGCGCGAGAGCATCTCCTCGGTGGTGCCGCCCACGTAGGCGTTGGCGGTGTCGATGGTGGTGATGCCGGCGTCGAGCGCTTCCTGCACCATCCGCCCGGCGGTGGCCTCGTCGACGGTGTCGCCGAACGTCATGGTTCCCAGGACCAGCCGGGAAATCGGAAGTTTCAGGCCGTCCACCTGGGTGCCTTCGGGCTGCTTGTTCATGCGTTGGTTCCTCGTGGTTGCGTAGTCGTCGGTGGGAGTCGGTGGGAAGGGTGCTGGGAAAGGGGGCTCAGCTGGCTTGGTTGGCGAGCGCCAGGGAGCGGACCAGGTGCCGCGGCTTCAGGCCCTGCATGGTGGAGGGGTCCAGCGCCGCACGGCGCAGTTTGCGGGTGTAGTCCTCCTTGGGGGCGGTCAGGACGGACGCGGTGGTGCCGTGCTCAACCAGCTTGCCGCGCTGCATCACCATGACGCTATCGCTGATTTCCTGCACCACCCCAAGGTTGTGCGAGATGAACACGTAGGTGATGCCCGTTTCGTCCTGGATGGACTTCAGCAGCCGGAGCACCTGCGCCTGCACGGACACGTCCAGGGCGCTGGTGGCTTCATCGCAGACCAGCAGTTCGGGCTTGGATGCGAGCGCCCGGGCGATCCCGATGCGCTGGCGCTGGCCGCCGGAGAACTCCGCCGGGTGCTTGTCCAGGGACTGGATGGGCAGGCCCACCTGGTCGATGAGCTTGGCGGCGGCCTTGTGCCGCTCCGCCTTGGACCGCACGCCCTGCAGCTTCAGCGGTTCGGCCACGATTTCCTGTGCGGTCATGTGCGGGTCCAGCGATCCGTAGGGGTCCTGGAACACCATCTGGAACTTCGAGCGCATGGGACGGAGCTTTGATTCGCTCATGGCGGCGATGTCCGTCCCGTCGAGTTCGATCCGGCCGCCGGTGGGCGTGACCAGCCGCATCAGCGCCTTGGCCACGGTGGATTTGCCGCAGCCGGATTCACCCACGACGGCGATCGTCTTGCCTTTGTCCACCGAGAAGGACACGTCGTCGACGGCCCGGAAGGTGCCGCCGGGCACGTGGTAGTCCACCACGAGGTTTTCGACGGCGAGGAACGGCTTAGTCATGGCTTGCTCCGGTCTGGGTCAGGGCAGGATCAGTGGTTTCGGGGGCGGCGTGGGCGCCGCGGGAACGGCGTCCGGTTGGACGGCGCGGGGAGGCGTCGGGGGTCTCGTCCCACGGCCCCAGGACGGGCACGGCGGCCAGCAGGGCGCGGGTGTACTCGGTGGCGGGGTGGTCCACGATCTGCTGGACCTCGCCGGACTCGACGAACGAGCCGTCCTTCATCACGTGGATGCGGTCCGAGATCAGCCGGGCCACACCGAGATCGTGCGTGATCATCAGGATGCCGATGCCGCGCTGTTCCTGCAGTTCCAGCAGCAGGTCCAGGATGCCGCCCTGCACCGTGACGTCCAGGGCCGACGTCGGCTCGTCCGCCACCAGCAGCTGCGGCTCGCTGGCCAGGGCAATGGCGATCAGGACGCGCTGGAGCATGCCGCCGGAAAGCTGGTGCGGGTACTTTTTCAGCTGCTTTTCCGGAGTGGGGATGTGCACCTGCTGCAGCAGGCGGACGGCCCGGGCCTGCAGGGCTCCCTTGTCCTTGGAGGCGGCCCCGGCGATCCGGATGGCCTCGAACAGCTGGCTGCCGATCGAGTGGACCGGACTGAGCGCCGTCATGGGGTCCTGCGGGATCAGGGCGAGGGTCTTGCCGCGCACCTTGCCGATGGCCTTGGGATCGGCGGTGATGTCGACGCCGTCGATCAGCACGGTGCCGGACAGCACCGCAAGGTCCTCGGGCAGCAGGCGGAGGATGCCCATCGCCGTCGTCGACTTGCCGGAACCGGACTCACCGATGATGGTGACCGTCTCTCCCCGGTGGATCCTGAAGCTGACGGAGTCCACGGCGCGGATGATGCCGGCGTCGGTGATCAGTTCCACCTGGAAGTCGCGGACTTCAAGGAGCGGCTGTTCCCGGTGGGCGGAAGTCTCGGGTTGTGCGGTCATGTCAGGCACCCTTCTTCTTGCGGCGGGGACGGTCGCGGAGGCCGTCGCCCAGCAGGTTCACGCCCACCACCATGAGCACGATGACGAGGCCGGGCAGGGTGACCATCCACCAGGAGGTGGTGATGTAGTCCTGGCCGTCGGAGATGATGCGGCCCCAGGTGGCGAAGGGTCGCTGCGGGCCGGCGCCGAGGAAGCTGAGCGCGCTTTCCAGCAGCACGGCCTGGGCCAGCAGGAGCAGGACCACCAGCGTGGCCTGCTTGATCACGTTGGGGATGATGTGCTGGATCAGGATCTGGATCCGGTGCAGGCCCAGGATCCGCGCGGCGGAGACGTAGGGCTTCTCGCGTTCCACCAGCACCATGGAGCGGGTGAGACGGGCGACTTCCGGCCATTGGGCGATGGCGATCACGAAGGTGATGACCGGGATGGAGGGGCCGAACAGGGCCACCACCAGCAGCAGCATCATGAGCAGCGGCAGGGACATCTGCGCCTCGAGGACACGGGAGACGATGGTGTCCACCCAGCCGCCGAAGTAGCCGGCGGCCGCGCCGAGGATGATGCCGATGGCACCGGAGACCAGCACCGCGAGGACGCCGATGGTCAGCGAGACCTGGCCGCCGTGCAGCACGCGGGAGAGCAGGTCGCGGCCCAGCTGGTCGGTGCCGAACAGGTGCCCGTCCGTGAACGGCGGCAGGCGCCGGGCGGAGAGGTCCTGGAAGTTCGCGTCCGGCAGCGGGAGCACCTGGGCCAGGATGATGGGGATGATCACCAGCAGGGTGCAGATGGTGCCCACGATGAGCTTCCACTTGGCGGCATTACGGCGGCGGGTGGCGCCCGCCTTGGCAATGTCCGCTTTGGTGACGGCGCTGGGGCTAGGCTGCCGGGCAGGCAGCCCTGCGGGGATTCCGGAGGAACCGGCCGTTGCGGTGTCGCTGAGGCTCATGCTGATGCCGCCTTTCCAAGACGAACGCGGGGATCGAGTAGCGGGTAGGCGAGGTCGATGAGCAGCTGGACGCCCACCGCCAGCAGCGCGGTGAGGAGGACCGTGGCCTGGATGAGGGGGTAGTCGCGGGTTTCCAGTGCCCGCACAATCAGGGAGCCGACGCCGGGCCAGGCGAACACCACCTCCACCACCACCACACCGTTGAGCATGGCGGCGAACCGGGTGCCGAGGGCCGTGAACACGGGGATGGCGGAGTTGCCCATGGCGTAGCGCCACGTGAGGATCGAGTTCCGGACGCCGCGGGAGCGGGCGACTGTGAGGTACGGTGCGGCGAAGTTGGCGGTCATTTCCCGCCGGACCATCCGGGAGATCAGGGCGATCTGCAGGATGGCGATGGTGATGGTGGGAAGGACCAGCCCGCCCCAGGTTGCGAAGCCGGAGGCCGGGAAGATCGGGATGAGGACGGCGAAGCCGGTGAGGAGCATGATGCCGGTCCAGAAGTCGGGCATGGACTGTCCCGCGATGGTCAGGACGTTGACGCCGAGTTCCTTGCCGGTGTCAGGTCGGCGGGACATCCAGACGCCCAGCGGTATGGCGACGACGGCGGTGAGCAGGATCGACGCCGTCGCCAGGGTCAGCGTGTACGGCATCCTTTCCGCCACCACCTGCAGGGCGGGGGCCTGGAACGAGTAGGACTGGCCAAGGTTGCCGCTGAGCAGCTGCTGCAGGAAGATCCAGTACTGCTCGATCAGGGGCTTGTTCAGGCCGAACTGCTCGCGGACTTTGTCCAGCTGTTCCGTGGTGGCCAGCGGCCCGGCGTAGGACACGGCGGGATCGCCCGGGGCCAGGCGGATCAGGATGAACACAGTGGACACCGTGAGGAACACGGTGAGCAGCCCCTGTCCCACGCGCTTCAGGATGTAGTTCGTCATGGCTTAGGCCTCCAGCCGTGCATCAACGAGCGGGTAGGAGTTGGTGGGTGCCAGGTTGATGCCGGACACGCGGTCCCGTTGGGCGAGGACCGACTTGGGCACGAACGCCCAGGCGCAGGGCCAGGTGTCCCAAATGGCCTGTTGCGCAGTTGCGAGCAGTTCCTGCCGGCGGGTGGCATCCACCTCGGAGGACGCCGCCTGGATTTTGGCCTGCACGTCGGGGAAGACGTAACCCTGGTAGGTGTCGCGGGTGGCTTCCTTCTCGGGGGTGCCCGCGTACATGCCCTGCATCATGGTGATGGCCAGGCCGGTGGGGCTGCTGAAGCCGTTGCCCAGCAGGTCCCAGTCGCCCTGCTTGCCCTGGCGCCAGGCGAGGATGTTGCCGCCGGGTTCGAACTGCTGCAGCTCGGTCTTCACACCGATGGCGCCGAACATTTCCACCAGGGCCTCCATGACAGAGGTGTCGGACGCGAACTCGCCGGTTTCCCAGATGATCTTCAGGGTGAGGTCCTTGACCCCGAGCTCGGCGAGCCGGGCCTTGGCCTTCTCTGGATCGTAGGTGTAGGTGCCGGTCTTGTGGTAACCGGTGAGGCTGGACGGCGTGACGCCCTCCGCCTGGCTGACGGAATCCACCAGCACGTCCTTCACCAGCGACTCGCCGTCAATGGCCCAGCTGAGGGCTTCGCGGACCCGGACGTCGGCCAGCGGGTGCCCCGCCGGCTTGCGGAAGTTGTAGAAGATCTGGTTCAGGCGGAGGCTGGACGCTTCCTTCAGCTGGACACCGGGAAGCCCGGCGAGCTGTTCACGGGAGTCGGGCGTGATGGAGTCGATGATGTCCACCTCGCCGCTGCGCAGCGCGATGACGCGGCTGGATTCCTCGGGGAGGAACCGGACTTCCACGTTCTCCACCTCGGGCTTCGGGCCCCAGTAGTTCTCGTTGCGCTTGAGGCTGTAGGTGCCGGCGCCGCGGTTGAATTTGGTGACCACGTACGGGCCGGTGCCCACGCCTTCCTGCAGTTCCTCCGGCTTGTTCTGCGCGGCCGGGGTAATCAGGATCATGCTCATCAGCGAATCCAGGATGGGGACGGGCTTCTGGGACACCATCTTGAAGGTGCGGTCATCCACCGGCACCACCTCGGGGAATTCGGGGAAGAAGCCGGCCACGAAGGACCCCTGCACCTGCTTGTACATCTTCAGCGCGGTGGCCACGTCCTCGATCTTGACCGGGCGGCCGTCCGAGTAGCGGATGCCTTCGCGGAGCGTGACGGTCCATTCGGTGGGGCCGGTCATCTCGAAGCGCTCGGCCAGGACCAGGACGGGCTTGGTTTCGGGGCCGATGGCGGTAAGGCCCTGGCGGACCGAGCGCTGGACAGTGACGGCTGCGTCGAACTGGTTCAGCTTGTTGTCCAGGCTGACCAAGGACCGGTTGAGGGCCAGGGTCAGGGTGCTGGGTCCCGGCAGGCCGGTGGGGCCGGCACAGCCGGCGAGGCTGCCGGTACCCAGCAGAAATCCGGCCGCGGCACCGAACTGCAGCAGGCGGCGGCGGGATATCTCACTTCCTTGAGGAAGAACGGTCATCGTTGACCTCTCGGTTAATCGGGACGGCTGCCGGCCGATTGGCTGCGCCGATGTTGTGTGCATCACTTTGCCACCCATGCGCAAATTGCGCAACCCATCTAGCGTGATTCGCGCAACCGTGACATGATGTGGAGGAAGCATCCCGCTCTTCCGCGGGGTCCGGCCGACTACCGCGTGGAGAGGAGCATCGTGGCTTCCGTATTTGTGCAGGCCGACGATTTCTCAGGCGCCGCAGAGGTCGGCTGCTGCTTTGTGCAGCACGGGCTGAGTGCGCAGGTTCTGCTTGGAACGCACGACGGCGCCTCCTCCTCCCCGGGGCCGGTTGCCGACGTGGTGGTCGCCGATACGCATTCACGCGGCCTGGCTGATTCCGTCGCCGAAGCGCTGGTGGTGGAGGCATTCTCCGGTCCCGCCGCTGCAGGCGCACAGGTGTCCTTTAAAAAGATCGACTCCCTGTGGCGCGGCAACGTCCGCGCAGAGGTCAGTGCGCTGATTCGCCTTGGATACCATGCGGTAGTTGCGGGGGCTCTCCCCCAGCTGAAGCGTTCGGTCCGCGACGGCAAGCCGTTCGCTGCCGGGGCTCATCTGGCGCAGACGGAGTTGTGGCAGGCGGAACTTTCAGCCCCGCCTGCTGATATTCCGTCCCTCCTCCGCCCCGAGGATCCGGCCTCGGTACAGACCTTGGCCTTGGCCGAGGTTCGGTCCGTAAAGCTTGCCGCGAAACTGGCCGCACTGCTGCAGTCCGGACAGCCCGCGCTGGTAGTGGCCGACGGCGAAACTGTCCAGGACCTGGAAAGTGTTGTGGACGCCCTTTTGGAGCTGGGCTTCACCGCCGGAGACCGCCGCATTGTGCTGGTGGGTACCGGTGGAACGGCGGACGTCCTTGCGCAGCGGCTCGCTGCGCACGGTGCGCGAAACGCGCAATCTATGGAACAAACTCTCGCAACCAGTGCGGACCCGCACCAGGGAACCAAACCGGTGCTCGCCGTCGTCGGCTCCGCTTCGGGAACCGCTCAGGCGCAGCTGGTCCAGCTGGAGGCGCGCGGCTTCGAAGTAATAAGGCTGCACCCGCAGCACGCCGGTGCCGCCGGTGCGTACGGGCCGCAACTGCAGGAGACCAGGCTGGCTTTGGCGGCAGGCACCAACGTGGCCGTCACCGTGGCCGAAGGAAAAGTGGACGCGGCACGGGCGCTCAGCATCGTCCAGTCGCTGTCCTCCTTCGCAGCCCAGGCCGCGGAGGGACTGGAAGCGGACCTCATCCTCACCGGGGGTGAGACGGCCCGGGAAGTCCTGGACGCCGTCGGCCTCCACACGCTGGTGCCGCTCGCGGCAGTGCAGCACGGGGCGGTACTCAGCCGCGCCGACACCGGAACGCTGGTGGGCACCAAGCCCGGCAGCTTCGGCGATGACCTCGCCCTCGTGCAGCTTTACGACGAAATCCGGGAGCGCCGCGGCCAGTCCGCGCAAGCACCCGCCAACACCCTTCCCGGCAAGACTTCCGAACGATCTGGAGCAGAAATGACAACCGCCGCAATCAGCAAGACCGAGCAGACCGCCCTTCCCATCGTGGCCGTCACCATGGGCGACGGTGCCGGAGTGGGGCCGGAGGTGGTGGTGGCAGCCGTGCTGGATCCGCAGAGCAACGCCGAGTGCCGGCCCGTGGTGATCGGCGACGCGCTGCGCCTGCGCCAGGCCGCGGACATCCTGGGGATCGAGGCGGACATCCAGAGCATCGAGAACGTGGAGGACGCCGTGTTCACGCCGGGCCGGGTGAACGTGGTGGACCTGGCGCTGCTGCCGGAGGACCTGCCGTGGGGCCGGCTCTCCCCGGTGGCCGGCCACGCCGCGTACGAGTACATCCGGGTGGCCAGCGAGCTGGCCATGGCCGGGAAAGTGCAGGCCATCTGCACGGCGCCGCTGAACAAGGAGGCGCTGCACTCGGCCGGGCACATCTTCCCCGGGCACACCGAGCTGCTGGCGCAGCTCACCGGCACGGAGGAAGTGTCCATGATGCTCTCCTCGCCCAAGATCCGGGTCATCCACGTGACCACGCACATCGGGCTCATGGATGCCATCCGCAAGATCAATCCGGACCTGGTGGAGCGCACCATCCGCCGCGGCCACGAGGCCCTGGTCCGCGCCGGCATCCCCAACCCGAAGATCGGGGTCTGCGCCATCAACCCGCACGCCGGCGAGGGCGGGCTGTTCGGGCAGGGCGAGGAAGCCGAGAAGATCGAGCCCGGTGTAAAGGCCGCACAGGCTGACGGGATCGACGTCACCGGACCGCTGCCGGCGGACACCCTGTTCTTCCTGGCCGGCCGCGGCGATTACGACCTGGTGGTGGCGATGTACCACGACCAGGGGCACGGCCCGGTGAAGGTGCTGGGCATCGAGGCCGGCGTCAACATCACGGTGGGCCTGCCGGTGATCCGGACCTCCGTGGACCACGGCACCGCCTTCGACATCGCCGGCAAGGCCATCGCCGATCCGCGCAGCATGGTGGAGGCGCTGCACCAGGCGGCCGAGATGGCCACCCGGCCCAGCGTGGCCGCGTAGTCGTTCACGCAGGGGGCCGGTTGAGAAGGCACAGGGCGATGCTGCGGGCAGTAGCCCCGGGCGGGAACTAGCATGGTTACCACTGCCACGGGAAGGAGACCGGGAATGCTGTCGGCACATGCCAGGCGCGAGGAGATCTACCACCTGGCGGTCACCACCGGTCTGGCGTCCGTGGAGGAGCTCTCCGCCCGGTTCGAGGTCACCGCCTCCACCATCCGCCGCGACCTTGCGCTGCTGAACGGGCAGGGCCGGCTGGCCCGGACCTACGGCGGCGCGATGGCCCTGGGCGCGCACCCCGAGGCGTCACTCCGGCAGCGCACCGGCGAAGCGTTCGAGCAGAAGCACGCCATCGCCCGCTGGGCGGCATCCGTGATCCGGCCCGGCGAGAACCTCCTGCTCGACGCCGGCTCCACCGTGGGTGCCTTGGCGCACGAGTTGCGCAATTTTGACCCGCTTTCCGTCACCACGCCGGGGATCAACACGCTGCAGGAGCTGGCCGATTCCGACGGCATCGAGGTCGACTGCCTGGGCGGCCGGCTGCGGAACCTGAGCCAGAGCTTCGTCGGGCCGCTGGCCGAGGCGTCCCTGGAGCGGATGAGCTTTGACCGGGTGTTCCTGGGCGCCGACGCCGTCACCGCCGAGGACGGCATCTGCGAGGCCGACCACGCCCAGACCCGGCTCAAGGAGCTCATGGCCAGGCGCGGGAATGCTGTGTATGTACTGGCGGATTCGTCCAAGCTCGGGCTGCGGCCGTTCCACGCGTGGGCGCGCCTGGCGCTGCCCTGGACGCTGGTGACGGACGACGGCGCCGACCCGGAGCAGGTGCAGAAGTTCCGGGACGCGGGGGTTGAGGTCGCGGTGGCAGTTGTTGTAGGGGGGGCTGCTGCTTCCTAGCGCGCCGTTTGGAACTGGCCTGAAGAGTTAGCGTCCTCATGAGCAGGCTGGGCTTGCTCAGCGTCTGCCGGAAGATCGATTAGGGGTGAATCTAGGCTCATACCCAGGCGCCGTTCGCTTTTGCGCCGCTTAAGGCGCATCCTGATCAGGAGGACAGCCGTGAATTGAAGCCTAAGTCGGTTTCCGTCACGTGTGGTTCTCGCGCAGTACCCAGGCCCCCTGGACACCTAAACACCGGTCCGGGCTCCGTTGGAGCCGTCAAGCAGCCGGCGGTTTCTTCAGCGGCAATCCTGCGCCGTCGCCTGCACCGTCAGGCCGGCAAAGACTTTCCCACCCCTAGGCGTGCTCGCACAGCCGGACCGTGTCCGATTCATGCTGGCGGGTAAATAGGGAAAGCCCCTACGGAGGGGCTTTCGTCGGGTTGGGCAGTTGATCTCTGGTATTGGTCAGCGGTGATGCGCTCCTCCTCCCTAGGCGCTGTTTGCGCCCCTGCCGGTTTCCGTAGTTAGAAACTCTAATAAGTAGCCCGGCTGATCGTCCAGCGACAGACCAAGAATTCTCCCGGCTTTCCGGAAACAGCCGTTACCGATCCCGATGGCGTAGGCCCGGGCCATCCATTCACTGTGCCCGACGTCCCTCGAGTGTGAACTAGGCTGCGCCTTCGCGGCTGCAGCGAAGGCCGGTACCTACCGGACGGCGTTGTTGGCGTTCACGCGGCCGTGCGCCCAGTAGGTGCCTACGCCATCGATTGCGTCGGTGGTTGACTCCACCTTGGCGCGTACCGCGGAGTTGGCGGCCGCGGGATCCTTGCTCCAGACAAGAGCGGCAGTGGCGGCGACAACCGGCGTGGCCATCGACGTGCCGCTGCCGATGTCATAACCCTGCGAGCGACCGCTCTGCGTCGCCAGGACGAAGTCGTGGTTCGGGAACGTCGAGTAGACGCTGACGCCGGGCGCTGCGACATCCACCCACGGGCCGAAGGTGGAGAACGATGCCTTGGCGTCTGTATTGTCGGTTGCCCCCACGGCAATGACGTTCTGGTAGGCGCCCGGGTACATCATGGTCTGGCTGCCGGTGTTGCCTGCTGCCGCAACGAGCACCACGCCTTTTTTCCAGGCGTTGTTGACGGCAGTTTCGAGCGTGCGTGACGCCCGCACGGCGAGGCTCATGTTGATCACCTTTGCGCCGGCACCGACCGCCCAGTTGATCCCATCCACAAGGTCTGAGGTGAATCCGGCCCCGCTGTCGTTCAGCACTTTGCCGGCCAAGATTTTGCAATCCGGGCACACGCCTGCGACGCCTTCCGTGTTGTTGGCAACGGCGGCGATGATGCCGGCGACGTGGGTGCCGTGGCCGTACTTGTCCTCGTTGGTTTTCGCGTTGCTGAAGTTGGCGCGTGCAACAACCTGCGGGTTGATGTCGTCGTTGTCGGTTGCGACACCGGAATCGAGAACAGCCACTTTGATGCCCTTGCCGGTGGTGACGCTCCACGCCTCGACGGCGTCGACGTCGGCGTCCGCTTTGCCGGGTGCCACGGTCAGCGTGTTGGCGGTGTTGTTGAATGACTGGCCCTCGTTTTGCAGTGCGTACTGCCGGGGGAAATACGGGTCGTCCGCAGCGGCGGCAGTAGCGGGCTGGTCCGGCTCGGCGTACTCGACTGCCGGGTTCCGGCTTAGAGCATCCGCGAATTGGAGTTCTGTACCGGCCGGTACTTTGACCACGTGCGCTCCGGTGCTGCCGCTGCCCGGTCCATCGCTGAGGCCCTGCAGGCCCAGGACGCCCACCGCGGCACCGTCGTCGCGGAACTTCACCATGATCTGCCCCGTCATTGGCGAGGACTGGGCCGCGTTGCTTGGGGCGGCAAGGGTAATTCCGCCAAACGCCATCATTGCCGCTGCGAAACTGGCCACAACAAGTTTTTTCATGGGGTCATCTTGCCCCGATCACCGGACGCTAGATAGTGCCTGCCGCCTAATTAACAGATGAGTTTCCTTCCAAACCCAGCGCCCGCCGATGGTGGTGGAGGCAGTCGCCCGGCGGCTAACCGCGCGGCTACAGCGGCACGACGGCGGCACGCCGCCATAGGCATGCGCCCCGCCAAAAAAATATTTCGGCGACAACCCATCCGAAATGTGACGGCAAACGAATAGCTGGGGTAACCCCTTGGGTTGGCACGAAGAAAGCTGATCCATAAACGCACAGCACATCTAGGAGATCACCATGGCAACACAAACCAGGACCGGTATGGCCGCCCGTACCAACGTCCAAAAGGCATCGATGGTTGTCGGCGCAGTGTTCCTGCTGGTCGGCATCCTGGGCTTCGTTCCGGGAATCACGGGCAACTACGACCAACTGGGCCTCGCCGGCCACCACTCCGAGGCCATGCTGCTGGGCCTTTTCCAGGTTTCGGCCCTGCACAACATCGTCCACCTGCTCTTCGGCGTAGCCGGCATCGCCATGGCCCGGACCGCCACTGCAGCCCGCTCCTTCCTCCTCTACGGCGGCATCATCTACCTGGTCCTTTTCGTCTACGGCCTGGTGGTCCCCCAGGATTCGGACGGCAACTTCGTCCCGTTGAACGGCTTCGACAACATCCTGCACCTGCTGCTCGGCGTCGGGATGGTGGCCCTGGCCGTGATCCTCACCAAGGGCCGCGCCAAGGCGCGCGCCTGAGGCACTCCCCCGCGGCCACCGGCCGCATTAAGACCGGCGATGGCCCCGATCGCAGCTTCCGCTGTTATCGGGGCCATTGCCGTTTCCTGCGTTCCCCTGCTGCGCAGCGTTATGCCCGCAGAGGCCGCGGCACTCGGCTGCAGGTCAGGCAGAGGCCGTGGCTGAGCGGACAGCTTCGGCCAAGGAGGTGGCGGGGCGTCCGATCAGCGTGCGCAGGTCTCCGGCGCTGACCAGGAGGTCACCGCGGGCAATCCCCAGGTCAGAATCAGCCAGGATCTCCGCGAAGGCTTCCGGCACTCCGACGCCAGCCAGCATTCCGGCGTACTCCTGCGCGGGGAGGTCCTGGTAGGAGATTTCCTTGCCGGTGGCGGCGCTGATCTCTGCCGCAAGTTCCGCCATGGTGAAGGGTTCATCGCCGCCCAGCTCGTAAATCTTGCCGGCCTGGTGGTCGGCAACCAGCACAGCAGCAGCAGCGTGGGCGTAGTCAGCGCGGGAAGCTGCGCTGACCCGGCCCTCCCCGGCGCTTCCGGCGATCCCACCCTGTGCGAGCGTGCCGGGCAGCTGATCGGTGTAGTTCTCCAGGTACCAGCTATTGCGAAGAAGAACGAAAGGAACGCCCGCTTCCTGCAGAATGGCCTCGGTTTCCTGGTGCTCGACTGCCAGCTTCATCGCTGTGGTGTCCGCGTTGGCGATGCTCGTGTAGGCGAGCAGTTCAACACCTTCTGCCTTCGCGGCCTGGATGACGGTTCGGTGCTGCTCCACCCGCTGCCCCACCTCGCTGCCGGAAATGAGGAGCACCTTCTGCGCCCCCTTTAACGCCTCCGCCACGGAGGCGGGATCGGTGTAGTCCATGGCCTTGACCTGGACGCCGCGCGCGGCGAAGTCTGCGAGCTTTTCAATGGAGCGCCCCGTGGCCACGATGTCTTCCGCGGGAACGTGGCGCTCCAACAGTGCCTCGACTACGTGGCGGCCCAGCTGGCCGGTTGCGCCGGTGATGACGATGCTCATGGGTTTCCTTTCGATTTGGTGTCTATCACCGATGCCAACAAAGGCTTTTCGAAGTTGCTTCCCGAAAGAGAGTACGCACTTTCAGGTAAGGTACCTGCATGGACGTTAGTACGGCTGATTCTGCCCATGCCACGCGCCTCCCGGCAGCCCTCGCCGACGGCGTATTTCCGGCCGGGTGCCCCAGCCGCACGCTGCTCGACCACATCACCAGCAAGTGGGGCGTGCTGATTCTGCTTGCTTTATCGGAGGGCGGGCAGCGCTGGAGCGAACTGCGACGGCGTGCAGAGGGCGTCAGCGAGAAAATGCTGGCCCAGACCCTGAAGACCCTTGAGCGCGACGGCCTGGTCAGCCGGAAAGCCCAGCCGGTCATTCCGCCGCGGGTGGACTACAGCCTCACCGAGCGCGGCTATGAGTTGAGCGCCCTGCTGGTTCCGCTGGTGGCCTGGGCCTTCGAAAACGCCGACGACATCATCAACGGGCAGCGCCCCGACTGACGACGGGGTGTGGTTCTGCGCGCATGCAGTTCCTTTGAACAGCTGAAGCCGCCCGCACCTCACTTCAGGGCGGGCGGCTGCAGCTGTCAGTGTTTCCGTGTTCAACCGTCGATGCTGGCCATGTTCGCGTCGTCATGGCGTGCACCGGCGGCGGGAGTGAGCCTGTCCAGCCGGTCGATTTGTGCCGTGCTGAGCTCGATACTGTCGGCTGCGGTGTTCTCCTCGACGCGACCCACCCGTTTCGTGCCGGGGATCGGGGCTACGTCGTTGCCTCGGGTCAGCAGCCATGCAAGTGCGGTCTGGGCGGGGCTCGCTCCGGTTTCGGCGCCGATGGCCCGGACCTCGTCGACGATCCGGAGATTGCGCTGGAAATTCTCGGCGGTGAAGCGTGGGTTGGTTTTGCGCCAGTCGTCGTCAGCGAAGTCGTCAACAGTGCGGATCTGCCCGGTCAGGAGGCCGTGCCCGAGCGGTGAGTACGGCACGAGGCCGATACCGAGCTCGCGCAGCAGCGGGAGGATCTCGGTTTCGGGGTCGCGTGTCCACAGGGAGTATTCGGTCTGCAAAGCTGCCAGGGGGTGGACCGCATGCGCGCGGCGGATCGTGGAGGGGCTGGCTTCGGACAGGCCAATGTGGAGGACCTTGCCTTCTGCGACTAATTCGGCCAGGGCGCCGACAGTGTCCTCGATGGGGGTATTCGGGTCGACCCGGTGTTGGTAGTAGAGGTCGATGTGGTCGGTGCCGAGGCGCTTGAGAGATCCCTCGACGGCGGCGCGGACGTTCGCGGGGCTGCTGTCGATGAGACCGCGTCCCTCGGTGTGGGATAACAGGCCGAACTTAGTGGCGACCACTACTTGGTCACGGCGGCCCTTGATCGCCCGACCAACGACCTTTTCGCTGTGGAACGGCCCGTAGACCTCGGCGGTGTCGATGTGCGTGACACCGAGATCTATCGCGCGATGGATTGTGCGGATCGACTCGTCGTCGTCGGTACTGCCGCCGGTGGTGTAGGTCCCGGCCATGGTCATGGCGCCCAGACCAATCCGGGAGACGCTCAATGCGCCCAGTGCTGAATTCTTCATGGGATGAATCTGTCTTTCTGTGGTGGTGGGGGCTGGTGGTCGCGCGCGCCGGGGCCGGCCCCGTGCCCTTAGCAAGATGCAGGACACCAGGTGAGCTTTGGGCGGGCGGTTAGGGGTTGTTGTGGGCGAGGTTGGAAGAGAGTTCGCGGTGGGCGTCGGCCTGAGCGAGCAGCTCCTTGGCCTTCTGCTCAAAGGTTGCGACGGCGTCAGCGCCGGCGGCAAAACGCAGTGGCGGCTCGTCCAGCTCGGCTAGTTGGATCAGGGCGTCGGCGAGCTTGGCCGGGTCCCCGCCTTGCTTGCCGTTCATGCCTTGCCAAGCGGTGACGGTCTGCTCGGTGCGGTCGGCGTAGTCCTCGATGCTCGATTCGGCGAAGCTGGTGGATTCCGGGCTGAGGAGCTCGGTGCGGAAGAACCCGGGCTCCACCAGCATGGTGCGGATCCCGAACGGAGCGACTTCAGGGGCCAGCGACTCGAGCCAGCCCTCTACGCCGAACTTCGATGCGGCATAAGCGGTGCAGAACTCCTGTCCGGCGATGCCCGCGGTGGAGGAAATCGTGACCAGCAGGCCAGAGCGCTGGGCGCGCAGGACCGGCAGGGCTGCACGGGTGACGTTGATGGGCCCGAACAGGGTGGTTTCGATCTGTGCCCGGAAGTCGCCCGGGGTGATTTCTTCGAAGAAGCCTGCGTAGAAGTTGCCGGCGTTGTTTACCAGCACGTCGATCTTGCCGAACCGCTCAACGGCGGCCTGGATGGCCGCTTCCGCCGCGGCGGGGTCGGTGACGTCGAGCGCTACGGCCAGCAGGTTCTCGTTTTCGCCCACAGCCTGGGCTATCTTTTCCGGGTTGCGGCCGGTGGCGACCACGGCGTGTCCGGCGGCCAGAGCGGCCCTTGCGATGTCGGTCCCCATCCCGCGGCCGGCGCCGGTGATGAACCAGACCTTCCTGCCCATGTCGTGCGGCTGTCCGGTCACGGTGTTCTGTTCGGTAGTGTTCTGTTCAGTCATGGTGTGGTTCTGTCTTTCCCGGGGTGCGTGTTCCCGGCAGCGCTCTGCGTGCGCACATCAGGGACGGTGGATCCGCCGGCGGTTTCGCCGGCAGTGGTTGTTTCGGGAGGCGTTGATGCCCAGCTGGCGAGGAACGCCAGCGCGTTTGCGGACGCGGAGCCGGGCTCTGCGGTGAAGGTGAACAGGGTCTGGCCTTCATCGCCGGGAAGGTCCAGCGTCTCGTATTGCAGCGACAGGTCCCCAGCGACCGGGTGGTGGAAGCGCTTGGTCCCTGTGGTGTGGATCCGCACGTCGTGTCCTGCCCATAACGCGGCGAACAGGCCGCTGCGCGTAGTCAGCTCACCGACCAGTTCGTTGAGCGCCCGGTCGTGCGGGTTGCGCCCAGATTCCGAGCGCAGCATCGCGACCGTGGTGGCGGCGATGGCGCGCCAATCGGGGTAGAAGTCACCTGCGCCCGGATTAAGGAAGAGGTAGCGCGCCTGGTTAGGCAGCCGGACCGGGGTGTCCGGCCCCGACGGTGCGGCGGAGCTGAACACCGGCGCGTACAGCGCCCGGCCTAGCAGGTTTGCAGCCAGCACGTCCGAACGGCCGTTCTGCACCATAGCGACCACGCCGGTCATTCCGTCCAGCAGGCGCAGCACCCCGGGACGGACCCGTTGCTGCGGTGGCCGCTGCAGTGCCCGGCGCGAGGGCATGTTGGCCGCCCGCGCCAGGTCCATCAGGTGCGCCCGCTCAGCCTCGTCGAGGTTAAGGGCAGCGGCCACTGCCTCGAGCACCGAGTCTGAGACACCGCGGATGCTGCCGCGTTCGAGCCGGGTGTAGTAATCAGTGCTGACTCCTGCGAGCTGCGCCACTTCCTCACGGCGCAGGCCGGGAACTCTGCGCAGCTCTCCGTAGCTGGGGATACCGGCCTGCTCCGGGCTGATCTTCGCCCGACGCGAGATCAGGAACTCACGGATGTCGTTATTTCTGTCCACGTCCACCACGTTACGCAGCCCGTTCGGGCGGCGGCAGTGTCTATCAGACACCCCCAACCCTGAGCTGTAGTGGCGGATATCCGCGGAGGTCTACTTCACTTCTGGACGGCGTACCGCACGTGCGTAGCGTACGTGGAGCTGACGGTCTTGACGATCACGAGGTTGACGTCGTGATCGAACCCATCGAACAGACGCTTGCCGGCGCCCAGGATCACTGGTGCTGTTGAGAGCACCAGTTCGTCCAGCCGGCCCGCGGCCAGCGCCTGCCGGATCACGTCCGCACCGCCTCCGATGGCGACATCGGCGCCGTCGGCCTTCTCTATCGCTTGTGCCAGCGCCTCATCGAGCCCGGACACGAAGGTGAAGCCCGCTTCGGCCGCTGGCTGGCCCTCCGTGCGGTGGGTGAGCACGAACAGCGGGCCGGGGAAGGGGTTGGTCCCTCCCCAGGCCCCCGCGGCGTCATACATCCCGCGGCCGACGATGCCGGCGCCGAAGCCAGCGACCAGGTTGTCGTAGAAGTCCTTGTCGGGCCCGTGCATCGCGAAGTTATGTCCTCCGTCGTAGGTCCACGCACCACCCATGACCCAGTAGTGCAGGCGTTCTCCGCCCTTGCCCAGGCCGTACCGTGGTCCGTCTTCAGGGCCGGTAATGAATCCGTCAACGGACGTGGTGATTGATGCGATGACTTTGCCCATGGTTACTCCTTCGATGTGCTGGGAAACCGGAGCTTAACCGGCTCACAGGGTGCTCCCGCCCCCCATGCACGCGGCCAAGGCGGAAAGCGACGGTGAAGATCCACGTAAAGAACGTGACCAGAATTGCATGTTGCACCAGGCCCTTCCACTCGAACAGGCCGCTCTCCGGCTGCTGACTGATCTTGAGCAGGACGATCCCGAGGGTAAGGACAACACCGCATGCCAGGGTCCATCCCCGCAATGAGCGCCAGTCCGGGTTTCGGCGGAAGGACCGGTAGAAAACGAAGCAGCTGACAGGTGCGAGAGTGAATACGAGGGCACCGAAGACGCCATGCACGACGCCGTGGACACTGGCTTGTCCGAACAGTGCTGACGGGTCAGTGGTGAACGGTCCCGAGGCAAGCAGGCCCAGCCCGACGACCTGCACCAAAACGGGCCCGGCACGGGAAGCTGCGCCGGAGCCAGAAGGTTCGGTGAGACCACGGCCGAACACCAGCACAAGGGTGCCGGTGAGCACGAAGTTCAGGACCTGGACCCACCCCAAGGGACCAAGGGACAACTCGCTGACAAACATGGCGGTCCAGGAGTAACCGGGGGTGAGCCACCCGCAAATCGTGAAAACGGATACAAAAAGGACGGCCCCCGTCATGCCCGCCCACGCGGCCGATTCAACCCGCCGCCTAGCGAGAGGGGTAGCCGAAGCTCCTGGATCCATGGCTAAGTTTAGGCGCTGATCGCAAGGGCAGCCTGTTTCTATCGTGCTGCCCGTCGTAGGCTATGGGCATCCATCGCACCATCGCACAAGGAGGCACCCATGCGTACGGCAGAACCCATGACTGAAACCGAGCAGGTCCACCGTCTTTCTGAGAATCTCATGACCCATTTGGCCAAGGGCAGGGAATGGGCCACGCCCGGCGTGCAGACAGCACTGCAAAGAGCGGTCGCCGGGCTGGATACCGGGATTGAAACAGCGTCCCCCCGCCTCCAGTCGCTCCTTCGGCGCCTCGCCGACGAGCTAGCGGGCGGGGTGGAGACACTGACTCCTCGGGTCCAGGAACGCTTGAAGCGTGTTGGGCCGAAGGGCGCTGCTGAGGTGGCGGACACGGAAGTGGTTGGTGGAGGACGTTCGGCTGCACGGAAGTGGTTGTGGATCGGCGGATTGCTAGCCGCCGTCGCGGCCGGCGTAGGCGTATGGCGCTCCTCCCAGAAGTCTAGTGAAGAGCCTGCGCCACCAACTACTGTTCGAGAGGCCGGCGTGGCGGATCCTGATGCTGACGCGGACCTTGCCGCGGGCCGGATGTAGGGGACGCCGCGACCGGACTCCGTGGTCGCCAATCAACGTGTCGATGACTCGACACTGAGTGCTTGCACGATTGGGCATTCCTCATTCGGATCGATGCGCTGCTGGTGCAGGAGCGTCTCGAGAGCGTCGCGCGTGCGCTGCAGATCCTGGATCCGACCATCGATCTCCTGGAGCTTGTCGACGGCGGCGGCGGTTACCGAGCCGACGTCGACAACTCCGGAGCGCAGTCCTGCGGACAGCGCGGTGAAGTCGGTCAGCTCATTGAGAGTGAAGCCGAGTTCCTGGCCGCGCCGAAGGAATCGCAGCTGGGTAAGTGCCGTGTCGTCATAGTCGCGATCACCGCCCGTGGTGCGCGGGGGCTGGGCAAGAAATCCGCGGCGCTCATAGAACCGCACAGTGGAAACTTTCACTCGTGCCCGCCCGGCAAGTTCTGCAATTCTCATGGTCGAAGCCTAGGACGCTGCCGCGATTGCGGGAACTGTGTCCGCCGGCGACCCACTCGAGGTTCGTGCGCGACGAGCCGCGAGAAGCGCAATACTCTGAGCCAGAGCCCAGGCAATCTCGAGGATGAGCATAACGAGCACGAGCGGTGACGCACCCTGCACCAGAGCTGCAGACATCCCGAGTGAGAACAGTACTCGTGCTCCCACGTCAGCTGCTGCCGCGGACAACGACGGACGAAAGATGCGGAAGAGCGCCCATACAGTCACGACGCTGCCCATGAGGTTAGCGAACATCACCGTAAACGGGTCGTGAGGGTCCGGCGTTAGACCGGTCAGGCCGAGGTTCTGGTGGAGCGCACCGAGCATGTCGAAAATGACCGTGGCCGTCGCAACGAAGGCGAACCCCGCGGTGACGACAAGGTCGTAAAGGGCCGACAAACGAACTACACGCAAGGCGTTGTGAAGTGTCATAGCGCCATCTTCAACTATGAACCGCAGTGCGGAGTCAAGGCAGGCTACTCTGAGTGCTCGATGCCCGCAGCGGCCCTGGACTTGCCGAGGTTCTGCGAGTCAAGAAGCAGCCGGTGTCCTCGAAACTGGCCGGTCCCGCGGCAGTTAACTCTTGCCCTTTGAACGTCTCTTCTGGACAGGAGGAACGTCCAGGTCCGGCACAGCTCGGAGCATGAAGCGGTCGAAGTGAGGGACGGTGAACCCTGCGTAGCCGTGCGAGGGAGTGTAGAGCAACCCCATGTTGATGAGCTCAGACCTGGTGGGGGCCAGTTGCGTGGATTCCCTCCCCATTACACCAGCCACGTCCGCCGCCTTTTGAGACTCTGGACCGAGCTGTGCCATGGCGCGCATATAGGCAATCTGCAGTTGAGTGGCCCTATCCAAACGGACCCGGAAGAAGGACGAATCAAGCTTGGCCTCGTATGCGTCTTTTGCGTCCTCCACGTCTTCAAGTGTGATGGTTTCGCCGTCTGCCACTGCCCATACCTGATAGCCAAGCTCTTGGACAAAGTATGGGTAGCCCTCCGTTAGCTCAAACGCCCGGTCTAGGGCGTCGTCATTGAACGAAACACCTTCAAGGTGGGCGGGCTCGGCGAGGGCCTTCTTCGCATCTTCCACATCAAGAGATCCGATTTTGGGAAACTTAAAAAGCCGCTCGGCATATGATTTAGCATCGCCGGCAAGCTCCGCGATTTGGGGCAGTCCGGCTCCAACGAAGGTCACGGGAAGCTTTCTTTGGACTGTCTTGTGTATTGCCTGAATGACGGCTTCCAGCTGCGGCTGACTCAGGAACTGGACTTCGTCGAACAGCAGAACCAGCCCTGTCGCATGTTCCCGCGCAGCTTCGCCGATGGAAACCAGCACGTCGGTCACGTCCAGCGTGAGGTTCCCGTGATCCGCAAACCCCTCGGCGGGGTCGACGTCCAGCGACAACGTCGGAGCACCGGACGCCGGGTCGATGGAAAGGCTGAAGGACTGGAGAACTTGAGCTGCTCTCCTCGCCTTTTCTCCCCATTTGGCCTTTGGCGAAATCTGAAAGAGCGCCGCCCGAAGTTGTGAGTACACCGTCTGCCGGAAATGGCTGTCATCATGCTTGCTGGCCTCTAGTTCAAGGACTCTCCACTTGAACTCCTCGGCTATCTGACGGAACTCGCCCAGCAGGACGGTCTTCCCCACGCCACGCAGACCTGTAACGATCATAGATTGGTTCGTGCGCCCGCGGTCAAGGCGGCGCAGGAGCACCTTAAAATCCTCCAGCAACTCGTCTCGTCCTATGACGATCTCTGGAGTAGCACCAGCATTGGGGGTGTAAGGGTTATTTACCGGATCCTCAGAACCGACCTTACTACCTTTATACGGCTTTATTAGTTTCTAATAAAGCACCCTAAGATGAGTAAACCACCGTGTCGGTGTCCTGTTGTGGGCACTGTAGCCTGTGCTTCGCTAACCGGTGCATCGGCCGGCCCCGCTAACAGCGTGTCATAGCGTCATCCTCCCGTCGTTCGCCGGCGGTCTGGTCGGAGACCCTCGCCTGGGGAACAGCCGCCGACGTCGGCTCGAAGCCGAAGTCCGCGTGGTCCTTTGTCGACTTCGTCGCCTCCGACCTCGACGTCGCCGCGGCGTTCCTGGACCAGCCGCATCTGTCCTACTCGAACCGCAACCTGCTAGTCGCCGTGGACGCTTCTGGGAACGGTCGCGTCGTCGTCCGGATCCCGCTCACGAATCTTCAGCCCGGCAGCGTGGGATGGCAAGACGGGAGTCTCTGGTTCTCCTGGACGGCGCCGCGCAGCGCCGCCGGTGAGAACCCCAACTACCCGCAGCCCTATACCCGGGTGGTGCGCATCAACACGTCCACATGGAAGACCGCCAGCGAACTCCAGGTGTGGAACCCCGGCTATGTCTTCACGTACAGCGCTGTCGCTGAGCTCGAACAATGAGGTCGGGATCGCGGTGGCGTGGGGTGGCCCGAGGGACGAAGCAGCCACAGCGTACGGGATCCTCGGTGGCTTCGTCGTCTGGTACCAGGACGGATCCACCGCGACCGAAGGCCGGTGGGGCGACTTCCTCCGCACACACCGGTCCCAAGTGACTCCTGCCCACTTCGACGGGTTCGGCTACTTCACCACCAACGGGGGCAGCATCACGCAAAACCCCTACCACGTTCGGTACGGGCGCTAAGCGGAACCTCGGTCGCGGGCATATCCTGCAGGAAGACCTGTCGTTGACCAGTTCCCGGAGGAGACCATGGAAATGCCCAAAGCGTCCGACGCCGACAAGGAGCACTTCCGCTCAGTGCTCCCCGACCACCCCGAGGTGGTCATCAAGCCGATGTTCGGAAACCTCGGGGCGTTCATCAACGGCAACATGTTCGCCGGTCTGTTCGGCCCCACCATCGGCGTGAAGCTGGCCGCGGCCGACAAGGAAGAGCTCGAAAGCACCGAACGGACCGTGCCGTTCGGGCCGCCCGAACGCCCCATGGGCGGCTATACCGGGCTGCCGGAGATCTGGAACGCCGAGGGCGACGGCGATGAGGCCCGGGCCAAGGCTTGGGTGGAAAAGGCCTTCGAGCACGTGAGCACGCTGCCGCCCAAGGCTCCGAAATCCGCAGGCGCGCCGAAGGCCAAGGCCGCGAAGAAGTAGCCATGCGCTCCCCCGCCGCAGGACCGCACAACGAGGTCGACACCCTGGTGATCGGCGCGGGGCAGGCCGGCCTGGCCACGAGCTACTGGCTGACCCGGCACGGCGTCGAGCATCAACTGCTGGAGCAGCGGCCGGAACTGGGCGGCGCGTGGCAGGACCGCTGGAGCTCGTTCTACCTGAACACCCCGAACTTTGCGTTCCTGCTGCCCGGCTGGACCTACGACGGTCCGGAACCTGACGCGTTCCTGCCCCGCGACGCCGTGATCGAGCTGTTTAGGAACTATGCGCGGCGGATCATGGCGCCTGTGCTGCTGGGGACCGAGATCACGCGCGTAGCCGAAGCGGACAGCAGCTCCACTACACTGAGCGGCTTCGCCGTGGAAACCAGCAGGGGGAACTGGCTGGCACGGAACGTCGTCCTCGCGAACGGGGCCTACCAGCGGCCGCGGGTTCCGGCGTCGGCCGCTGAACTCCCCCGGCATATCCGCCAGCTGCACAGCCATGATTACCGGAACCCTGCGCAGCTGCCCGACGGCGCGGTGCTGGTGGTGGGGACCGGGCAGTCGGGCGGGCAGATCACCGAGGACCTGCTTGCCGCCGGCCGCGAGGTGCACTTGTCGGTGTCGGCCTGCCCCGAGGCGCCGCGGCGCTACCGCGGCCAGGACATCTTCTACTGGCTCCTGCAGGTCAACCTGCACGGGCCCCACCACGGCATCAACGGCCTGCAGGTGGAGCAGCTCCCTTCCCCCGCCGCACGGTTCCTGTGCAATCCACTCATCTCCGGCAACGACGGCGGGCACAGCATCCGCCTGCGCGATCTCGGCCGCCGGGGCGTCCGGCTGCACGGCCACTTCGAGGGAACGGACGACGGCGTCCTCGTCTTCAGCGACGACCTCCCGACCCGTCTCGCGCTGGCGGAGGCGGGGTTCGGGCAGCGGATGAAGGTGATTATTGACGCGTACATCGCCGCGGCCGGCATTGACGCACCCCCGGCGGAAACCGTGCCCGCCGACGAGTGGCTGCCGGTGGAACCAGGGGCCCGCCTCGGCCTCGACGCGGCGGGCATCACCTCCGTCATCTGGAGCACCGGTTACGGGCTGGACTTCGGCTTCCTGGACATCCCCGTGCTCGACCAGTGGAACTACCCGCGCCACTCCCGCGGCGTCACCGAGGTCCCCGGCCTCTACACCGTGGGACTCCCCTGGCTCACCCGGCACGCATCGTCAACGGTGGCACTGGTCGGGGCGGACGCGGAGTACGTCGCGGGGCACATCGCGGCGCGATGACCAATCAGGCTGCTATGAGGACTTATGGACATGACCTAGAGTTGGCGCACGTCCAATGCGAGGAAGCTGCGAGGTGCAAGTGTGAACGAGTACGAGGCCTCACTGGTCATAAGGTCCGGAGCGGAGCTCCTGTCTTCGGCTTCGTCTGATCCTCGCGCGGAGGAAGGTTACCCGGCGGTCAAGGCCAATATCTCGCAGGCACTGGAGCGCATAGCGGAAGCTCTTGCAAATTTTGAAGCCGGTTCGGGAGCGCCAAGCCGCTCAATCGGGTGGGTTCAGGACCTTCACCGCGTAGCGGACGATTTGATGGATCGACAGGGCTGAAAGACCGATGACAGCCAGCGGCCCTGACCTGGCACCTGCAGCCCGTTTTGATCGGGCTGTGCTGGTCTTCAATCCCGGCAAGCCTGGCATGGCCGCCAGGATCAACGAGCTGCGACGGGATCTGGCCGATGGAGTACCTGATCTGCAGGTTGATGTGCTGCCCACGGGCTTTGCCGGCCACGCGCGGGACCTTGCGCGGTCCGTGGCGGCCACAGGGTCCCCGCTCATTGTTTCAGTCAGCGGCGACGGCGGGTACAACGAGGTCGTGAACGGGGTGATGGACGTTCCAGGCAGCAAGGCGGTGTGCACCGTTGTCCCGGCAGGTAACGCCAACGACCATCACCGCAGCATGCCCGCACGACCGTTGCCTGAGGCGGTCCGGGACGACCCGGTCCGGCACATCGACCTGTTGCGCATTACCTTTGGAAAGGAACAGCCGGCACAGGTCCACTACGCCCACTCCTACATTGGTTTCGGACTTACGCCGCTGATGGCAATCGGAATCGAGAGCGGGGGGAAGGGCAAATTCCTCGAACTTGTGTCCGTCGCCCGCACACTCTCTCACCTGAGTCCGTTCGAGCTCGTCCGGGCAGACGGGGCCACCGCGCGCTTGGACAGCCTGATTCTGGCCAATATTTCGCGGATGGCAAAGTATGGGACTGTCAGCGAGTCTGTCGGCCCCGATGACGGCCGGTTCGAGGTTGTGACGCTCCCGCACTCCGGTCGCTGGAAGATGGCCCTGATGACTCTTCGGGCCGTGACCCTGGGACTCGGAAATCAACCAAGCGTCAGCAGCTACGCATTCACCACGCGGGACGCTGTCCCTTGCCAGATTGACGGCGAGGTCAGGCATCTTCCCGCCGCCGCCCATGTTCTTGTGGAAAGCGCGAAGGGCGCCCTGGCGGTTATCTGATGCAAGGTCGCCCTCGCGTGCCTCGAGGGATCCCGCTCGACGGCTTCGAGGGGTGCGTTAGGCGGGTACCTGTATGGTTCGAAGTCAGGAGCCTTTCGGTTCCGCTACAGGAGCAATCATGGCTGACAAATCCCCCCGCCAAGCAGCATCGAAGAAATCCGCCAAGACCATCAAGGAAAAACGCGCCGACAAGAAGGCCGCCTCGGGACCCTCCACCTCCGGAGACACGACCACCACCGCCAAGTCGGCAAGCTCCAAGAAGAAGTGACCAGTATGACCGATCACCTCACGCTCGGCGTGCTTTCCAGCACCCGAAAACCTGACGAGCGCCGCCTTCCGATACATCCCCTGCATTTGAAGCGCATCGCCCCCGAAATCCGGCAGCACCTGATTTTTGAGGAAGGCTACGGCGAGCGTTTCGGCGTTTCGGACTCCCATCTGGCACCGCTTGTGGGGCGCATCGCCCCGCGCGCGCAAGTGTTGGCGGAGGCCGACGTCGTCCTCCTGCCCAAACCGCAGCCCGAAGACCTCGCCGAACTCCGTGACGGGCAGGTCCTTTGGGGTTGGCCACACTGCGTCCAGGACCGGGCCATCACCCAGTTGGCAATCGACAAGAAACTCACGCTGATCGCCTTCGAAGCTATGAACCACTGGGCCAGCGACGGCGGATTCGGGCTGCACGTGTTCCACAAGAACAACGAACTGGCCGGTTACTGCTCGGTGCTGCATTCCCTGGCCCTGACCGGCTCCACCGGGGACTACGGCCGGAGACTCAGCGCCGTCGTCATCGGATTTGGCGCGACCGC